>NZ_JBYCZS010000001.1:0-435283 GCF_057586355.1 Caulobacter sp. SRI_008
GACCTCGCTCCGCGAGGCCACCCTCTCCCGCAAGGGGAGAGGGATCAAACTACCGATGCGCCGCCAGCGCCTTCTCCAGCTCCCTGACCATGATCGTCTTCAGGTCCTCGGGCGAGACGATCTCGACCGCGTCGCCCCAGGTGAAGAGGTGCCAGGCCAGTTCCAGCATGCCGCTGGCCCGGAAGCTGACGGTCACCACGCCGTCCGCCCCTTGCTCCACCACCTGGTTGGAGTGGAAGCGCCAGCGCAGGGCGTCTTCCGCCCGTTCGGGCTTGATGCGCAGGACCACGTCCTCGATGTCGCCGTGATAGATGCCGAAGCTCTCGTCGGCGAAGGCCTGCAGCGAGAAGTCGGCCGGCGGCGAGGCCGGCTTGTCCAGCGCCTGGACGTCGCTCATCCGGTCGAGGCGGAAGGTGCGCGGCCGGGGGCTGCTTCCCTCCAGCGAGACCAGGTAGTTGCTGCGGCCGAACAGGATGCCCAGCGGCGTCACCGTGCGGGTGCGCCCCGGCTGGCTGCCGCCGTCATAGCGGAACGACAGGGCCGTCAGTCCCTTCACCGCCGAGCGGATCTGCGCCAGTACGTTCTGGTCCTCGTGCGGACGCGGGCCGGCGTGGACCGCAATGGTCTCGGCCTGGACCAGGGCCTCGACGTCGGGCGCCACGCGCCGGCGGGCCGAGCCCTTCAGCGCCGACAGCAGCTTGCCCTCCAGGGCGTACAGCGCCGCCGCCCGGCCGTGGGCGCCGGCCGTCTGGTTGGAGTCCGCGGCCGTGCGCAGGGCCGCCAGTTCCTCGGCGGTCGGGGTCTGGAACAGGCTGTCCAGGCCCGAGGGGATGCGGAAGCGGCGGGTCGGCGGGTCCTCGATCGACTCCATCTGCGGGAAGGCCGCCCAGACCGCGTCGCGCATGCGCTCGGCCGTGCGCCGGCCCACCTCCATGGCCTGGGCCATCTCGTCGAGCGTCAACCCTTCGGAGGAACTGGCCAGCCGGCGGGCCAGGTCGAGCAGCTTCGTCGCCTTCTCATGTCTCATCCCGGTTCATTACGACCGTTTTTGACGCAACGCACGTGGAAAAGGAGTCATCGCAATTCGTTCGGAGAAACCGACATGAGCCGCCTCGCCTGCCAGCCCTGGCACGTTCGCCCGGTCAGCGCCGCGATGATCTCGGCCGTGCTGGCCTTCGCCGACATCCACCGCGACATGGGCGCGGGCCGCACCCTGATGCGGCTGAGCCCCGAGCGCGCGGCCAAGGCCGACGTCATCCTGCTGCTGGGCGCCGACGCCGAGCGGGCCACGGACCTGGGCCTGGTGTGGAACGACCGCGAGGACCAGCTGATGCGGGTGGTCGACGACGCGGCCCTGCGCGAGACGAGGCTGGCGGCCTGGGAAGAGGCCTTCGACCTGTTCGAGACCGAAGAGCCGGCGCTGGAACCGGCCCGTCTCTGCGCGTGACTCTAGCGCCCGCCGCGAGCGCCAAGAGAGCTTGAATCTTCGCGCGCGCGAGCCCGGCCCGACACTTGGGCTTCGCGCCCTTCGCCAAGTTTCCAGAGTCTAGTCGCGGGTCGCCAAGAGTCTCCAGGACTCAGGCTTCAAGGCCTGGCGATTCAGTCGCGCGGCTGCGTCAATCTAAGTTAACAGAAGCTTACAATGAACGCGCCGGTAACCGCGACATTTTCACTCAATGATAACGAGATTACGAAATATTGCAGGAGGGCAAAACGCCCTCCGGGGTCAAAATGACGCCGGACACCTCAAGAAGGAGTCTTCGTTATGGCGCTGAACAGCGTGAACACGAACTCGGGCGCGATGATCGCCCTGCAAAATCTGAACTCGACCAACAGCGACCTTCAGATCACTCAACAGCGCATCAACACCGGCAAGAAGATCGGTAGCGCCAAGGACAACGGCGCCATCTGGGCGACCGCCAAGAACCAGTCGGCCACCGCCTCGTCGATCAACGCCGTGAAGGACTCGCTGCAACGCGGCCAGTCCACCATCGACGTCGCCCTGGCCGCCGGCGACACCGTCACCGACCTCCTGGGCAAGATGAAGGAAAAGGCCCTGGCCGCTTCCGACACCTCGCTGAACACCGCTTCGTTCAACGCCCTGAAGTCGGACTTCAACTCGCTGCGCGACCAGATCACCAAGGCCGTCAGCAACGCCAAGTTCAACGGCGCCAGCATCATCGACGGCAAGACCGCCAAGCTGACCTACCTGGCCAACTCGGACGGTTCGGGCATCACGGTGAACTCCAAGACCCTGTCGCTGGCCGGCATCGGCCTCAGCGCCGGTACGTCGTTCACCGACGCGGCCGCGGCCAAGACGATGATCTCGACCATCGACACCGCCCTGCAGACGGCCACCAACAAGCTGGCCTCGCTGGGCACCAGCTCGACGGGCCTCGACACCCACCTGACCTTCGTCGGCAAGCTGCAAGACAGCCTCGACGCCGGTGTGGGCAACCTGGTCGACGCCGACCTGGCCAAGGAAAGCGCCAAGCTCCAAGCTCTGCAGACCAAGCAGCAGCTGGGCATCCAGGCGCTCTCTATCGCCAACCAGTCGTCGAGCTCGATCCTGAGCCTGTTCCGCTAAGCGGAACCGACGACCGCGACTACGAGGGGCGGGCCGAAAGGCCCGCCCCTTTTTCGTGGGCGTCGCCGCCTCTGGCGCTCTCCACGATCTCGCCTAAGCTGCGCAGGTCAGGGGGAAGCATGGACAGGTTGATCGGTCTGACGCGACGCGCGTGCTGCGGGCTCTTCATCGCCTTCGGCGCCCTCATGGTCAGCCGCTTCGTCGACAAGGCTCCCTATGTCGGTTCGCCCCAGATCGACTACGGCAACTTCAATCCGGACTGGCCGTTCTGGCCGCAGTTCGCGCTTGTTGCGCTCTATCTCGTTGTCGGCGGCGCGCTGCTGGCCGCGCTCGCTCTCCACGCCTGGAACGATGCCCCCGAACGCCGCCCCCTAGCGCGCAGGACCCTGGCCGTCGGCCTCGGCTCCGCCCTTGTGATCGCCGCTCTTTCCTTTGCGCTGTTCGCCACCCTGGGCACGATGGGTCCCCTCGGCGTCGCCCAGCCCATCCTGCGCTTCGCCCTGACCAACGGCGCGATCTCGGGCCTGATCATCGCCCTCGCCTACGGTTTCGTTGGAAAGACGCCCCGGGGATCGCGCCGGATCGTCGCCTTCGCCGCCTGGGGCCTGGGATCGGCGGCATGCCTGATCACCTCGAACCTCGCGATCGCGCTCGCGGGAGGCCTGCCGGTCGCCCAGGCACAGGCCTTCGGCGCCTTGACGACGGCGTTCATCGCCGTGCTCGTCGGGCTCAGCGCCGCCCTCAGGAAGCCGGCCGCGACCGCCTGACGCCAGCCCCTAGCCGCGCGCCGGCGCGGGCTCCAGCGCCTTGCCCATACGCGCCAGCGGCACGTCGTAGCCCTTGGAGGTCGGGGCCGTGAAGGGCTCGATCAGCGTGTAGCCGCAGGCCTCGTAGAGCGGCACGCCGCCCATGGTCGCGGCCATCTCGGCGCGGGAGAAGCCCTCGCCCGCCGCCGCCTGCTCGCAGGCCGCCAGGATCATCCGGCCGACGCCCTTCCGGGTGTGGTCGGGATGGGTGTACATCGCCCGCACCCGCGCCGCGTCGCGCGCCGGGTCCAGCATGGCCGCGTCGCGCCCGGCCGAGTGGTCGCCGCCGAACAGGGTGGCCCGCCGGCTCCAGCCGCCGCAGCCGGCGATCGCCTCCCCGTCCTGAACCACGAAATAGGTGCCGTCGGCGATCAGCTGGCTGTCCAGGCCCATCACCTCGAAAGACGCCGCCACGCCCTCTGGCGGCAGGAACGGCGTCAGCAGCTCGGCGATCGCCGCGTTCATCAGCACGGTCAGGGCGGGGATGTCCTCGGGCGTGGCGAGGCGAAGCGTCAGGCTGGTCATGTCGTCCGACATAGACGCCCCTCCCCCGCGGCGCGACGGCCGACCCGAAAACATTTTTCCGAAAAAGTTCATGACAACGTTGTCACGACGTCAGGAAACGGCTATAGAGGTCTCAGCCCTTCTGGGCGTTTCCTCCCAATGACTTGGCCGCCTTCTTCTCCTGGAGGGCGGCTTTTCTTTTGGGCGAAGGCCCTCAGGGCACGCCGAGCAGCGGCTTCAGCGCGGCCACGGCGATCGGCACGGCCACCTTCTCGGCCACGCTCAAGGCCCACTTCCCCGCGCCCTTCAAAGCTTTCAGCGCGCCCTTCTCGTCGCCCTGCTGGGCCGCGGCCTGGGCGGTCGCCACCGCGCCGATCGCCACGTCCTCCTCCGCCGTCCCGGCCGCCTGGGCCTTCATTTCCGCGCGCAGTTTATTGAGATCCTGCGCCAGGGCCGCCAGGTCGAGACCCGCGCCTTGCTGGATATGGATGTCGCCGGTGCTCGCCCCCGCCCCCACCAGGACCGAGTTGTCGCCCGTCGAATAGGTATGCTGCTGTCTCTGATCGACCATGACCGAAATCTCCCTGACCACCATCGACTGCGGCCGCCCGTCCCTCAGCATCTCGACCAGTCCCGCCCGGCCGCTGAGGCCCAGGATGCGGTTGGTGAAGGTGGTGAGGTCGGACAGGTCGCGCTTGATCTGCCGGGCCGCCTCGCCGGCGATCTCGCGCAGCGCCTCCAGGTCGGCCGGACCCTTCACCGTGTCCAGGGTCTGCGACAGTCGCCAGAGCTCGTCGCGGATCATCATGACGATCCGGCTTTCACGGTCGTTGATCAGGTTGAACAGGCCGGCCCACTGGCCGCTGTCTCCCGGGCCGACCATGGCCTGCAATTCGTTTTCGTAGACGTCCTTGAGCGTCCGCAGGCGGCTGCAGATCTCCTCGGCGTCGCGATAGTGGCTGATTTCCAGGATCTGTTCGGCCCGGCGCTGGAAGTCGCGGATCTCGCCGGCCGACAGCGCGTCGTCGCCGACGTATTTCACGTCGATCAGCAGGGCCAGGACGTCGCGATAGGCCTGGTCGACGACATGGGCGACCTTGGTCAGGAAGGCCAGGATTCGGGCCGAGACCACGGGCGGCTGGTTCTGCACCGCCTCGAGCGCCACGCCTTCGAGATCATCGACAATCCCCGAAAGTCCGCCCATGCTCGTCTCCCGATCGCGGGCCAAGAAACCACCCGCGACTGGGCAAATCAATCCAGACTTGTCTTTCTGGAATTTACGCGGTCAGCAGGCGCCCGCCGTCCACCCGCACCGGCCAGGGCGTCAGGCGGGCGCCGGCGCAGGGGCCGCCGAGGCAGGCGCCGTCCTCGATCGAAAATACCGCCCCGTGCCAGGAGCAGGCGATCATGCCCCCGTCGGGGGTCAGGTACTGGTCCAGCGTCTGGGCCAGCGGCAGGCCGGCGTGCGGGCAGCGGTCGACATAGCCGAACGCCGCCTCGCCCCGCCGCACCACGAAGCCGTGGAAGCGGTTGGCTCCGATCTGCAGGACGTAGTTGCGGGCCGCCCCGTCGGCGATCAGGTCGAGCGGGCCGAGATTTACCCCGGCCGGCGTCGACCAGACCCTTCCGACGGTTGCGACCTCTTCTGTCAAACCCGCTCGACCTGCTGCTCGATGGCGCCGAAGATCGTGTGGCCCTTGGCGTCCTTCATCTCGATGCGCACGGTGTCGTCGCCCAGCAGGAACGGCGTCTTGGCCGCGCCATGCAGGATGGTCTCGACGGTGCGCAGCTCGGCCAGGCAGGAGTAGCCGAGACCGCCCTCGGCGATCGGCTTGCCCGGACCGCCGTCGGCGTCGCGGTTGGAAACCGTGCCCGAGCCGACGATCGTGCCGGCGCTCAGGGCGCGGGTCTTGGCCGCGTGGGCCACCAGGGTTCCGAAGTCGAAGGTCATGTCGACGCCGGCGTCGGCCGTGCCGAAATCCTTGCCGTTCAGCTCGATCAGCAGCGCGCCCGACAGCTTGCCGTCGCTCCAGCCCGGCAGGGCGTCGGGGCTCACCGCCACCGGCGAGAAGGCGCTGGCCGGCTTGGACTGCACGAAGCCGAAGCCCTTGCCGAGCTCGGCCGGGATCAGGTTGCGCAAGCTGACGTCGTTGCACAGCATCACCAGGCGGATGGCCGCCAGGGCCTCCTCGCGGCTGGCGCCCAGCGGCACGTCGCCGACGATCACGGCGATCTCGCCCTCCAGGTCGCAGCCCCAGGCCGCGTCGGCCAGCGGGATGGTGTCGCGGGGGGCCAGGAAGCCGTCCGACGCGCCCTGGTACATCAGGGGATCGCTCCAGAAGCTGTCGGGCATCTCGGCCCCACGGGCCTGGCGCACCAGCTGCACGTGATTGACGTAGGCGCTGCCGTCCAGCCACTGGAAGGCGCGCGGCAGGGGGCTCAGCGCGTCGTGTTCGTGGAAGCGGTCCTTGGGCACGCCGCCGTGCTCCAGGCTCTCGGCCAGCCCGCGCAACAGCGGCTCGCAGCGTTCCCAGTCGTCGAGCGCGGCCTGCAGCGTCGGCGCGATCGTCCCGGCGTCGGTGCACCAGGCGACGTCGTTCGACACCACGACCAGCCGGCCGTCGCGGCCGCCCTTCAGAGACGCGAGCTTCATTCGGCGCTTCCTCTCATTGTTCTGGTTACGGCAGGCGGGCCTTGGGGAACCCATCCCAGCACGCGTCATAGTCGGCCTGAAGCGCGTGATGCTCCAGCGCGAACTTCGTCGGCGCGATCACCCAGCGGCTCTCGAACATGAAGGCCAGGGTGTTGTCGATCTTGTGAGGCCCCAGTTCGGCGTCGGTGGCCTTGCGATGGCTGGCCACGTCGGGGCCGTGATCGCTCATGCAATTGTGCAAGCTCGCCCCGCCGGGAGCGAAACCGCCCTCCTTGGCGTCGTAGGCGCCGTGCACCAGCCCCATGAACTCGCTCATCACGTTGCGGTGGAACCAGGGCGGGCGGAAGGTGTGCTCGGCCACCATCCAGCGCGGCGGGAAGATCACGAAGTCGACATTGGCCGTCCCCGGCGTGTCGCTGGGCGAGGTCAGCACCGTGAAGATCGACGGGTCGGGGTGGTCGTAGCTGACCGTGTTGATGGTGTTGAACCGCGCCAGGTCATAGCGATAGGGCGCGAGGTTGCCGTGCCAGGCCACCACGTCCAACGGGCTGTGGTCCCAGTCGGCGGCCCACAGCGACCCCTGGAACTTCTGGATCACCTGGGTGGGCGCATCGACGTCCTCGAAGGCGGCCACCGGGGTCTCGAAGTCGCGCGGATTGGCCAGGCCGTTGGAGCCGATCGGCCCCAGCTCCGGCAGGCGCAGGGCCGCGCCGTAGTTCTCGCAGACATAGCCGCGCGAGGGTCCGGAAAGCTCGACCCGGAAGCGCACGCCGCGCGGGATCACCGCGATCTGGCCGGGGCCGACCTTCAGCACGCCCATCTCGGTGACCAGCCTCAGCACGCCCTGCTGCGGCACGATCAGCAGCTCGCCGTCGGCGTCGTAGAACACCCGGTCCTTCATCGAGACGTTGGCCAGATAGAGGTGAACGCCCATGCCGGCCTGGGCGGCGACATCGCCGTTGCCGGCCAGGGTGACCAGGCCGTCGACGAAGTCGGTGGACTCGACGGGGATCTCGATCGGGTCCCAGCGCAGGCGGTTGGGCGTGACGGGGCCGTCGAAGGCGCTGGTCAGGCGCGGCTGGGCGTAGGGCTTGTAAGGTCCGTGCCCGGCGCTGGGCCGCAGGCGGTAGAGCCAGCTCCTGCGGTTCTCGTGCCGGGGCGCGGTGAAGGCCGTGCCGGAGAGCTGCTCGGCATAGAGGCCGAACGGAACATGCTGCGGCGAGTTCTGCCCCACTGGCAGGGCGCCGACCACGGCCTCGGTGGCGAAGTGAGCGCCGAAGCCGGTCTGGTAGCGGAGGTCCATGCGTTTTCCCGTGCCTTTGCCAGCACTTTTCCCGTCATCCCGGAAAGCCCGCAGGGCTTATCCGGGACCCAGGGGCGGTGCGCGCCGCTCCTGGGTCCCGGCTCTACGCTACGCTTCGGCCGGGATGACGAAAGATATTTTTACGCGTCGACCGTGATCACGCCCCGGCGGATCTGGTCGAGCTCGATGCTCTCGAACAGGGCCTGGAAGTTGCCATTGCCGAAGCCCTCGTTGCCCTTGCGCTGGATGATCTCGAAGAAGATCGGGCCGAACAGGTTCTCGGTGAAGATCTGCAGCAGCAGGCCCTCGTCGCCGACGGCGCCGTCGATCAGGATGCGGTTCTTGCGCAGGCGCTCCAGGTCCTCGCCGTGGCCGGGCACGCGCTTGTCGACCAGCTCGTAATAGGTCTCGATGGTGTCCTGCAGCTTCACGCCCCGGGCGCGCAGCTTCTCGACCGTGCCGTAGATGTCCGCCGTGGTCAGGGCCAGGTGCTGGATGCCCTCGCCGTTGTACTGGCGGATGAACTCCTCGATCTGGCTCTTGTCGTCCTGGCTTTCGTTCAGCGGGATGCGGATGGCCTTGTCGGGCGCGATCATCGCCTGGCTGAACAGGCCCGTGGCCTGACCCTTGATGTCGAAGTACTTCTGCTCCTCGAAGCCGAAGACCTGGTTGTAGAAGGTCGACCAGGTGCGCATCTGGCCGCGCTTGACGTTGTGGGTCAGGTGGTCGAGCAGGTCGAGACCCACCGAATTGGCCGCTTCGGCCTCGGCCGCGCCGGGAACGGGCGTCCAGGCGTCATAGATCGAGCCCTCGCCTTCGACCAGATAGAGCAAGCTGCCGCCGATGCCCTCCAGCACCTTGGCGCCGTCGCCCAGCACCGAGCGGCCGGCGTCGGCGGCCTTGGCGCCGCGCTTCAGGGCGTCGGCGAAGGCCTGCTCTGCGTCGTCGACGCGGAAGGCCATGCCGTTGGCCGACGGGCCGTGGGCTTCACGGAAGTCGGCGACCTGGCCGGCGGCCTCCTCGTTGACCAGAAGGTTGATGCGGCCCTGCTTGTAGCGGGTCACGGCCTTGGTCGGATGGGTGGCGGCGGGCACGAAGCCCAGTTGCTCGATGATCGCCTTCATCGCCGCCGGATCGGGGCTGGTGAATTCGACGAACTCGAAGCCGTTGAGGCCGAGGGGATTTTCGGACGTGACGGGCATGCGGGCCTCCCTAAGGCTCGTGATGTTTCTTACGGGACCAGCGCGGCCGGCAGGCCGGCGATCAGGCGGTCGTTGTCGGCCGGCCGGCCGATGGTGATGCGCACCCAGCCGCCCTTGACGGGCGTCGGGCGGACGATGAGCCCTTCGTGCAACAAACGCATGGCGGTGGCTTCGGGGCCTGCCGGCGTGCGCAGGAAGACGAAATTGGCCTCCGAGCGGGTGTATTCGACGCCCATCTCGTCCAGCGCCGCCTCGACGCGGGCGCGCTCGGACAGGGTCAGGGCGACGGTCGAAGCCAGGTGCTCGCGGTCGTCCCAGGCGGCCAGGGCGGCGGCCTGGCTGACGGCGGTGACGTTGAACGGCGGGCGCAGGCGGTCGAGATAGGCGATCAGCTCTTCGCTCGAAGCGATCCCATAGCCCACCCGCATGCCGGCTAGGCCATAGGCCTTGGAGAAGGTGCGCGCGGCGATCCACGGACCGCCCCAGGCCTCGAGCACGGCCAGCATGTCGTAGGCCTCGAAATACTCGCGATAGGCCTCGTCGACGAACACCAGGGTGGTCTTCGGCGTGGCGGCCAGCACCGTCTCGACGGCTTCCTTGGAGAGGGCGTTGCCGGTCGGGTTGTTGGGCGTGCAGAGGATCAGGAGCTTGGGCCCCTTGGCGGCCGCGGCGGCGACCGCCGGGACGTCGAGGTCGAAATTGGCCAGGCGGGGCACGTCGACGATCTTGGCCTCGGCGCAGCGGGCGAAGATGTCGTAGGCCGGGAAGGTCGGCGAGGAGAGCAGGATCTCGTCGCCCGGCGCCAGCACGGCGCGGAACACGTAGTCGATCAGGGCCTCGGAGCCCGGCGAAACGAGGATCCGGTTCGACGAGACGGAGAGGCGCTGGCCGATGGCCGCGCGCAGGGTCTCGCAATAGGGGTCCGGATAGATCTGCGGCTCGGCCACGGCGGCCATCACCGCGTCGGCGACCCTGGGGCTGGCGCCCAGCAGGTTCTCGTTGCTGGCCAGCTTGGCGAAGTCCGACAGGCCCGTGCGCCGCCCGGCCTCGGCTAGGGTCATGCCGGCCTTGTAGGCCACGACGCCGTCGAGGGCGGCGCGCATCGGCGTCTGGGGCGCTTGAGGCTTGCGATCGAGAACCAGCATGACGGCCGCTCCGGGAGTCGGGGATACGGACGTCAGGATAGGTCAGGCGCAGAGACGCGTTGTGGCGATTATGACCGGCATGAAGTGCATATGGGTCACTTTATGACCTGAAAGTCTCACTGATCCCTCTCCCCTTGCGGGAGAGGGTGGCCCGCGAAGCGGGTCGGGTGAGGGGTCTCTCAAACCTCAAAGCTGCGTATGGCGGTCAGGCCGGGCTGAGCGTCTCATGTTTGAGAGACCCCTCATCCGTCGGCCTTCGGCCGCCACCTTCTCCCGCAAGGGGAGAAGGATTTCAGTCCAGATAATCCAACGGCAAGGCCGTGGAGTCCTTGATCGTCTCCAGGACGAAGCTCGACTGGATGTCCTTGACCGCCGGCATCTTCAGCAGGCGCTTCATGGTGAACTCGGCATAGGCGTCGAGATTAGGGGCCACCACCCGCAGCAGGTAGTCGTAGCTGCCGGTCATGGCGTGGCAGCCGACCACCAGCGGCTCGCGCAGGATGGCCTCCTTGAAGGCCTCGGCGGCGGTCTCGTTGTGGCGGTCGACGGCGACCTCGACATAGGCCAGCAGGTCCAGCCTGGCCTTGCGACGATCCAGCACCGCCACATAGCCGCTGATCAGGCCGGCGGCCTCCAGCTGCTTGACCCGCCGCAGGCACGGGCTGGGCGACAGGCCGACGCGCTCGGCCAGCTCCACGTTCGTGACCCCGCTGTCGCGCTGCAGGACGTCGAGGATCTTCTTGTCGGTGCGGGTAAGCTTCATCGTGACCTGAAACGGCATATCATTGGCACGATAGGTCTAGCGCCAAAGATCCTCCCCCTGAAGGGGGAGGTGGCCCTACTCCTCCCCCGAGAAACGGGGGAGGTGGCGCGCTGCGGATACGCAGCGTGACGGAGGGGGCGACCACCGCTGCCCCGCCCAGTCTCGCCCCCTCCACCGCTTCGCGGTCCCCCTCCCCCGCAAGCGGGGGAGGATAAAAAGCAAAACGCCCGGGCCAGAGGACCCGGGCGCTTCGACTTACGCGGTACGCTTACTGTTACGCTTACTGGTACTAACTCGGTGTTCAGTTGGCCAGGCGACGCAGGAACGACGGGATCTCCAGATCCTCGCCGTCGTCGGCCTGGGGCTCGATCGGCTGCAGTTGCGGACGCACCGAGCTGGTCTGGCGCGCCTGGGGCTGCGGGGCCGGCTCGTAGCGTTGCTGGCGACCGCCGCCGAACAGGCTCATCCAGCCGCCGCTCTTCTGCTGACGGCGATCCTCGTAGTGATCGCTGTACAGCGGCTCGTCATCGGCTTCAGCGACCATCGGGTCGACGATGCGGGTGACGCGCGGCGCGGGGGCCGGCTCATAGACCGGTTCCGGCTCGTAGGCGGCTTCCGGCTGGGCGTAGAGGTCGGCCTGGGCCTGGACCGGCTGCGGGGCCGGCTCATAGGCGGGCTCCGGATAGGCCGAGGTCGGGCGCTCGATCGGACGGGCTTCGTAGCGCGAACCCGGGCGGATTTCCGGCTGGGCCGGAGCCTGGGCGACCGGCTGCGGGATCGGGGCGGGAGCCGGCTGCGGCGCGGGACGCGAGGTCTCGGCGAGCAGCGGCGGAGCCTGGACGTTGCGGGCGACGGGCTTGGGCTCGATCTGCTGGATCGAGGCGCCGTCCATGCCGGTGGCGACCACCGACACGCGGATCACGCCGTCCAGCGACGGGTCGAAGGCCGCGCCGAAGATGATGTTGGCTTCCGCGTCGACCTGGTCGGAGATCGCGTTGGCGGCCTCGTCCACTTCGAGCAGGGTCATGTCCATGCCGCCGGTCACGTTGACCAGCACGGCCTTGGCGCCCTTCAGCGAGACTTCGTCGAGCAGCGGGTTGGCGATGGCGTTCTGAGCAGCCATCAGGGCGCGGTCTTCGCCGGTGCCCTCGCCGGTGCCCATCATCGCCTTGCCCATCTCGGTCATGACCGTACGGACGTCGGCGAAGTCGAGGTTGATCAGGCCCGGCAGGACCATCAGGTCGGTGATCGAACGGACGCCCGAGTGCAGCACCTGGTCGGCCATGCCGAAGGCTTCGGCGAAGGTCGTGCGTTCGTTGGCGACGCGGAACAGGTTCTGGTTCGGAATGACGATCAGGGTGTCGACGTAGCGTTGCAGCTCCTGGATGCCAGCGTCGGCCAGGCGCATCCGGTGGCGGCCTTCGAAGTGGAAGGGCTTGGTCACCACGCCGACGGTCAGGATGCCGCGTTCGCGGGCGCACTTGGCGATGATCGGGGCAGCGCCGGTGCCGGTGCCGCCGCCCATGCCGGCGGTGATGAACACCATGTGAGCGCCTTCCAGGTGCTCGCCGATCTCGGGGAAGCTTTCCTCGGCGGCGCTCATGCCCACTTCGGGGTGAGCGCCGGCGCCCAGGCCCTGCGTGACCTGCACGCCGAGCTGGATGCGACGGTCGGTCTTGGCGAACTGGAGCTGCTGAGCGTCCGTGTTGGCGACGACGAACTCAACACCCTCGAGGCCCGCCTCGATCATGTTGTTTACGGCGTTGCCGCCCGCGCCGCCGACGCCGAAGACCACGATGCGCGGCTTCAGCTCAGTGGTGCGCGGCGCCGAAAGTGAAATAGCCATGGGGACCCTCGCGTCCTTACGCCGAATTCGTCAAATGAACCGACCGCAAGTCGGTAACGCCTCGACGATCGGGTTAACAGAACAACCACCATCGTTAACTGGCGGTTAAAGCCATAATCTGAGTCGGCTGCAGGTCGATCCCGCTTACAGGGAAAAAAGCGAGTTATCCAAAGGAATTGCTTGGAACTCCTTGGTTTCCAAGCTGGGCCGAAACCCCTGTGCGACGGAACGCCGCGAGCCGTTTTTTCCGGCCAAACCCGTTGGATTCGGGGGGGCGAAACTACACTGTTCGGCCTTTCAGGCACTTAGAAAGTTAAGCGACAGGGTTAATTCACCTGTCGGGTGATTTGTTCGCGCGAGCCGATAGCACGCGCGAAAACGCCCCGCCCTTTCGGGCGAGGCGCTTCGAAATCCCGGATCGGGAAAAAAGCCTAGAGGTTGTCGCGCAGCCAGGCGGCGGCCTTGGCCACCGGCGAGGCGTTGGGATCCATCGGGCGCTTGCGCACCTGGCCGCCGGTCAGGGCCTTGGGCGAGACCACCTCGCGCGGACCGAAGGCGGCGCGGTGCAGCACGCCGGCGGCGGCGCAGAAGGCCGGACCCGAAGCGGCGTCGGCCAGGTGCGGCACCCGGCGCGGACGGCCCAGGCGGACCGGACGGTCGAACACCCGCACGGCGACTTCGCGCACGCCGGCCAGCTGGCTGGCGCCGCCGGTCAGGACGATGCCCGCCCCCGGCTCCACCGGCGCGCCCGAGGCCTTCAGGCGCTCGCGCAGCAGTTCCAGCGTCTCTTCGACGCGCGGCTGGATGATGCCCTTCAGCAGGCTCCGAGGGGCGATGACGGGGCCAGCGCCCGGATCGTCGCCGCGCGGCGGGGCCTCGATCATTTCGCGGTCCTCGTTGGCCGAGGCGATGGCGCTGCCGTGCAGGGTCTTGATGCGCTCGGCGCCGGCGACCGAGGTCTGCAGGCCGCGGGCGATGTCCTGCGTCACATGCCCGCCGCCGACGGCCAAGCTGTCGACGTGGCACAGGGCGCCATTGTTGAACACCGCCACCGAGGTCGAGCCGCCGCCCATGTCGATGCAGACGGCGCCCAGGTCCATCTCGTCCTCTTCCAGAGCCGCCAGGGCCGAGGCGAAGGGCGCGGCGACCACGCCCTCGAACGACAGGTGGGCCCGTTCGACGCAGTGGGCCAGGGTGTGGAAGATGTTCTCGTTGACCGAGACGACCAGCAGTTCGAGACCCAGGGCGCGGCCGAACATGGCGCGGGGATCCCGGATGCCCTTCTGGCCATCCACCGACCAGGCGATCGGCAGCAGGTGGATGGGCTTGCGGCCCGGCAGGCGAACCTGGGCCAGGGCCGACGAGATGGCGCGAGACAGATCACCGTCGGCGATCGGACGGGCGCCCAGCGAAACCTGGGTGTGGACGCGGTGGCTGGCCAGCTGGCCGCCGGCGGTGCAGACGCTGACGCCCTGGACGTTGACGCCGGCCACGGTCTCGGCGCGCTCCACGGCTTGCGCGATGGCCTGGGCGGCCTCGTCCAGATTGACGATCGCCCCGCCGCGCACGCCGCGCGACTGCACATAGCCGACCCCGGCGGTCGTCAGGGTGCGGTTGTCGCGATGAATGCCGTCGCCCTTCATGATGAAGCACGTGACCTTCGACGCGCCCAGGTCCACGGCCGCGACCGCGGGCTGACGCACGAGCGTCGCCTTCAGGCCGTCACGGGCCTGTCTCCGGTCCTCAAGTCGCGACATGGTCAGGGTCACCTCAGTCCATCACTTTTGTTCTTAAGCCCCGTTGGCCACCGGCTGCCCGGGCAGCACGGAGTCACGGGGCCGGATCGCCACCATCTCGGGATCGCGCAGGTCGATGCGCGCGAAGCCGAGATCGAGGATGCGTTGCCGCTGGTCCAGTTGATCCAATTGAATCAACGCGGATTCTTCGTCAATGGCCGGCAGCTGGATCAGGGATCCATCTTTCAGCCGCAGGTCCCAGCGGCGGTCGTCGACGCGCACCAGCGCTTCGAGACGATCGCGCAGGCGCGGCCGGGCGTTGACCGCCGGCAAAATGTTTCCCGCGGCCTGGTCGGCGCCCTGCCCCACCACCAGCGGCAGGTGCGGGAAGCGCGCGGCGTCGGCCTCGCGGATGATGCGGCCCTCGGCGTCGATCACCTTCAGGCGGCCAGAGTGCTGCCACACGGCCAGGGCCGGGCGCTCCTCGACGGCGATCATCACGGTGTCGGGCAGCAGGCGGACCACCTTGGCCGACTTCACCCAGCCCACGGCCTCGACACGGGCCTTGAGGTCGACGAGGTCCATGCCCAGCGTCGGCTGGTCCTGGTAGAGGCCGGTGGCCTTGAGAATGTCGGCCTGGGCGGTGGCCGAGGCGCCGGTGACGTGGACGGTCTTCAGCTTGAAGCCGAGGTTGGCGAACTCGCTATCGACGCCGCCCACCATCGCCTCGCCCAGGCGCTGGGCGCGGTGGCCGGTGGCCAGGGTGACGACCAGGGCGAGCGCAAGCGCGCCGCCGGCGACGCTCAGGGCCAGGCTCGGCGAGACGCCCACCCCGCCGCGCGCGGCGTGCAGCTTCCCCGCCGGCTGCTGTTGCTGAGCCGGGCGAGCCTTGTTCGGACTTGCGGGCGCTTCGGCCCGGGGGCGCGCTGGCTTGCGCGGTCCCCCCCGCACTGCCGCGGGCATAAGCGTCCTCCACCATCAGACACTAGAGAAAAAGGAACCCTTCGGCGCCGCGCCGGACCCGACCGTCGTTCGACGACGGGGGCAGGTTCGGACGAAACGCCTATGGAGGCGTAGAAAGGCCCGAAGGTCGTTAATGTCGTCATAACGAAGGGGCCGCCGTATTACGGTCCGGCAACCAAGACGTGCGCCATTTCGGCACGGTCGTTAACCCTGCCGCGCCCTTGCGGCGCCAGGGTTTGCGGCGGTTTTTCCTTGCTCGGGCAAGGCCTGGCGCAAGCTATGCCGCGGCGCCGCAAATCTGTGGATGAGCACATAAAGTATGAACGGCCGCGCGCTTCGCGACCTTTTGACTCACCCGTCGGTCGCGGCGACGCGCCGCACGCGCGGGGAGTGTCTTAATCTCGATGTCAGGTGCTGGATGTCAGGCGACGGGCGCCCGCGCGGGATCGGTCAGCTCGCCGACGCCGGCCTCCACGAGCCGACGGTGCAGGTCGGCCGAGCTGTTGGCGCGGGCGAAATCCAGCTCGCCGTTCGTGACTCCGACGCAAGACAAGAGGGCGACCTTCCCTGTCTCGACCCGGAAGCCACCCACGAACCGTTCGCCCTGAGCCGCCAGCATGCCCGCTACGCCGCCGCGCTCGCCGAAATCGAAGGGCGCGTTGATCCGGCTGCCCGGCTCCAGGATCCTGGGCTCGCCGAACCGGCCGTGGGCGATCAGCAGGTCGTAGGCCGCCAAGCCGTGCAGCAACCGGATCGCCGCGTCGTCCCGCCAGGGCGTCTCCACGACCAGTTCGTGACCCAGGCCGGGGAAACCCTCGTCTTCCCAATCGTTGGACAGGCCCGAGCTGACATGCAGCCAGCTGGACCGCTCGGCCGTGGGCGCGAAGCGGAAGACGCCGATGCTCAGCCAGCGCGGATCCGGCGTTCCGGCCTCGCCGAACGGCGCGAAGGCTTCGGGACCGAGCGGAAAGACCCCCTCGCCGCCCGGCCCGAACAGGGCCGGGTAGCGCTTTTCTTCCCGCTCTTCCCAGGCGCGCTCCAGGCGCGACTTGCGACGCCAGAAGCCCGCCAAGGGGATCAGTGCCCCGCCGGAGCCGCCGGCGCCGCCGCGCTGAGCGCGCGGAAGTCGATGTCGCTGTCGGCCACCAGGTAGACGAAGCTCGTCCAGGCGGCGACGTTCTGGGCCAGCTGGATCGGGTCCACCTTGTCCAGGGTGTCGTCGGCGGTGTGGTGGTAGTCGAAGTAGCGGCTGGCGTCCTGGTTCAGGGCGACCACGGGCACGCCCGCGACCTCGACGCCAGTGATGTCGGCCCCGCCATGGGCGGCCGGGGCCTTGTCGAAATAGACCTTCAGCGGGCTCAGCACCTGGAAGGCCGCCTTCATGGCCGGATGGCCCTCGGCGCCCTTGGGCAGTTGCAGGCTGTAGATGCGGTCGGCGCCGGTGTCGCTTTCGCCGGCCAGGACCAGCTTCTCAAGATTGGCCTTGTTGGCCGCCAGGAAGGCCTCCGACGAGCCGCCGCTCTCCTCCGAGCCCCACATCACCACGCGGATGGTGCGCTTGGGATGCTTGGGCAGATCGCCGATCAGCTTGGCGGCGGCCGTGGTGATGGCGATGCCCGCCGCGTCGTCGAAGGCGCCGGTGCCGACGTCCCAGCTGTCCAGGTGGCCGCCGATGACGATCACCTCGTCGGGCCTTTCCGAGCCCTTGATGTCGGCCGAGATGTTCCAGGCCACGTCGCCGGCGTCGAGGCTGGAGGCCAGCTTCAGCTTGATGCGCAGCGGGCCCTTCTTGGCCAGGCGTTCCAGTTGCTCGGCCTCGGGCACGCCCAGGGCGGCGGCCGGGATGGTGATCACGTCGGGGCCGTTGGTGGTGACGCCGGTATGCGGCACGGTCGAGCTGGAGGTCGAGATCGAGCGGATCAGCAGGGCCACAGCCCCGCGCTTGGCGGCCTCGACCGGGCCCGAGCGACGCGAGATTCCGGCGATCCCGTAGCCGGCGCCGTCCTGGGCGCGGACCATCGGCTGGGTGATGACGACGATCTTGCCCTTGATGGCGCTTTCCGGCGCGGCGATCATCTCGGCGTAGGTGGAAAACAGCGCCACCTGCGCCTCGATCCCCTCGGCGGGCGTCGGGATGGTGCGGCCCAGGCCCACGATCGACAGCTTCAGCGGATAGGGCGCGACCAGCTCGGCGCTCTCCTCCCCGCGAGTCCAGGACGGCTTGGCGAAGGTGTCGACCTTGATGTTGGTGAAGCCTAGGGCCTTGAACTTGGCGACGCTCCAGTCCTTGGCGCGCTCCATGCCCGGCGAGCCGACGAGGCGCGGGCCGATGGTGGTGGTCAGGTCCTCGGTGATGTCCCAGGCCAGCCGGTCGGTCAGGGCCTTGTCGCGCAGCGCCTCGGCGGTCTTGACGTCTTGAGCGTGAGCGGCGCCCGCCAGCAGGGCGGAAGCGGCGACGGCGGTCAGCAGGCTGCGGAACATGAGCAGGATTCTCCCCTAAGGCGGGCTTTTCATAGCACTGCTCTTCGACCCGAGAACCCCGCCCCGCGCCCACTTTTGTCAGCAGCGTGCAGGAGGCGCGAAAATCGCCCTACCCTGGCCCCAAGTCAGATTCTGGGCGCCGCCCCGAACAGCTTGTCGGCGAAGAGGTCCAGCGCCTTCTGCGACAGGTCGGTGTTGTTGAGGATCACCACCGTGTCGCCGGTGTCGAGCCGGTGGCCCAGCACCGAACGGAAGCCGGCCGTGCGTCCGGTCTCCCAGGCCGCCAGCTTCACCTGGCCGTCGATGGTCAGGGTCCGGGTCCGGCCGCCCAGGGTGTAGTCCTGCTCGGGCACGCGGATCGTGGTCAGGGCCTTGCGCGAGGCCTCGCTGAGAAATGGCGTGTCGAAGACCACGTGGGCCGCGACCAGCAGATCGTCGACCGTGCTGAAATAGCCGCCGCTGGCCGCCGTCACCGACAGCCGCGGATTGGTCCGGGGCGCCAGAGGCGGACCGGCGTAGTAGGACCGCGCCACGCCGGGATCGGCGTCGATCATCCCGGCCTGGGTGTGGCGCATCTTCAGCGGGTCGGTCGTCAGCTCCCGCACCACCGCCTGGAACGGCTTGCCGGTCGCCGCCTCGACGATGGCCGAGACGATGAACCAGTTGACCGGGTGGTAGTCGAACTTGGTCCCCGGCGGGAACAGCGGGTCGCCCTGGCCGAACAGCTTCACGGCCTCGGCGGCGGTCACCTCGCGCTTGAGGATCTCGGGATCGGCCTTCAGCATGGTCATGAAGGCGTTGGGAATGCCGCTGGTGTTGGACAGCAGGTGGGCCAGGGTCACGGTCTTGCCGGTGTCGGGCCGCTGGTCGGGCAGCCAGGTCGCGATCGGAGCGTCGAGCGACAGCTTGCCCTGCTCGACCAGCCGCAGCACGGCGATGGTGGTCAGCCACTTCGAGATCGAGGCGACGCAATAGATGGTGTCGCGCGTCGCCGGCTTGTTCGCCTCGATGTCGGCCGAGCCGAAGGCGCGGACGTAGGACGGCTTGCCCCGCCGCCCGATCATCACCACGCCCTGGAACTTCTGCTCGGCGACGAAGGCGTCGACGATCGGGTTGGCCGGTCCGAGCTGAGCCGGCGAGGCGAAGGAAAGCCCGGGCGCGGCGCACAGCGCCCCGGCGGCGGCGAACAGACCGCGACGATCGATCATGCAACTAACCCCACGAAATCGCCGCCCCCAGCGATGGCGCGACCCTGGCGCAGGCCGCGAACGAAGTCCCGTTAAGCTTTGGCAATGAGCGAACATTGGCATTCGACGAGAAGCGCTCTAGGTCTGGTCGGGACTTCAGGAGACCTCGATGCCCAAGCCGACGGCCGAGACGGCCGCCGCCGACATCCCCCTCGACGCCAAGCTGCGGCCGACCCAGGCCCGCGCGCAGGACACCTACGAGGTGGTCCTGGCCACGGCCGGCGAACTGCTGGTCGAGTCCGGCTTCGAGCAGCTGACCACCAACGCCATCTGCAAGCGCGCGGGCCTGACCCCGCCTGCCCTCTATCGCTACTTCCCCAACAAGTACGCGATCCTGAAAGAACTCGGCGACCGGCTGATGCGCCTGCAGGACGAGGCCGTGTTCGAGTGGATGGCGGCCGGCGGCCTGGAGGGCGACACTCCGGCTGAGCGCGTGGGGAAAGTGGCCGACCTGCTGACTGGTGTCATCAACATGACCCGCGCCTTCCCCGGCGGAGCGGCCATCGGCCGGGCCCTGCGCGCGGTGCCGATGCTGCAGCAACTCCGTTTCGCCTCGCGCGACATGGTCGCCGGCCAGTTCGCCGAGGTCCTGGCCGCCCGCTTCCCCACCGTGCCGGCCGCCCGCATCGGGGTCGCCACCCGGATGATGGTCGAACTGACCTACGCCGCCACCGAAATGGCCGTCGAGGAGCCACAGCAGGACGCCGGCGCGCTGTCGCAGGAGATCGGCCGGCTGTTCGACCGGTATTTCGAGACGTTCGATTTGGCGCTTTAGCGCCTGCGGCGCTCCCCCTCAGTCGCTCCGCGACAGCTCCCCCAGAGGGGGAGTATCTACGGCGATAGATCCTCCCCCTCTGGGGGAGGTGGCCCGGAGGGCCGGAGGGGGTCTTCCACGGCGCATAACACCGGCTTGCAATAACGATAGTTTTTACTATCGTCAGTCCATCGCAGCGGGGGAGCGCCGATGGAGGGCTGGAAGAACTGGTCGGGCAGCGTCACGGCGACGCCCAGCAGGATCGCCCGACCGAGGACGATCGAGGAGCTTTCCACACTGGTGATCCAGGCCGGCAAGGTCCGCGTCACCGGGGCCGGCCACTCGTTCATGCCGCTGTGCCAGACCGACGACCTGCTGCTGAACCTGTCCGAGCTGGAAGGCGCGGTCGAGATCGCGCCCGATCGCAAGACCGTCTGGGCCCCGGCCGGCTGGAGCCTCAAGCGCCTGACCGCCGCTCTGTGGGCCGAAGGCCTGTCACTGATCAATCAGGGCGACATCAATCCGCAGTCCCTGGCCGGCGCCGTCTCGACCGGCACCCACGGCACGGGCGCGGAACTGGGCAGCCTGGCGACCCAGGCCTGCGGCTTTCGCCTGCTGACCGCCGACGGGCGTCTCGTGGAATGCGGCCCCGACCTCGAGCCCGATCTCTACCAGGCCCAGCGCCTGTCTCTGGGCCTGCTGGGCGTCGCCGTCGCCATCCGCATCAACGTCGTCCCGGCCTACCATCTGGAAGAGCGGATCAGCCGCCTGCCCCTGGCCGAAGTGATCGAGCGCTTCGACGAGCTGGCGGCCGCCACCCGGCATATGGAGTTCTGGGTCTTTCCCTACAGCGACCAGGTGATCTTCAAGACCCTGCACCCGGTCCCGGCCGAGGCCGCCGACGAGAAGCCCGGCAAGGGCGGCGAAGGCGACGAGGCGATCTTCAAGGCCGTCTGCGACCTCTGCGCAGCCGCCCCTGCCCTGACCGGACCGATGCAGCGCCTGCTGATGAAGCTGGCCGGCGCGCCCAGCCGCCGCGCGGCCCCGGCCTTTGAGATCTTCCCCTCCGAGCGGAACGTCCGCTTCGAGGAGATGGAATACGAGATGCCGCGCGAGACCGGCCTGCCGACCCTGAAGGCGGCGATCGCCCATATCCGCAAGCGCCGCCTGCCGATCACCTTCCCGTTCGAGTTCCGCCTCGTGGCCGGCGACGACATCTGGCTGAGCCCCTTCAACATCGGCCCCGGCGCCTCGATCTCGTTCCACCAGTACGCCAAGATGGACTGGAAGCCGGCCTTCGCCGAGGTCGAGCCGGTGCTGGCCAGCGGCGGCGGCCGGCCGCACTGGGCCAAGCGCCACAGCTTGACCCCCGCCGACGTCCACCGGCTCTATCCCCGCGCGGCCGACTTCCTGCGCGTGCGCCAGGCCTGGGACCCGGCCGCCAAGTTCGCCAACGCCCACATGACCCAGCTGTTCGGTATTTAAGGGACCATCGATGACGGATATCGCCCTGCACGCCGATCTGGTCGGCCAACAAGGCTCGCGCGAGCAGCTGAACACGCCTGTCCTGGTGCTCGACCGCGCCGCGCTCACGGCCAACATTGCGACCATGGCCGCCTTCGCCGCGAGCAAGGGCCTGAAGCTTCGCCCCCACGCCAAGACCCACAAGAGCGCCGACATCGCCCGGCTGCAGATCGCGGCCGGGGCCGTGGGCCTATGCTGCGCCAAGATCGGCGAGGCCGAGGCCCTGGCTGCCCAGGGCGTGACCGAAGGCCTGCTGATTACCTCGCCCGTCGTCTCGGCCCCGGCCATCGCCCGCCTGGCGGCGCTGAACCTTTCGACCACCGGCCTCAAGGTCGTCGCCGACCATCCCGACAACGTCGCCGCCCTGGGCGCGGCGGCCGCCGAGGCCGGCAAGCCGCTGGAGGTGGTCATCGACCTCGACCCCGGCATCCACCGCACGGGCGTCGCCTCCCCCGAAGCCGCCGTCGCCCTGTTCGAGGCCATCCAGGCGCACCCCGCCCTCATCTATGCCGGGCTGCAATGCTATTGCGGCGTCCAGCAGCACATCGAGGCCTTCGACCTGCGCAAGGCAGCCCTGGAGGACCGCGGGGCCTATATCCGCGAGGTCATCGCCGCCCTGACCGCCGCCGGCGGCGCGCCGCCGATCGTCAGCGGCTCGGGCACCGGCTCGCACCGCATCGACGCCGAACTTTCGATCTTCACCGAGCTGCAGGTCGGCTCCTACGTCTTCATGGACGACCAGTACCTGGCCTGCGACCTGGCGGGCGAAGGCGCGGAAGCTAGCCCCTACCAGCGCTCGCTGGTCATCGACGCCCGCGTGGTCAGCGCCAACAGCCCCGGCATGGTCACGGTCGATGCAGGCTTCAAGTCGATGTCCACCGACGCCGATCCGCCCCAGGTGGTGGTGGCCGGCGCGCCGGAAGGTTCGCGCTATTTCTTCATGGGCGACGAGCACGGGGCGCTGGTCCCCGCCTCCGGCTCGCCCCCGCCGCTGGGCGCCCGGGTCACCCTGGCCGTGCCGCACTGCGACCCGACCGTGAACCTCTACGACGCCTATCACGTGGTCGAGGGCGGGACGCTGGTGGCGATCTGGCCGGTGACGGCGCGCGGCCGCTCGCGCTGACCCGCGAGCGAGGCTAAGCTCCCGCGACGCCGGAGGTTGAGCCCATGTACGACGCCCCGATCCTCGATCGCCAGGAGCAGACCGCCGTCGCCGAGTTCGAGGCCGGCCCGCTGCGCTACCGGGCCGAGGTGCGCGTCACGCCGGCGGGCATTCTGGCCGTCGGGGCGCTGCTGACCGGCATGCTGCTGTCGTCGGCGGCGATCGTCTGGGCGGCCAAGCATCACCTCTCCCGGCGCTAGCCCGCCCGGGCCGCTCAATTCGCCACGGAGAAAAACCCCTTTGGCCTGCGGCGCGTTGAAGACTATCCATGGCGTCCGTTCTGGATCGTCCGCCGCATGACCACCGCCGCCCTCTCGACCGCCGCCAAGAAGCCCCGCCGCAACCGGCGTCGGCCTTCCGCGCGCTGGACGCGGGCGGGCCTGCTGGTATTCGCCGTCGGGGTCAGCGTCGCCGTGGTCGGCCAGACGGCGTATCGGATGATCGACGCCCGCAACGCCACCAAGGCGGCCACCGCCGCGCCGCTGGCCATGGACAATCCGCGCTTCACCGGCGCCATGCGCGACGGCCGCGCCTTCCTGATCACCGCCCGCCGCGCCGAGCGCGACGCGGTCGATCCCAACAAGGTCAAGCTGGTCGACCCGACCCTGGTGCGCGGCTACGGCCAGCCCGACGCCACCCGGGTGACCTCGAAGGACGGCGTCTACCAGGAAGCCCAGAACCTGCTGGTGCTGACCAAGGACGTGAAGATCGACAACGGCCAGGGCTACCAGTTCGCCTCGCAGGAGGCCCGGATCGACACCAAGACCGGCGAGGCCGTGGGCGGCGCGCCGATCGCCGGGGCCGGGCCGCAGGGCAATGTCCGCGCCGACAGCTACAGCGTCAGCGACAAGGGCGACCGCGTGGTCTTCAAGGGCCGCGTCCGCACCCGCGTCCAGACCCAGTAGGCCGAACGCGACATGACCGGCCTCGGACTCCTGGACCGCGCCCGCGCGACCCGCATCTGCTTCCTCTACATCGCCCAGCCGCATCAGGTCTGGCACAGCCTGTCGACGGCGGTGGCCCTGGCGCGCGGCTGGCCGCAGATCCAGGTCGAGATCGCCGCCACCTCGGCCGGCCACCTCGACTACATCCAGGGCATGCTCGACGGCCTGGGCGGCGCGCCGGTCACCCTGCGCCTGCTGCCGCCGGCCTGGCTGCGGAAGCTGTCGAAGAACGCGCCGCCGCCCAAGGCTTTGATGCTGGCCCTGAACGCCGCGCGGCTGTCCGCCTACGACGCCGTGGTCACGCCCGAGCGCACCACCGCCCTCCTGCGCAAGCTGGGCGTGCGCCGCACGGCGCTGGTCTACACCCAGCACGGCGCCGGCGATCGTGGCGGGCCGTTCGAGCCGCGCCTGCGGGCCTTCGACCTGGTCATGGCCGCCGGCCCCAAGCAGCGCGACCGGATGGTCGACGAGGGCTGGGTGAAGCCAGAAGCCTGCGCCATGGTCGGCTATCCGAAGTTCGATCTGGTGGACGCCCTGCCGCCCAGCGCCGTCCCGGCTTTCGAAAAGCCGCTGCCGACCGTCGTCTACAATCCGCACTTCCATGAGACCCTGGGCTCGTGGCCGGCCTTCGGCCTGTCGATCCTGGAGCAGTTCGCCGCCGACGAGCGGTTCAACCTGGTCTTCGCCCCGCATGTGCGCCTGTTCGAGACCGCCTCGGAGGCCGACCACCGCGCCGTCGCGCGCTTTGCGGGCCATCCGCGCATCCATATCGACCTGGGCGGCCCGGCCGCCTTCGACATGACCTATACGCGCTCGGCCGATCTCTATCTCGGCGACGCCTCCAGCCAGGTCTACGAGTTCCTGCGCACGCCCAAGCCGTGCCTGTTCCTCAACCCCGCCCACGCCGACTGGAAGGGCGACGAGAGCTTCCACCACTGGCGCTACGGCCCCGTTCTTGAGACCGCCGACGGCGTCTGCGACGCGACCGCCGCCGCCTTCGCCGGCCATAGCGACTATCTGGACGCCCAGACGACCGGCGTCGCCGAAACCTTCGACCTGACCGACGAGGCCTCGTCGCTGCGCGCCGCCCGCGCCATCGTCGACCGCCTGGCCGCTCTCGACCGATGAGCCCGCAAAAGGCCAATCCCCTGGCCCGCGTGCTGGCCAACGCCGGCGCCCTGCTCGGCGGCCGGGGGGTCAACGCCGTGGTCGGCCTGGCCTACATGGCCCTGGCCGGACGGAGCCTGGGCCTGGCCCTGTTCGGCGCCCTGACCCTGATCAACGCCTTCGCCCAGACCCTGGGCGACATGGCCAAGTTCCAGTCCTGGCAGACCGTCGTGCAGTATGGCGCGAAACCCCTGCTCGACGGCGACAAGACCACCTTCCAGCAGGTGCTGCGGTTCGCCCTGGTGCTCGACCTCGTCGGCGCGCTCGTCGGCGTGACCCTGGGAGTCGGCGGCGCCCTGCTGTTCAGCCGCTGGCTGGGCTGGTCGGAGAGCCTGGCCCCCGCCGCCGCCCTCTACTGCCTGTCGATCGCCGCCATGACCTCGGCGACAGCGGTGGGCCTGCTGCGCCTGTTCGACCGCTTCAAGGTGCTGGCCGGCGAGCAGGCGATCTCCTCGACCGTGCGCCTGATCGGCTGCGCGATCGCCGCCGCCCTGCATGCGCCCGTCGAGGGGTTCCTGCTGGCCTGGGCGGCGGGCACGGTCGCCTCCTTCACCTACGTCGCCGCCGTCGCGGTGTGGAGCCTGCACGGGCGCGGCCTGTTGCAGGGCTTCTCGCTCCGGGGACCGCTGGGCCAGGGTCTGCCGGGCGTCTGGCGCTTCGCCTGGGCGACCAATTTCAGCAGCACCATCGACGTCGGCTTCACCCACGTCCTGACCCTGGCCGTCGGCGCCCTGGTCGGTCCCGGTCCGGCGGCGCTGTGGCGCGTGGGCCGGCAAGTGGCCGACGGCATGGCCAAGCCGGCCCGCCTGATGCTGCCGGCCCTGCATCCCGAGTTCGCCAAGCTGCGCGCGCAAAAGAACGACGCCGCGATGCTGCGCCTCGCCCGCCAGATCGGCCTGATCGGCGGCGGGGTCGCGGGGCTGCTGCTGCTGGTCTGCCTGGTCGCCGGCCAATGGCTGCTGACCATCGTCATGGGCGCCGAGTTCGCCCCCGCCGCCGGCATCATGACCTGGCAGGTGGCCGCCGCCGCCATCGGCGTCATGGCCCTGCCGATCGAACCCATGTTGGTGTCGATGCGCGCGGCCGGCGCGGCCCTGCGCGTGCGCATCGTCGTCAGCGTCGCCTACCTCCTGGCGCTCGCCCCGCTGCTGAAGACCTTCGGCCTGACGGGGGCCGGCACGGCCCTGGTCCTGGCTATGGCCGGCATGGCGCTGGGCATGTTCATCACCCTCAGATCGAAGCTCCGACAGGAAGCCGCCGCCGAGCGCGAGGCCGAAATCCTCGCCGCGAGCGCCCCCGCGCGCGAACAGGCTTGCGTGGAACCCCGGAACGAGCGCAAAGGCGATCCGCAATGACTACGCCCACCGCTTCCGGCCGGACCGTTCGGTTCGCCGACTTTCCGACCCTGACCGCCGCCCTGGATTTCGCCGCGACCGGCGAGACCGGGATCAACCTGCATTCGCTGCGTGGCGAACTGGTCGAGGCCCTGTCCTACGCCCGCCTGCGCGAGGAATCCCTCGTGCTCGCCCGCCGCCTGCTGGCGCTTGGAGCAGAGGGCGGGGCCAAGGTCGGCGACAGCGTGGCCCTGATCGCCGAGACCGACGGCGACTTCGTGCGCGCCTTCTTCGCCTGCCAGTACGCCGGCCTCGTGCCCGCGCCCCTGCCCCTGCCCGCGCCGCTGGGCGGCCGCGAGGCCTATATCGAGCAGATCGCCCGCATGTGCGCCTCGGCTCACGCGAAGATCCTGATCGGTCCGGCCGGCATGGCCGAGTGGCTGAAGGACATCGGCGCGGCCGGCGATCTGGCCTTTTCCGGTTCGCTGGCGCAGTTGCCGGAAGACGCCGGCGCGGCACTGCCCGACATCACGCCCGAGCACCCCTGCTACCTGCAATTCTCGTCGGGCAGCACCCGCTTCCCGACCGGCGTGCTGGTGACCCACAAGGCCCTGATGGCCAACGCCGTGGCCATCACCCGCGACGGCCTGCAGGTGAAGCCGGAAGACCGCGCCGTCTCGTGGCTGCCGCTCTATCACGACATGGGCCTGATCGGCTTCCTGCTCAGCCCGCTGACCAGCCAGATGAGCGTCGACCTCTTGCCCACCGGCGCCTTCGTGCGCCGGCCGCTGCTGTGGCTCGACCTGATCAGCCGCAACGGCGGCACCATCGCCTACAGCCCGACCTTCGGCTACGAGCTCTGCGCCCGCCGCGCCGAGGCCGCCTCGATCGAGCACCTGGACCTGTCGCGCTGGCGCAGCGCCGGCCTCGGCGGCGACATGATCCGCACCGCCCCGGTCGAGGCCTTCGCCGAGCGCTTCGCGTCCGTCGGCTTCTCCGAGAAAGCCTATGTCGCCAGCTACGGCATGGCCGAGGCGACCCTGGCGCTTTCCATGGCTCCGCTGGGCCAGGGCCTGAAGCTCGAGATCCTCGACATCGAACGCCTGGAGCGCGACGACCTGGCCGTGACGGTCGGAAGCGACGCCCCGCGCGCCCGCGCCTTCGCCCGCTGCGGTCCCGCCCTGCCCCACCACGAGCTGGAAGTGCGCGACGCCGACGGCGCGGTGCTGGCCGAGCGCCAGGTGGGCCGCATCTTCGCGCGCGGCCCCAGCCTGATGGGCGGTTATTTCGAGCAGCCGGAAGAGACCGCCCGCGTGCTGGCGCCCGACGGCTGGCTCGACACCGGCGACATCGGCTTCCTGGTCGAGGGCGAGATCGTCATCACCGGCCGCGCCAAGGACCTGATCATCCTCAACGGCCGCAACATCTGGCCGCAGGACCTGGAGTGGACCGCCGAGCGCGAGATCCCCGGCCTGCGCAGCGGCGACGTGGCCGCCTTCTCCGTCCCCGGCGACGCCGAGGAGGAAGAGATCGTCACCATCCTGGTCCAGGCCCGCGGCGGCGACGCCGAGACCCGCGCGGCCCTGGTCGAGAACGTGGCCGGGGTGCTGCGCGCCCGCCACGGCGTCGAGACCCAGGTCAAGCTGGTCGGCGCCCACGCCCTGCCCCAGACCTCGTCGGGCAAGCTCAGCCGCTCCAAGGCCAAGGCCGCCTACCTGGCCGGCGCCTACGAGCGCGCCTGAGGTGGCCAAGGCCGGAAATCGCGTCGTCGCCGTCACCGGCGCGACCGGCTTTCTCGGCCAGCACCTGATCCGGGCCTTGGCCGAGCGGGGCTATCTCCCGCGCATCCTGTCGCGCCGCGATCCGGTCTCGCCGTTCTGGCGCGGGATCGAGCCTCAGGTGGTGCTGGGCGACCTCGGCAACGCCGAAGCCCTGAAGCGCCTCTGCGACGGCGCCGGCGCGGTGATCCACGCCGCCGGCCTGATCAAGGCCGCCTCCCGCGCGGGCTTCGACAAGGTCAATGTGGCCGGCGCGGTCGCGGTGGCCGAGGCGGCCCGTGACCCCGGCGCCCGGCTGGTGCTGATCTCCAGCCTCGCCGCCCGCGAGCCGCAACTCTCCGACTACGCCGCCAGCAAGCGGGCCGGCGAAGAGGCGGTGCTGGCCGCCCTGCCTTCGGCCCTGATCATTCGCCCGCCGGCCATCTACGGCCCCGGCGACCGCGAGACCCTGGGCCTGTTCGCCGCCGCGGGGAAAAGCCGCCTGCTGCCGGTGCTGTCGCCCGCCTCGCGCGTGGCCATGATCCACGTGCACGACGCCGCCGCCCAGATCCTCGACCTGCTGGAAGGCGATCGCACGGGCCTGGCCTCGATCTGCGACGACCGTCCCGACGGCTATGGCTGGAGCGAGATCATGGCCGCCGCCGCGACCGCCGTCGGCGCGCCGTCGCCGCATCTGTTCCGCATCCCCGACGCGGTCATTCACGCCGCCGGAGCGGTCGCTGATGTGGCGAGCCAGCTCTCAAAGCAACCCACGGTGTTTGGTTCTGGCAAGGCGCGCGAACTGTCGCACCTCGATTGGGCCTTTTTGACCGATCCGTCCCTTGCGCCCTCGTCGAGTCGACACGATGTTGCCGCCGGCTTCGGCGATACGGTGACTTGGTATCGCCTTCACGGCTGGTTGCCGAAAAAATACAGCGACTAGTTCAATTGTGGCAGATATCTGACATGGACGCTGTTACGGTACGGTGACAGTGCTTGTGTCGGGGGCGACTGGCGTTTGGCATGGATACAGTGACGGATCTTAGTTTGCGTGAGATCGGCCTGGCCGCGAGCAAGGTGCTCGGCCGGACCGTCGAGGTGACCCACGACACCCATATCGGCCGCGACCTCGCCGTGGATTCGCTGGCCCTGATGAATATCGTGATGGAGCTAGAAGACACCTTCGACATCTCCATCCCCCTCGATCGCCTCGCCTCGGTGGAGACCACCGGCGACCTCTCCAAACTGATCAACGATCTCCGAACCAAGGCTTGACCGATGGGTCTGTTCGACAAGCATCTGGCCTATCGCGACGCGTACAAGGCCATCCAGCAGGCGGGCGCCGACCCGTTCACCGTCCGCTTCGACGCCGTGGTCTCGCCCACTGAAGGCGTGGTCGACGGTCGTCCCACGATCCTGCTGGGCACCAACAACTATCTGGGCCTGACCTTCGACGAGAAGGCGATCGCCGCCTCGGTCAAAGCTGTGCAGGAACGCGGCACCGGCACCACCGGTTCCCGCATCGCCAACGGCAGCTTCGAGGCCCACGTGGCCCTGGAGACAGCGCTGGCCAAGTTCTACGGCCGCAAGCACGCCATGGTGTTCACCACCGGCTACCAGGCCAACCTCGGCGTGCTGTCCACGCTCGTGGGCCGCGGCGACCACCTGATCCTCGACGCCGACAGCCACGCCTCGATCTATGACGGCTCGCGCCTGGGCCACGCCGAGGTCATCCGCTTCCGCCACAACGATCCGGAAGACCTGGCCAAGCGCCTGCGTCGCCTCAAGGACGTCCCGGGCGAGCGCCTGATCGTCGTCGAAGGCATCTATTCGATGATCGGCGACACCGCGCCGCTCAAGGAAATCGCCGCGATCAAGCGCGAGATGGGCGGCTACCTGCTGGTCGACGAAGCCCACTCGATGGGCGTGCTCGGCGCCACCGGCCGGGGTCTGGCCGAGGCCGCGGGCGTGGAAGACGACGTCGACTTCATCGTCGGCACCTTCTCCAAGAGCCTGGGCGCCATCGGCGGCTTCTGCGTCTCCAGCCTCGACGACTTCGAGGTCATGCGGGTGATCTGCCGCCCGTACATGTTCACCGCCTCCCTGCCCCCGGCCGTGGTCGCCTCGACCCTGGTGGCCCTGGAGCAGATGATCGCCAAGCCGCAGCTGCGCGAACAGCTCAACAGCAACGCCTGCCGCCTCTATGACGGCCTCAACGCCCTGGGCTTCGTCACCGGCCCGGCCGCCAGCCCGATCGTCGCGGCCACCATGCCCGACGTCGAGCGCGCCATCGCCATGTGGAACGGCCTGCTGCAGTCGGGCGTCTACCTGAACCTCGCCCTGCCGCCGGCCACGCCCGACAGCCGCCCGCTGCTGCGCGCCAGCATCAGCGCCGCCCACACCCACGAGCAGATCGATCAGGTCCTCAAGGTGTTCGCCGAAGTCGGCGCGGCGCTGGGCGTCATCGACGGCCAGAAGCGCGCCACGGCTTAAGGCGTGGCAAACCGCTGAAAAGACGAAAGCCCCGGTCGCAAGGCCGGGGCTTTTTCTTTGCTCAGATGCTCCCCCTCTGGGGAAGCTGTCGCGGAGCGACTGAGGGGGTCTTCGCCGCCGGCGCCGCCCCCTCCGGCCCTCTGGGCCACCTCCCCCAGAGGGGGAGGATCTGAACCCGCAACCCGCGTCAGGTCCGCTGGGGCGCCAAGTCCCCTTCGGCCTCGGCGCCGACACGCCCCATCCGCTCGGCCGCCAGCAGCGCCGCCAGCATGGCCACGGCCAGCACGGCGACGCAGACGCCCAGGCCCTGCCAGCCCCAGCGACCGACGACCAGGCCGCCCAGCGGCGGGCCGATCAGGGCGCCGCCAGCTCCGAACTGGGTCAGCAGGCCGTTGCCCGCGGCGATCCTCGGATCATCCGGAGCGCTGGCGCCGGCCAGGCTCGGCAGGCGGGCGAACACCATCGGCGAGGCCACCCCGCCGAGCAGCAAGGCGAGGCCCGCGACGACCGACACGGCGACCGCCCCGCGACCGACCACCGCCGGATGGAAGACGAACACCGCCACGGCCGCCGCCGCCAGCAGCGCCGGAATCACGGTGGCCACCACCGCCCGGCGCGGATCCATGCCCGCCCCATGCAGGATGCGCATGGCGATGGCCGAGGCCGGCAGGGCGGTCAGCGAGACCAGAGCCGTGGCCAGGCTGGCGCCCGACAGGCTCGCGCCGACCCGCTCGGTCAGGAAGCTCGGCAGCAGCATGGTCAGGGCGCAGACGAAGACGGTGAAGAGGCCAAAGCCGAAGGTCAGCATCACGGCGGCCGGGGCCGGCCAGGTCATGCGGGCCTCGCTGCGCCCGCCCCGCGCCTGGCGAGCGGCGGCCAGGAGGCCCAGACCGCACAGCACGGCCCACAGCAGCAGCGCGCCCTTCGGACTGGTCGCGGCGACAGCCAGGCCCGTGACGCCGCTGCCGGCGGCGACGCCGACCGGCACGAAGGTGCTCCACAGCACCAGCGCCGGGCCGCGAATGCGCTCGGGCGCGATGGCGACGATCATGGTCGGGGCGGCGATCACCACCAGCACGTAGCCGACGCCCTCGACCGCCCGGGCCGTAAACAGCACGCCGGCGTTCGGCGCGAAAGCCTCGACGATGCTGCAGACCAGCAGGATGGCGAGCCCCGAGACCAGGAACCGCCGCCCGCCGAACCGGCCCAGCGCCAGTCCGGCCGCGACGCCGAACACCGCCCCGCCGATCTCCAGCAGCGACACCAAGAGGCCCGCCTGCGCCAGCGACAGGTGGAAGGTTTCGCGCAGCACCGGCGCCAGCACGGCGATCTTGGGCAGTTGCGCGGCGGCCAGCACCCCGATGAGCCAGAGCGCGATGATGTTCAGCCATGTACGGATCATGCGGGCGGTCTAGGGCGCCCCGTCGCGCGAGGACACGTAAAACTTATACGCGGGACGGATGGCCGCGGCCGTCTGAGAATGCATTACTCATCGACAACAGGACAATCGCAACCACTAAGTCACTACGCCTAGATAAAATCGTAGGTCACAAGACAGGTTGCCGCCGTGATCACCGGATCGTTGGGTGGTCCGGAAAGTTTATTGAACCCACCGGCAGGAACGACACAGTTATTCACACACGCTTGTGGAGAAAAAGTATTTCCAATCATACTACTAATGTTGAATTGATAACTGCGTATTATTATTGGCCTGGAGAATGGATTACCAACGATACAATTCAGAAAGGGTCCAAATTCCACCACAGCGGAAACACGAGGTTGAGCCACAGCTGGCTGCCCTGCGCTGGAAACAGCAGCGAGGCCTAGCCCCGCCGCCGCGACGAATGCGATCACCCTGGATTTCATGTCACCACCACTCGCGTAAGAGGTGAGCTGAAGCTAGACCTTTAAGGCTCCAAATTCCAGTAACATTGTTATGCGGCGATGGCATTCAGGATCACATGGACATCGCCCGCCAGAGCGAAGCCCAATTCTGGCGTCCTTCATAGGAGTTGCCCAAGCTACCCGACCGTCGTCGCCAGCCGGCCCGTGCGGCCGTCCGACAGCGGCACGGTCTCCCATTGCAGCAGGCCCGGCCGGATCGGGATGTCATCGCAGCCGTTCGCCCCCGTCTCGAACCGCAGCTGCTGGTAGGGCCGCTCGAACCAGCCGCCGTCGGCCAGGCCGCCCTGGGCCGCCACAACGCCGGGACTGGCGAAGCGCCACAGCGAGGTTCCCAGCATCTCGGACGCATCCACCGCCCAGGTCGCCGCCCGGGGCCGCGAAACGGCCAGCAGCTGGTGGGTGGCGTCGCAGACCAGGTGCACCGGCAGGGTCGAGGTCTCGACCAGGCGCTTCAGGGCCGCGTCGCCGCGATGGTCGGCCTGGGCGGCGATCAGGGCGACGATGCGCTCGCGATGGGCCTCGTCCGGCTCCTGCGCCCCGCTCTCCCAGCGCGACACGGTCGCCTGAGACACCGCCAGCAGCTCGGCCAGATGGCCCTGCTTGACGGCGTTGAGGCGCCGGAACCTGCGCAAGGCCCGGCCGACGGGAAGGTCGTGCAGCATGGCGCAAGGGTAACGCCCCGCCCGCGCGGAGGCTAGCCGCCCCGCGCCCGCCGCCACTTCCACAGGCTCAGCAGGACGCCCGGCGCGGCCAGCACCGGATGACGCTCGCGCCAGGGGGTCAGCTCGACCTTGAAACCGGTGTGGCGCTCGATCTTCCAGGCGGCGTAGCGGGCCGCGCCCTGGAAGGTGAAGGCCGCCTTGACCAGGCGGGCGACGTTCAGCGGCTTGCCGAGGCCCCGCCGCAGCCGCCAGGCGCTCTTCAGCCGCTTGCGCTCGATGGCCGACATCTCCGGGACCGGCCGCCCCTCGCCGTCCAGCCGGCCGTCGTCGGCCCAGCAGGCCGGCAGCAGGCGCTGGTAGTGGCCGGGGTCGAAGGCCAGGATCGAGGCCTCGCGGCCGGACTTCTCGACCCGGAACTCGGCGGCGTAGGTCTCCTGGAACAGCGCCGTCCAATAGATCTCCGGCGCGCCCTCCTCCGGCCCCAGGGCCGTGGCGAAGCGGGCGGCGGTGCGGGCGGCGCGGCGCACGGCCTCGATCACGGTCTCGCGCGCGGCGGCGTCCACCGCCCAGACCAGGCCCGAGGGCTGCACGAAGCGGGTCCACAGGGTGGTGTCGATCCCCCGCCCCTTCACGGCCTGGGCGAACCGCGACAGGGTCATGGAGGCGACCTTGGCCCGCAGGGTGACGCCCCCATGGCCTAGATCGTGCTCGAGCTCGTGATAGCTGACGTCGGGCCACAGGATGCGGGTGGCGAGGCCTCGCAGGCCGCGCGGCGGCCGCTGCGTCAGGACATAGAAGTCCAGCACGCCCGACAGGTCGCCGGTGCGCAGGATCGAGCCGTAGAACAGCACCGCCTGGGCGCTCGGGAACACCGTCGTCAGATGCTCGGCGAAGGCGCGGATCGGCGCGGGGATCGGCTGGTCCAGCTCGGCCTCGACCAGCGGCCGGACGGCGCTCATCCGACCACGAACCGCAGCGGCGCGCCCAGGGCCACGGCGATCTTGCCGCCCTCGAACACCTCGCCGTCGAGAACAAAGTCGAACTGTCCCGAGGCGTAGAGCGCCGCCGGGTCGCGGCGGCGATAACCGCGCGCCTCGAGGGTGGGCTTGGCCTTGCCCGACAGCACGGTCGGCAGCATGCGCAGCAGACGCCGGGGCGGCGCATCCACGTCCAGCACCTTCAGCCCCTCGCGCGGCGGGCCGAAGGGCTTGAGGCCGAACGGCAGGCGCTTGAGCGCCGTGGCCAGCAGTACGAAGCGCTCTCCGGCCGGCTGGGCTTCGCCGTCGATGGCCACCTTGACCGCCACGCCCTGACGCCACTGGTCCCGCGCCCCGCCGAACAGGGCGCCGATCGCGGCCCCGGCCAGGGTCACCGCCACCGAAAGGCTCTGGAACACGCCCATGCGGTTTACGCGCTTGGACAGGGCCGTGGCCCGCACCAGGGCGCCTAGGCCGAAGAAGAAGCCCCGCAGCGGCGGGCGGCCGTCGGCGAAGCGCACCTCCAGCGGGGCGCGGATCTTGACCCGCGGTTCGGGCTGGGCGGCGGCCGCCAGGGCCTCTTCCAGCCGCCAGTCGCGCGGCGCGCCCAGGTCGATGGCCAGCACGTTGGTCTTGCCCGAGGGCACCACCGCCAGCATCGGCATGTCGTCGCCGAAGGTCGCCGGGGTCAGGCCCAGCACGTCGCGCACGGTGCCGTCGCCGCCGTCGATAACCAGCAGGTCGATCTTCTCGTCGGCGAAGCGGGCAAGCTCCTCGGACAGCGCCTCGCGCGTCGCCGGCTCGACCACGCGCACGCCCTCGGGCGTCGGCGCATGCACCCGCCCCTGGTTGGCGTGGCTGCGCGGGTTGCGGACGACGCCGACGCGCATCACCGCGACAGCCAGCTCTGGATCGAGCCCTTCGGAGCGGCGAAGCCCTGCAGGATCTGGACGGCGTGGACGACGAAGCAGATCGCCGTCCAGGCGGCCACCAGCACGAAACCGATGTCCGGGCGGCCGACCAGGGCGGTGGCGGTCAGCAGGATGAGGTTGGGGTTGCGACGGGCGGTGATCAGCCGGAAGAAGCTGTCGAACGGCCGCCAGGCGTGCATCTCCAGCTTGAAGAGCGACAGGAAGATCCCCTCCTCCACCCGCTGGGCCACGTAGCCGCCGACGACGATCGCCAGCAGCCACGGCGCCCAAGGCATCGACAGACCGACGGCGAACACGCCGACATACCAGGCCCACCACCAGAACGGCGGGTGCACCAGGTCGATGCCATGGTCGAAGACGTTGCCCCATTTGGACGAGGTCAGGGTCACCCGGGCCAGCTTGCCGTCGACCGTGTCGAGGAAGGTCATGATCCAGGCGCAGACCAGGCCCCAGCCGAACTGGCCGCGCCAGAACAGCACGAAGGCGGCGATGGTCAGCAGGAAGCCGATGAAGGTCACCTGGTTGGGCGTCATCTTGGCCAGGGCGCACCAGCGGGTGACGATCCGCGCCGGGGTCGGCCAGACGTACTTGGTGACCAGATCGGTGACGCCCTTGTACGAGCCCTGGAACAGGCGCTTCTCGACCGCGCGGACGGTGTCCTTGTCCAGGCGCTCCAGCACCGGCGGCTCGCGCTTGCGCAGGGCGCTGTTGTAGGCCGAGCCCACTTCCAGCGCGGTCAGGCGGATGAAGCGCGGATCGACGCTCGCGGGATCGCCGCCAGCCGCCAGGGCCGCGACGGCGGCTTGCGCCACCTCGGCCGGGGCGTTGACCGCCACAGCCGCGCCTGTGTCGTCGACCAGCACCGCCCAGGACCGTCCGGCCAGGGCCTTGATCAGCGACTCGTCGAACACCCAGCCGGCGTGGACGGCGACCGTGTCACCTTCTCCAGCGCCCTCGGAAAGGCCGATCCGTCGATAGATGCGCGACAGCCGCTCGCCCGAGGTCATGCCCCAGATGCGTCCCTGGCTCTCGCCCACCGTCACGGCGCACGAACCTGCCGGATTGATTTCACCCGTCACCGGAACTTAAACCCCTTGAAAGCCGAGGCGATTGATAAGCAGCTTCGTCGCAATCCGCCACAATCGCACCGGCCGCTCTTGTCGATATTCCGCCTCGCCCATCTTTCCGACCCTCACCTGCCGCCGCCGCCGGGCGCCTTTCGGCTGCGCGACCTCGCCTCCAAGCGCCTGCTGAGCCGGATCGCCTGGCGCCGCAAGCGCAAGGTCCACCGGCCCGAGGTGCTGGCCGCACTCGTCGCCGACCTGCAGGCCCACGCCCCCGACCATGTGGCGATCACCGGCGATTTGACCAACTTCGCCTCGCAGGCCGAGGTCGAAGCCGCGACGCGCTGGCTGCGAACCCTGGGTCCGGCCGAGACCGTCACCGTCAGCCCCGGCAACCACGACGCCCTGGTCGGCGAGAGCGCGCAAGGCCGCTTCGCCCCCTGGACCGCTTGGCTGGGCGACGACGAGGAGGCGGCCTTCCCGCAGGTGCGGCTGCGCGGACCGGTGGCCCTGTTCAACCTGTGCTCGGCAGTGCCGACCGCCCCGCACCTGGCCACCGGCCGCCTCGGCTCGGACCAGCTCGAAAAGCTCGACGCCCTGCTGGCCGATCCGGCCTATGGCGACCGCTTCAAGGTGGTGCTGCTGCACCATCCACCCAACGCCGGAGCCGTGTCGTCGCGCAAGGCGCTGGAGGATCAGGCCGACCTGCGCGCCGTCCTCGCCCGCCGTGGCGCCGACCTCGTCCTGCACGGCCACGCCCACGAATCGCTGACGGCGACCGTGCCCGGTCCGGACGGCAAGGCGATCCCGGTGCTGGGCGTACCCTCCGCCTCGGCCTGGAGCGGCGGCCACTCGCCGGCCCGCTGGCACGCGCTGGAGATCGAGGAGCGCGACGGCGGTTTCTCGCTGCGGGTCGTGGCGCGCGGGCTGGACCCGGAGACCGGCGGGATTCGGGAGCTGGGGCGGTATTCGCTGGCTTGAGCGAGGGTGTGGGGAGAACGCGCTCCCGATTCCTTTCAGCCCAAAAAACTCGCCTCCCTAGGCCTTGTGCCTAGGGCCCATTGTTCCGCTTGCGGGGCGTTGGTCGCCTCGCGTCCACCGGCGACGCATCGCCGGCGGACACATGGATCCTGGGCACAAGGCCCAGGAAGGCGAAAAAGAAGAAGTCTGAGAAAAACGGCCGCCGAAGGCCCCTACTTCCCGTACCGCATCCGCACCCGGATCGTATTCTCCCCCGACTTCACGTTGATCCGCGCCGAATCGAACGACGGCACGCCGAAGCGCGACGGGGCGTCGTTGGAGAAGCCGTAGCCTTCGGTCGGCACGCCCACGGCGTTGCGGTCGAAGTCCTTGTTGCCGTTGCTGTCGTGATAGACGGCCACCGCATAGATGTCGGCCTTGGGCAGGTTGAAACAGGCCTCGGTGGTCGGGGCGCTGGCCGGCACCCGCAGGCGCAACAGCTTGCCGCGCGGGGCCAGGAATCGGCTGGGATCGGACGGATAGATCGTCACCGTCACCAGGCCCGAGTCGGACTTCAGCTTTCCGACCTCGACCGTCAGCCGAACGCCGGTGTCGCGTCCGACGCAGTCCTGCTTCGCCGCCGCCGGCGCCGCCATCCCCAGCACGCCCAGCAGCGTCCCTAGCGCCGCCAAGCCTGGAAGAACGGTTCGTGCTTCCATGTAAAACGTCGTGTCCCTATTGTCGCCGCGTCGCGATCCGCGTCCGGACTCGCCCGCAGTATCGGTTGCCGTATGCCCAATCCCACAGCCCTCGCGTTCGGCTATCCCCGCTCGAAAGTCGCGGAGACCGATCGCTGGCTGGTCTTGGTCCGTCCCAAGCAGCCGACTTTCGGGTCTCTCGTCCTCGTATGCAAGGAACCCGCTCACGCCTTTTCGGAGTTGAGCCCCGAAGCCTTCGCCGACATGCAGACGGCGATCGCCGGGATCGAACGCGTTTTGAAGACCAAGGTTGCGTACGAGAAGATCAACTACCTGATGCTGATGATGGTCGACCGCGACGTCCATTTCCACGTTCTGCCCCGCTATGAGGGCGCGCGGGAGCACGAGGGAGCGAGCTTCCCCGACGCCGGCTGGCCGGCCGCGCCGGCCCTGGGAACGGCCGTCGCGCTGGACGACGACGCCGTCGCCCGCCTGGCCCAGGACTTCGCCGAGGCGTGGGTCGCCGCGTGAGCCGCAAGAGGAAGAAACCCGATCCGCGGCGGTTGACGGCCCTTGGCCTGATCGACCGCTATCTGCTGCGCCTGCTGTTCTGGCCGCTGGTCGGGTGTTTGGGCCTGACTGTCGTCGCCCTGCTGCTGGAGCGCGTGCTGCGCCTGCTCGACCTCTTGTCGCAGAGCAGCGCCCGCTTCGACTACGTCACCCAGTTGGCCCTCAACCTGGTGCCGCACTATCTGGGCCTGGCCCTACCGGTGGCCTTCTTCGTGGCGCTGTTCATCGTCATCAGCAAGCTGTCGGACGGCTCGGAGATCGACGCCCTGCTGGCCGGCGGACAATCCCTCGAACGGGTCGCCGCGCCCTTCGTCTGCATCGGCCTGGCGCTCAGCGTCTTCAGCATCGCCGTGTTCGGCTACGTCCAGCCCTACAGCCGCTACGCCTATCGCGCCGTCATGCACGCGGCCGTCAACGCCGGCTGGAACGGCCGCCTCTCGGGCGGGGCCTTCATCGACGACGACGGCTCGCTGATGACGGCCGACAGCGCCGACCTGGCCGGCCAGACCCTGACCCGCGTCTTCATCCGACGTCCCGACGCGGCCGGCCACGAAGAGCTGATCACCGCCGCCAGCGCCACCCTGCAGGTCGCCGCCGACGGCAAGACCGTGACCATGCGCCTGAGGTCGGGCCGCCGCATCGGCAGCGACGCGCGCGGCAACTACCGCAGCCTGGCCTTCGACGACCTGACCACCCAGGCCCCGCTGAAGGCCGCCGCCGGGCTCCTTCGCGCCAGAGGCGGCGACGAGCGCGAGCTGACCCTGGTCGAACTGACCCGCCAGGCCAATTCGCCCAACCCGGTCGTGCCCAAGGCCACCCTGTGGGCCGAGTTCTACGGCCGCCTGGCCCGCGCCGCCTTCCTGCCGTTCCTGCCGCTGCTGGCCTTCCCGCTGGGCCTGGCCGCCAAGCGCGGCAACCGCGCGCCAGGCCTGCTGCTGGCCGGAGTGCTGCTGCTGGCCTTCCAGCACAGCCTGCTGCTGGGCCAGAGCCTGGCCGAGTCCGGTCGCCTGGCGCCCATCCCCGCCGTCGGCGCGCCCTTCCTGGTGTTCACGGGCCTGGCCGTCTGGCTGTTCGTCGGCAGCCGCACGCGGCCTGGCGACACGCCGATCTCGCGTCTGGTCCTGGCCATGAGCGCCTGGTTCCGCCGCGTGCTGAGAGCCTTCCAGCGCAAGGAGCGCGCCGCATGAAGCTGCCGCTCTATGTCCTGCGCACCGTGGCCACCCGGGTGCTCGGCGCCATCCTCATCCTGATGGCCATCCTGCAGATCCTCGACCTGCTGGAAGTCACCACCGACATCCTCGACCGCGGCCTGGGCGTCGCCGGGGTGTTCTATTACGCCGCCCTGCGCGCCCCGCGCCTGTTCGAGCAGGTCGCGCCGCTGGGCGTGCTGGCCGGCGGCCTGTTCGCCTTCTCGCAGCTGGCCCGCGAGAACGCCGTCGTCGCCATGCGCGCCAGCGGGATCTCGGGCTATCGCATCGTGCTGATGGCCGTGCCGGTGGCGATCGCCGTGCTGTCGCTCGACGCCCTGTGCGCCCAGGTGATCTCGCCGCGCACCGACCCGACGCTCAGCGCCTGGTGGGCCGCCACCACCCCAGTCGCCGAGCGCAAGCCCCCGACCGCCCGCACCTTCCGCGCCGGGGAGGACCTGGTCACCGCCAAGGAAGCCCTGGCCGACGGCGCCGAACTGCGCGACCTGACCATCTATCGCCGTGACAAGTCCGGCGCCCTGACCGAGCGGGTCGTCGCCCCCGTCGCCAGTTTCCAGAAGGGCGCCTGGCGGCTGGAAAAGCCCGTCACCACCCGCTTCATCGGCGACCGGGTCGAACCCATGGTCGCCGCCTCGGCCACCTGGCCCACGGCCCTGCGTCCCGCCGACGTGCAGGCCCTGTTCGCCGACGCCCCCGCCCCTTCGGCCGCCTCGGCCCGCCGGGCGCTGGAGAACGGCGGCTCGGACCGGCCGCAGAGCTTCTACGCCACCCGCCTGCAGACGGCCTTCTCCGGACCGCTGGCGGCCCTGGTCATGCTGCTGCTCAGCGCCCCTGTCGCCTGGGCCAATTTCCGCAGCGGCCAGGGCGCGATCCTGCTGACCTCGGGACTGGCCGCCGGCCTCGTCTACCTGGTCGCCGACGGCTTGCTGTCGGCGCTGGGCGAGTCCGGCTCGCTGTCGCCGATCCTGGCCGCCTGGGCCGCCCCCGCCGTCTTCGCCGCCCTCGCGGTGCGCGCCTTCGTATCCCTGGAGGGATGATGCCTTTCGATTCCGCGGCCGAGGCGATCTCGGTCCTGCCCGTGCGCACGCCCGAGGAGCTGAAGCGCTTCATCGCCCTGCCCGCGCGCCTCAACGCAAAAGATCGAAGCTGGATCACGCCGCTGTTCCTGGAGCGGACCGAAGCCCTGTCGCCCAAGACCAACCCGTTCTTCGCCCACGCCCAGGTGCAGCTGTTCCTGGCCGTGCGCGGCGGCCGCGACGTCGGCCGGATCAGCGCCCAGATCGACGAGCTGACGCCGCAGAAGACCCCCGGCCGCCTGGACGGCCACTTCGGCCTGATCGCCGCCGAGGACGACGCCGACGTCTTCGCCGCCCTGTTCGCGGCCGCCGAGTCCTGGCTGCGCGAGCGCGGCCGCACCCACGTGCTGGGTCCGTTCAACCTGTCGATCAACGAGGAGGTCGGCCTGCTGGTCGATGGCTTCGACACCCCGCCGATGGTGATGATGGGCCATGACCCGGCCTATGCCGGCCGCCGCGTCGAGCAGCAGGGCTACGCCAAGGCCAAGGACGTCTACGCCTACTACGCCCCGATGCACGTCGACCTGCCGCCGGCCGTGCGCCGCCGCGCCGAGCGCCCGCCGGCCGACGGCGTCGTGCTGCGCCAGCTGGACATGAGCCGCTACGACGAGGAGGTCGCCACCCTGACCGACATCCTCAACGACGCCTGGAAGGACAACTGGGGCTTCACCCCCACCACCGAGGCCGAGACCGCCCAGTTGGCCAAAGCCCTCAAGGCCGTGATCGACAAGCGCCTGACCTGGTTCGCCGAGATCGACGGCGAGGCCGCAGGCTTCCTGGTGTTCCTGCCCAACGTCAACGAGGCCATCCGCGATCTCGGCGGCAAGCTGCTGCCGTTCGGCTGGGCCAAGCTGCTGTGGCGGCTGAAGGTCAAGCGCGTGAAGTCGGCCCGCATTCCGCTGATGGGCGTGAAGCGCAAGTTCGCCGAGGGCATCCGCGGCCGCATGCTGCCGTTCCAGATGATGCACGCCGGCCGCACCTCGGCGCTGGCGCTGGGCTACGAGCGCTTCGAGATCTCGTGGGTGCTGGAAGAGAACATGCCCATGCGCCGCATCGCCGAGGCCATCGGCTCGGAGATCTACAAGACCTATCGCGTCTACGAGAAGGCGCTGTGATCCAGGGATTCAAGGCCCTCGTCCTGGCCGGCTCGCGGCCGGGCGAGATCGACAGCGCCGCCGCCTATGCCGGCGTCTCGCACAAGGGGCTGATCACGCTGGAGGGACGCACCCTGCTGGACCGCGTGCTCGGCGCGGTGCAGGCGGCGGGCGCGCAGGCGGTCGGCGTCTCGACCTCAGACTCGGCCATCGTCTCGGCCCTGCCGGCCGGCGTAACCGCCATCGCCGCCTCGACCGAGGGCCCCAGCCAGAGCGTTCGCGAGGGCGCGGAGAGCCTGGGCTTCCCGCTGCTGATCACCACGGTCGACCACGCGCTGCTGAAGCCCGAGTGGATCACCCAGTTCCTGGCCGACGCCCCGGAAGGCGCCGACGTCGCCCTGATGCTGGCCCCGGAAGAGCGCGTCCGCGCCGCCGCGCCGGACACCCAGCGCACCTATCTGAAGTTCCGCGACGGCCGCTTCTCGGGCTGCAACCTCTTCCTGTTCCGTAGCGAGGCCGGCCTGCCCGCCATCGCCCTGTGGCGCCGCGTCGAGCAGAATCGCAAGCAGCCCTGGAAGATCGCCGCCATGCTCGGCCCGGGCCTTCTGGTCCGCTACCTGCTGGGCCTGCTGACCCTCGACGAAGCCATCGCCCGCCTCGGCGCTTTGGCAGGCGTCAAGGCGGCGGCGGTGCGCGCCCAGGACGGCCTGGCGGCGGTCGACGTCGACAAGCCGGCGGATCTGGATCTGGTGCGCAGGATCGTCGGCGAGACGGCCTAGGTCGGATCGACATTCAGCTATTTGCGACCTTCAAATCCGCGCATCCCCGCGAAGGCGGGGACCCAAGCTGGATTTCAGGATGAGGCGCGACCGTGGATCGACCGCAACCTCAGCTTGGATCCCCGCCTTCGCGGGGAGGCTCGGTGAAAAATGAGCTCAGGCCGGTGAATGTCGATCCGGCCTAGCCCTGCTCGAGGAGCGAGGCTTTCGCACCCGTAAACCAACGTCTGTGGCTTGGACGTCACCTCTCGGAGAAACGCGGCCGACGGCCTTTGCAAGCCACCGCCACGCCCCCTATCTGCCGGTCGAACGCCGCCGTCGCCTACCCGACGGCGGCGGCCTGTTTTCCGATTTCAAAGTCCTGCCCGTGTTCCGATCCGCTCTCCGCGCCGCCGCCATCGGCGGTCTTCTGCTGCTGTCCGCCTGCGCCAGCGTCCATATCCCCGCCACCCCGCAGACGGCCTTCGGCCGCAGCGAGACCAGCACCCTCTCCGAAGGCGTCACCTACTGGAGCGAGACGCGCGAAAACCCGCTGCGGCAGGTGTTCCACGTCGTGCGGCTGGACCTGGCCAATCCGAAGGTGCAGCTGTTCGTCTCGCCGCCCAATGACGGGGCCGGCCAGTACCACGCCCGCACCACGTCGGACTTCGTGACCGCCTCGGGCGCCCTGCTGGCCGTCAACGCCAGCTATTTCACGCCCTTCAAGCCCGGGGCGCGTGGCGGCGACGACTTCGTGCCCCACGCCGGCCAGCACGTCGATCCGGTCGGCAAGGTGATCGTCGCCGGCGCCGTCGTCGCCCCGCCGGAGGTTCCGGAGCTCGACCCGCGCGTCAACGCCATCCTCTGCATCCATCCGTCGTTCGTCGAGATCCGCTCGGGCCACACCTGCCGCTGGGACGTGATCGACGCGGTCGCCGCCGGGCCGGTGCTGCTGGTCGACGGGGCCGAGCAGTCGTTCAAGCACGCCGGGCCGAAATACGCCGCCGACCGCCATCCGCGCACCGCCCTAGGCGTCTCGGCCGACGGCCGCACCGGCTGGCTGGTGGTGGTAGATGGCCGCCAGACCGTGATCAGCGAGGGCGCGACCCTGGCCGAACTGACCGCCTTCTTCCGCGACCTGGGCGCGGCTGACGCCATCAACCTCGACGGCGGCGGCTCGACCACCCTGGCCGTGGACGACGGCTTTGGCCGTCCGCGCGTGCTGAACTCGCCGATCCACACCGGCGTGCCCGGGCGCGAGCGGCCGGTGGCCAACCAGCTGGGCGTGCGGGTGCTGGACGCCCGCTAGGGCCTAGCGCCCTAGGCCCGCGGCGACAGGAAGCTGGCCGCCACGTTGCTGAGCGGCCCCGGCCAGTCGCCGAACACGATCGAGCCCGAGAGCGGGTCGGTCGACACCGACGGGAAGCACAGATTCAGCCTGAACTGCAGCAGCTCGTCGCTGGTGCTGCTGGCCATGATCGACAGCGGAAAGCCGATGGCCGGGGCGTTGTCGTAGATGAACAGCAGCCCGGTGAACGGCGAGATCACCGGCGCGGCCGGATTGGGGAACGACAGCGTCCCCGTCACCGGAAGCACCTCGCACCGCGCGGTTGATGCGGCCTCGGGCGCGGCGCAGGCGGCCGTCAGCAGGTCGGCCTTCTCCTCGGCAACGACCAGGGCCAGTTCGTAGTCGAAGCCCACCTGGCCGTCGGCCAGGATGTCGGGCTTGTAGACCGTCAGCTTGAGGGTGGTGGCGTCGGGCATGGCGCTTCCTCGATCCATGGTCGCGCGACGATTTCGCGCAACCTATGATCGCATTGGCGCATGACACATTCTTTGGAGGAACGACTAACGTCGCCCCATCGGAGGAGATCGCGCGCCTGCCGAAAGAGCAGGCGCCGCCTCGTCGTTTCAGGCTGGGGTCGCCTCGGCGGCCGCCCAGGCTTCCGCCAGTTCGCGGTTCTTGGGCAGGTCCTCGGGGAAGTCCATCTCGGCCCAGTCCAGGCCCTCGATCGAGCGCACGGCCACGGCGTCGTGGGCGCGGGCGATCTGGTCGATGGCCGACAGGTACCAGCGGCGCAGGCCCTCGGGCGTGCGCAGGGCGCGCTCGACGATGTCGGTGAACAACGCCGCGCCCTCGGGCTCGAAGCGCAGGAAGCCGATCGACTCCGCGTCGTACTCGGTGATGGTCTTGCCGATCTCGCGCAGGGCGTCGCCCTCGGTGCGCACCTTCATGTCGTCGGCGTCGTAGCCGCCGGCCTTGCGGTCGATGGTGACGGTGATCGGGGCCGGCGGGGCCGACAGCAGGCGCTCGGCGATGGCCGGCTCGAACAGGGTGTCGCCGTTCAGCAGCAGGAACGAGCCCTGCATCTCGGCGCGCGCCATCCACACCGAGGCCAGGTTGTCACTGACGCTGTAGAACGGGTTGAACAGGGTGCGCACGGTCAGGCCCGGCAGGCGCAGCTTGGCGAGCTCGGCCTCGACCAGGTCGGCGGCGAAGCCGGTGACCACCACCACCTCGGCGACGCCAGCGCGGTGCAGGTGGCGGATCTGCCATTCCAGGACCGAGCGGCCCGACAGCTCGACCAGGCACTTGGGCCGGGTGTCGGTCAGCGGCGACAGGCGCTTGCCCTGCCCGGCGCTGAGGATGATGGCTTTGACCGGCGACTGCATGCGGGAAACTCGAACGCGCCGCGCGAAGCGGCGAAGGCGGAACGAAAAGGGCGAGGAAGCGACTCGAAGCGAGCCTTACCAGCGCAAATTGGGCGCGACCATAGCCGCGGCAAGGCCCGACGTCCCGCAAAAGGCCGATTTGCGACAATGTGCGCCTGGGGGCGCGGCGCAGGTTCGGTGACTGAAGACCGAGCGGACAGTTTAAAATCCGCCCATCCCCGCGCAGGCGGGGACCCAAGCTGACGTTCAGGATGAGGCGTGGCCGTGGTCTCCCCGCCACCTCGGCTTGGATCCCCGCCTGCGCGGGGATGCTCGGAGGAGGTTGAGCCTCAGGCGACCTCAGGCTCCGTTACGCCTCGACCGTCGCCCCGACCTTCGCCGCCGCCGTCGGATGCAGCCGCTTTTCGATGGCCGCGTCGATGCTGGCGCGGAAATCCGTCATGCCGGCGTTGACCGGCTCGTAGACGGCGTAGTCGACCGAGCACGGATCGCCCCCCGGGAACGGCGGGTCGGGATGGTACTGGATCGACAGCTGCACCTTCTGGGTGGCCAGGGCGGCCTTGTCGGCCGCGTCCGGCCCGCCGGCCAGGTCGGTCACGATCGTCTGGACCATGAACAGCGACTCGTCGACCGTCGACGAGATGCCGCCGCCGGTGACGCGGTTGCGATCCTTCACCCAGCGCGGGCAGCCGTTGACCACCGTCACGTCGGGGAACAGCTTCAGGCAGTCGATGAAGGCCCAGTGGGTGGTCGCCCGATAGCCGTCCAGCAGGCCGGCCGAGGCCAGGATCAGCCCGCCGGTGCAGACCGAAACGACATAGGTCGCCGTCTTGGCCCGCTCGACGAGGAAAGCCAGCAGGTCCTTGTCGCCGATCGTCTCCTGCAGGCCGTTTCCGCCGCCCGGCACGAACAGCATGTCCAGATGCGGGCACGAGCAGAAGTCGTACTCGGCCACCACCTTCAGCGGGCCGGAGGTCTGGATCGGCTGGGTGGTGGCGGCCACCACCGCCACCTGGCTTGTCCGGCCGATCACCGAGGCGTCGAAGAAGGCGAACACCTCGTGCGGCCCCGAGACGTCGAGGATGTCGACGCCCGGATAGAGCACGATGCCCACCGTGAACGGCGGCAGGTCGGGCTGCGGCGGGGCCGCCAGGCGCGCATCGCTCACTGGAACACCGCGATGAACGAGGCCACCACCCCAGCCGGCTCGCCGTTGTGCGGCTTGGCGCGCACCACCGTGCCCACCAGCGACGGAACCTGATCCACGCCGTCGGGCCAAGTGTAGCCCGGCCAGCAGTGATAGTCGTACTCCCAGCCGGCGGTCGGCGTGCCGTCGCGGCCGTAGCCGTTGATCACCAGGGCCTCGGGACCGGTCCCCTCGCGCAGGATGTGGCCCTTAAGGTCCAGCACGTAGCCCCCGCCCATGTCGAGCGTGCCAATGAGCGAGCACCATTCCGGGCTCTCGAACGTGAACACGCCCTCGCCCCAGATCAGGCTGAGCGCGGTCTGGGCGTTGCCGTCCACCAGCTCGGGATTGTTCAGGTAGCTGCGATAGGTCCACTTGCCGTCGAACGTCATCGGGATCCTCCCTTGCTGAAGCGCTGCGTCACTGGGCGTGCGCTCACTGTGCGTGGACCACGATGTCCAGCACCTGCGGCGTGGCCGTGGTCGCGCCGCCGTCGGCGTGATGGGCGTGCGGCCCGGCGGCCGACAGCATCGGCTTACCGGCCAGACGCACCAGGCGAATGCTCAGCCCCGTCGGCGCGGCGGCGGCCACGCCCGGTCCCTTGGCCTTGGCCAGGTTGGCCAGCGGCTGCGACAGCGGCACCGTGAAGCTGACCGGCCGCGTCACCAGGTGACGGCCGAACATCGACAGGGTGGTGACGAAGCCCGGCGAGTCGACGCCCACCGCCTGGCCCTCGGGGGTGTTGATCACCACCGCCAGGTCGTTGGCGTGCTCGAACGGCGGCAGGTCCACGGTGATCGTGGCCAGCAGGTGCGTCCCGCCCGGCTTGGCCGCGTCGGCAAGCACCGCGGCCGGCAGGGTCACGTCGCCCGCCGCCAGACTGCTCGGACCGGGCGCCTTCAGCTTGGCGGCGTACTTGGTCGCCGGCGCCGGCTTGCCGGCCTTCAGTTTGGTGGTTCCCGCCGGCGGCACGACGTTCTCGCCCGAGCCGGGCTGGTAGTCGTAGTCGAAGGAACCGATCGTCTCGTAGGCGGCGGCCGTGGCCTTGGCCCCGGTCACCGGCTTGCCGTCGGCGTCGTGGAAGAACAGGAAGGGCTCGGCCCGCCACTTGGCCAGGTCGCCCTTGCCGTTGATGTAGCTGGGATTGTCGTCCGGCAGGGTCGGATAGCCGTAGCCCTGCTGCTTGCGCGACCAGACGTCCCAGATGCGGTCGATATTGGCGTGGTGCAGGAAGAACAGCGGGTCCACCGGCGACAGGTTCGACTGCATGAAGCCGTCGCCATAGGTCGTGTTGCCGTCCTTGTCGGTCCAGATGCCGCCGACGCAGTTGTGCACCTTGTTGTGCGGCTGGCCCTCCATCACCCCGAAGCCGGTGATGCTGCTGTGGAACTGCGACTTGGGGCTGGCGAAGCCGATGAAGTCGCGCGGTGACAGGGCGTTGTCGAGCATCCAGGACGAGACGGCCCGGTTGGTGACGCCGTCGAAGCCCGGGTTCTGCGGCGTCGAGCCGCGGGCGTTGGGCCGCGCGAAGAACATCGGCCCGCCCTTGGGCCCGATGTCGAACAGCAGGTCGGCCGGGAAGCGCAGGCCGCGGATCAGCAGCTGCCCGTTCTGCGCCGGGGTCAGGTTGTTCCAGAACGTCTCCAGCACCGGCCCATAGGCCTTGTTGAAGGCGTCCAGGCTCTGGATGTAGGCGGCGTCGTTGGGATTGAGCACGCCCTCGAACATCTGCGCCGGCACCTTGGGATCGGCGGTCCAGTCCCAGTAGGGGAAGGCGAAGTCGGGATCGCCGCTGATCTTGCGCACGGCCTGCTCGAACAGGCCGACATAGCCGCGGTGCCAGACCACGAACCACCAGTTGCCGTGCGGGCAGTCGACCGTGTGGGTCAGGGCGTGGTTGTACCAGTTGTTGGGATCATCGGGCGGCAAGGCCAGCATGATCTTGATGGCCTTGGCGTAGCTGGCCAGGGCCTTCTGGCCCTGCGGGCTGCTGACGTTCCAGCGCCGCCAGCGGGCCTTGGTCGGGGCGGCCGGCTGGGCCTGGCCCTGCCCGGCCACGAGCATGCCGAGCGCCGCCGCGGCTCCGCTCGCCATCAGGGCGCGGCGCGAGGGCAGCAGGGACGAATACGGACCGGCCGCGGGATCGTGGGTCATGGAAGGGCTCTCGGATTTTGATGACGAACGACGGCCTCCGGCGCGCTCATCGCGCCGGAGGCCGGAAGGCTCGAAACTCAGTGGTGGCCGTGCGAGACGCCGCCGGCGCCGTCGGGCAGCACGATCTGGACGTTCTGCATCATGCCCTGGTCCTCGTGGTCGAGGATGTGACAGTGCAGGACGTACTCGCCGATGTAGCGCTGGTAGCGAGTGCGCACGATCAGGGTGTAGGGCAGATAGGGTCCGTTCTCGACCTTCTGGGCGCTCTTGACCCACAGGGTGTCCTTCCAGACGCCCTTCAGCCCGGGGTACTGCGGATCCACGCCGTCGAGGCCGAAGTCGTCGACCGCCCCGGGCTCGCTGACGTCCTTGCCGGTCGGATCCAGGATCTTGACGATCTGGAACGGGTTCACGTGGATGTGGAACGGGTGGCTGACGAATTCCGAGCGCAGCTCCCACTCCTGGGCCGTGCCCAGCACCAGGGTGCGGTCGATGCGGTCGGGCGCGTAGGGCCGCGGCGCATAGTCCTGAGAGCCGACCTCGAATTGCACCGGCATGTTGGTGTTCTGGCCGGGAATGGCGATGTTGAAGAGCACCTTCTCGGTCTTGGAGCCCTTGATCTCGGCGTCGGTGATCGTCGGGTGCGGCACGAAGCGGGTCAGCTTCAGCCCGTCCTTGAGGTCGGCCACGACGCTGGCGCGCACGTCAGTCGGCATCTGGACGCTGGCCGCCGCGACCAGCTCGGCGGTGACGAAGGCCGGGATGTCCTTGACCTCCTTGCCCGGCGCGACGGCGACCTTGCCCAACAGGCGGGTGCCGACAGCCTCGCCATTGACCGTGCCCGCGGTCGAGGTCTGCGCGTCGAGCATGCAGTAGTTCCCCGCCTTGGGGAAAACCACCAGCAGGTCGTTGCGGTAGCCTGGCTGCAGGGTGACGACCGTGGTCTTGCGGGCCTGGGCGTCGGTCAGGCCGTCGTCGGCGACGATGTAGACCGGAACCGGCTCGCCGATGCAGTAGGTCTTCTGGAACTTGGGACCGTCGGCGGCGGCCAGGCGGTCCAGGGCCGCGGCCCCGCCGTCGGCCATCTTCACGAACTGCAGCGAGATGGTGTCGCGCACCCCGGCGTGGATCATCCGCCAGCGGGCCAGCTCGCCCTGCTTGGCCGGCAGGGTGGCGAGAACCTGGCCGTTAATGCTGGTATAGCGGCCCGACTGCCCCCAGCTGCCCGGCCCGAAGCCGTTGCCGTTGGCGTCGCTGTAGAACTCGATGACGCCGGTGTCGCCCGGGTCGCAGACCCACTCGATCACATTACCCTGGGCGTCGGTCTTGACCTTGATGTTGCCGCTGGCGTCGAGGCAGGCGTACTGGATCTGCTGGAACACCAGCAGCTTCTCGGGGATCGGCGCCGAGCCCTTGTAGAGCAGGGTGTCGAGGTCGCCGTTGGTCTTTGGGGTCGGCTTGCGGTCGCCCTTGATGACCAGGGCCCCGGCCATGCCGCTGGAGACCTGCAGCGCCGTCGAGCCGTGGCGGTGGGTATGGTACCAGAAGGTGCCGGCCGGGTGGTCGCGCGGAATGTTGTATTCGTACTCGAACTGCACCCCGGGATTGATCGACAGCAGCACGTTGTCGCTGTTGCCGGTCGGGCTGACCCACAGGCCGTGGCTGTGCAGGTTGGTGCCGTTGTAGCAGTGCGGCACGTTGATCAGCCAGTTGGGATCGGTGCAGCTGGGATCGGCCGGCAGCTTGTTGTCCAGCGCCACCCGCACCGTGTCGCCGGGCCGCACCTGGATGGTCGGCGCCACATAGGGCGTGGTCGCCGAGACGTCGGTGCCGTTGTAGCTGCGCAGGTGGACCTTGTCGTTGCGCCCGTTGGCCGGGTTGTAGAGCTGGCCGTCGGTGTAGACGACGTTGAGGTTCAGCCGCCGGTCGCCGGTTTCGGCCGTGCTGGCCGGGGCGATGATGTAGCTCTTGTCCTTCGAGGCGGTGCCGGTCAGGGCCAGCGGCTCGGGCGGCTTGGCCGCGCCCAGTTCCTTCGGGGGAAGCGGCGCGCCCAGCACCCGCGGATCATCGACGACCCGGTCCTGCGCCGCCGCGCTCGCGGCCTGCAACGCCATGACGGCTAACGCCGCCCCCGTCGCCAGCGCCAGACGCCGTCCACGTACAGTCCATCGCCCGTGAGCATAGCCCATCGCAGCCTCCCCGATCCTTCAACCCCTGGGAGAACTGTACTCTTGCGCCGATAAACTTGAAGTCACAATTTTTGTGCGCTTTCGCACAGGTTTAGAAGCCTAGCGCCAGGCGTAGTTGAAGCTGATGCTGATCCTCTGTTCCTCGGCCTGGTTGGGCGTCACCTCGTGCCGCAGCCAGCTTTCCCACATCAGGATCGTGCCAGGCTCTGGCTGCACATAGACGAAGGGCTGCAAGGTCTCGGGCGCGTCGTCCTGGCGGGTCGGCGCGGCCATCATCATCGGCAGTCGCGGATCCTCGAACTTCAGCGCCGAGGCGCCGGCCGGAACGGTCACGTAGACCGTGCCGGAGATCACGCTGTGGGGATGGATGTGGCCGGTGTGCTGGCCGCCCGGATCCAGGATGTTGATCCAGAAGCTGTCCATCACCAGCTTGCCGCCGGCCAGGTCGAAGCGCAGCTCCTTGGCGAAGGCGGCGGCGTGCTTGTCGAGCTTCTTCTTGAGGTCGGCGAACAGGCTGTCGCGCTGCGGCAGGTCGTCGAGCGAGGCGTAGGAGGTGTAGCCCAGATAGCCCTTGCGCTCGGCCCAGGCCTGGCCGGCCTCGTCGTCCTCGGCCACGGCGATGCAGGCGTCGTGCAGCTCGTCGATGAAGGTCTCGAAGTCCTTCTCGCCGGCGAGGCTGGCTTCATAGAGCGGGGTGACGAAGAGGGAGCGGGTGGTCATGGAGCGGGGTCATACAGGCGGCCGGCGTTGACGACAAACGGCTATTGGAACATCATAGGAACATGGCCGACGGCGAAATCATCCTGACAATCGACGGCGAACGTGCTGAACGCCTGAGAGCGCGCGCCGAGGCCGCCGGCCAGAGCGTCGAGGATTTCGCCCTGCGACTGCTTGAGGACGACGCCGCGATCTGGAACGAGGTCGATGCGATATGCGACGCGACCCTCGCGAATGATGACGGCATTCCCCTCGAAGATCTCGAGCCGTGGATGCGCGGCTGGGGCAAATCGAACGGCCCTTCGCCGCCGAGATGAAGCCTGTCATCGTCACGCCACGCGCCTATGAAGACATACGGCGACTAGAAGCTTGGCTGATCGACAAGGATATCGCCGCCGCCGAACGCGTAGGCCCGCTGCTCTTCAATGCAATGATGTCGCTGTCGGAATTTCCCGAACGCGGCGTCCAGGCATTGCGAAGCCGCGGCCGCGAACTCTTCGTTTCCTTCGGCGCTCACGGCTATGTCGTTCGCTATCGGGTCGAAGCAACCAGAGTGCTGATCGCGACCGTTCATCACAGCCTCGAACGTCGCTGAACCCGCCGGACTCGCCTATATCTCCCATCGTGACCGACACCACCACCGACACCGACGCCTCCCCTCGCCTCGCCGGCGCCGCCCTGATCAAGGACGAGGTGACGCGCCTGCCCGACGCGCCGGGCGTCTATCGCATGATCGGCGACGGCGGCGAGGTGCTGTACGTCGGCAAGGCCAAGAGCCTGAAGAAGCGCGTGGTGCAGTACGCCCAAGGCCGCTTCCACACCAACCGCATCGCCCACATGGTCGACGCCACGCGGGCCATGGAGTTCGTCACCACCCGCACCGAAGCCGACGCCCTGCTGCTCGAGATCAACCTGATCAAGCAGCTGAAGCCGCGCTTCAACGTGCTGCTGCGCGACGACAAGAGCTTTCCCGAGATTCTCATCCGCCGCGACCACGACGCCGCCCAGCTGCGGAAACATCGCGGCGCCCACACCATCAAGGGCGACTATTTCGGCCCCTTCGCCAGCGCCTGGGCGGTGAACCGCACGCTCAACACCCTGCAGAAGGCCTTTCTGCTGCGCTCGTGCAGCGACAGCGTCTACGAGACGCGCGACCGGCCCTGCATGCTGCACCAGATCAAGCGCTGCGCCGCCCCCTGCACGGGCCTGGTCAGCCTGGAGGACTACGGCGCCCTGGTCGACCAGGCCGAGGCTTTCCTGCGCGGCAAGTCCCGCGCGGTGATGGCGACCATGGCCAAGGAGATGGAGGCCGCCGCCGAGGACCTGGAGTTCGAGCGCGCCGCCCGCCTGCGCGACCGCATCCGCGCCCTGGCCGCCGTCGCCCAGGAAAGCCAGATCAATCCCGAGACCGTCGACGAGGCCGACGTCGTCGCCCTGCATGTCGAGGGCGGCCAGGCCTGCGTGCAGGTGTTCTTCTTCCGGGCCGGCCAGAACTGGGGCAACCACGCCTACTTCCCGCGGATCACCGGCGCGGCCACTCAGGAAGAAGGCGGAGACGAAGAGGAAGGCGCCACCGAGGAGCAGCGGATCATCACCGCGTTCCTTGGCCAATTCTACGACGACAAGCCGATCCCGCGCCTGATCCTGGCCAACGTCCAGCCGGCCGAGGTCGAACTGCTGAGCGAAGCCTTCGCCCTGAAGAGCGGTCGCAAGGTCGAGATCGCCGTGCCCAAGCGCGGCGAGAAGGCCGACCTGGTCGGCCACGCCCTGACCAACGCCAGGGAGGCCCTGGGCCGCCGGATGGCCGAGGGCAGCGCCCAGACCAAGTTGCTGGCCGGCGTCGCCGAGGCCTTCAAGCTGGACGCCCCGCCCGAGCGGATCGAGGTCTACGACAACAGCCACATCCAGGGCACCAACGCCGTGGGCGGCATGATCGTGGCCGGGCCGGAAGGCTTCATGAAGGGCCAGTACCGCAAGTTCAACATCAAGAGCACCGAGCTCACGCCCGGCGACGACTACGGCATGATGAAGGAGGTGCTGAAGCGCCGCTTCGCCCGCCTGGTCAAGGAAGAGGAAGAAGGCGACGACGCCAACCGCCCCGACCTGGTGCTGGTCGACGGCGGCCAGGGCCAGCTCGACGCGGCGCTGGAGATCATGGCCGATCTGGGGGTCGACGACATCCCCGTGGTCGGCGTCGCCAAGGGACCGGACCGCGACGCGGGGCTGGAGCGCTTCTTCATCCCCGGCCAGACGCCGTTCATGCTCGAGCCCAAGTCGCCGGTTCTGTACTACCTACAGCGCCTGCGCGACGAGGCCCACCGCTTCGCCATCGGGGCCCACCGCACCCGCCGCAGCATGGACCTGAAGAAGAACCCGCTCGACGAGATCGAGGGGGTCGGTCCCGGCCGCAAGAAGGCCCTGCTGCACGCCTTCGGCTCGGCCAAGGGCGTCGGCCGGGCCAGCGTCGAAGACCTCGTGAAGGTCGACGGCGTCAGCCAGGCCCTGGCCGAGCGCATCCACGCCTTCTTCCGCAAGAGCTGACCACCTCTCCCCCAAAATCGGCGCCCAAAACGACCCGGGGCGGCGATTGACAACGCCGTTAGGTGAACGCAACCTCCGGCCGCTCTGGACATGTCTGCAACCTGACATGCGGCGTGCGCCGGGCGCGCCGCCCGGAGCCGCCTGGGGAAAACATCGCCATGACCATTCTGCCGTTCCTGCGGGGCCGAGGCCTCGCGCGCCCGCTCGCCGACGCCTGCGCCGACACCGCCGCGCCCGTGCCGGTCCCGCGCTCGAAGTCGGTGATCCACCTGCCCGCCGACCACTACCTGCACCGCGACGCGCCGACCGAGTGGTGGTGGCACATCGGTACGCTGAAGGCCGGCGACCGGGTGTTCGGCTTCGAGATCAACGCCGCGTCGTTCCCGGGCCGCGCGCCGGCCTTCGGCTTCTCGCAGATCATGCTGACCGACGTGCAGAACCAGAAGCACTACCAGGCCACCACGGTCTACAACACGCCCGCCGGCTACGATCCGGCGACCTGGGCCGAGCACGACGTCGCTCGCGACTGGCACGTGGGCCTGGGCAAGGCCGGCAGCCTGTTCACCGCCGTCAAGGTGACCAATCCCGGCTCGGGCTACGATCCGGCCCACACGGTGGTGACGGTGTCGGGCGGCGGCGGCTCGCAGGCCGTGGCCTATCCGGTGATCGTCGGCGGCATGATCGCCTCGATCCAGGTCGCCAACCTCGGCCGCGGCTACACCTCGCTTCCCGACATCACCATCAGCGATCCCAGCGGCGCCGGTTCGGGCGCCACGGCCAAGGCCGTGCACACCTTCATCACCATGGACGCGGCCTGGGGCGATCCGACCCAGAACATGGCCGTGGTCACCAAGCTGACCGACGACGCCACGGGCACTGAAGTGGTGTTCGACCTGACCATGTCGCAGAAAGGCGACCCCTTCCTGGTGTGGGGCACGGGCGTCAGCCAGGTCCTGCCGCCGGCCTGGGGCTCGCACCTGCAGACGGGCAACTACTACTACTCGCTGACCAACGTCGCCGCCGCCGGCACGATCACCATCGACGGCGAGGTCTTCGAGGTCACGGGCAAGACCTGGATGGACCACGAGTACGGCTTCTTCGGCTCGGCCGCCAATCCGGTGAAGTGGCTGCTGCAGAACGCCCAGCTCGACAACGGCTGGACCCTGTCGAATCACTACGTGCTGTACGGCCCCAACAAGAAGCCCAACCCGGGCGAGCCCGTGCCCTGCGAGGTCACCCTGCAGGACCCGGACGGCCAGATGTACCTGGTGTCGGGCGTCATGATCGCCGACCGCCCCTGGATCAGCCCGCACTCGAAGACCCAGTACTATCTCGACTACCAGCTCGACATCGCCGGCTTCGACGCGGTGCTCAACTTCAAGGCCCTGGTTCCCGACCAGGAGTTCCCGCTCCTGCCCACCGGCTCGATCTACGAAGGCATCGCCTCCGCCGAAGGGACCTTCCAGGGCAAGCCGACCTCCGGGACGGGCTGGATCGAACAGGCGCTCTAAACCTTCACCAGGGATGACGCACCCATGGCTGCAAGCTTAGCTTGCAGCCATGTCCCTGGCCGAATCCACCGCTTCCCCGCCGCATCGCTCCCGCTGGACGCACCAGAGCAATCACGACTGGACGGGCACGGGTCCGGGCGGCGAGACCCTGGGCTTTTGCGGCTCGCGTTCGGGCCTGTTCGATGGCCAGCGCAACAGCATGCGGCTCTCCAACACCCTGTCGGCCTATCGCCGGGGCCTGCGCCACAGCAGGCTGTTCGCCGAGACCGGTTACGACCGCCTGGCCAAGCGGATCGGCTACGCCGCCGAATACCAGACCGGCGATCCCGACTTCGACGCCCGCGTCTATCTGGGAACCGACGACCCGGGCCTGGCCGACATTCTCCGCGCCCAACCCGCCTTGCGCGCCGCCGTCATCGCCCTGCTCGACGCCGGGGCCAAGACCATCACCATCGACAAGACCGGCGTCCAGGCGACCATGACCGGCGGTCTGCGCCCGGACGACCCCGAGGGCGAGCACGACCTGGTCATCGCCGGCGACGCGATCAGCGCCGTCGCCTCGCTGTGGCCCGAACGTCCCGCCCCAAGACCGACCGCGGGTGCGGTCTTCCAGTCCATCGGCCTGGGCTGGGCCGCCCTGGTTCTGGCGGCCGTTCCGATCGCCGCCTGGAAGAGCGAGACCGTCGCCGCACGCCAGATCGAGACCTACGCCCAGATCGACTGGCTGGGCATTGGCGTCTGGCTGGGGGTGGCGTTCGTCCCCTTCCTGCTGGCGGGCCTGCGCCGACCAGCGGCCCATCGCACGCTGCTGACCCTCGGACTGGTCGCCCTGGTGCTGACCCCGTTCAGCACCGACCTGCTGCAGCTGCGCGCCAACCGGTGGCTGACGCGGTCGGAAGCGGACGTCCCCGCCGGCCTTACCGAGCTGCGCTACGACCACGACGACCCCAACCCCACGGAATACGAGGCGACCGTCACCGTCGCCGATCGTCCATCCGACTGGGTCCTGACCAAGCAGGAAGGCGACCTGGCCCGCCAGGGCAGCCTATGCGTCGCCGGCGTCGTCGCCACCGGCCTGCGCGACCTGCGCTACGTCAAGCGGGTGCGCACCTGGGAATGCCCCGGCCAGGGCCCGCTCGAGGAGCCCTACGTCCCCGAGCCGTAAGGGGGATCAGCACCCGATACCGCGAGCTTATTTTTCACCGAGCGTCCCCGCGAAGGCGGGGATCCAAGCCGAGTCCGGGGATGATCCACGGCCTCATCTCGTCCTGAAAGTCAGCTTGGATCCCCGCCTTCGCGGGGAACGTCGGATCTAGGGATGCGGCAATCGGACGACCGTCGCTCCGAGCCCTAGAAGTCGTTCTTCCAGCGCTGCATCGAGGCCAGCGGCAGCCAGGCCTCGAACGTCAGGCCCTCGGGGCGGAAATCGAAGCGCGAGCGGCCCTTCAGCTCGCGCTGGGTCAGGTTCTCGATCAGCCGCGCGCCGAAACCGAAGGTGGCCGGCTCGCTGACCGTCGGCCCGCCGGTCTCGGTCCAGATCAGGCGCAGTTGGCGGGCCGCCTCGTCCAGGCTCCAGCGCAGGGCCACGCGGCCTTCCGGCGCCGACAGCCCGCCGTACTTGACGCTGTTGGTGGCCAGCTCGTGCAGCACCATCGACAGCGACACGGCCACGTGCGGGCTCAGCGTCACGCTTGGCCCCTCGGCGTCGATGCGGTCGCCATGGGCCCGCACGCAGATCGCCACAACGTCGGTCAGGTCGGCCTCGGTCCAGCCGGTGCGGGTCAGAAGGTCGTGGGCGGCCGAGAACGCCACCAGGCGCTCGGTGAAGATCCGCACCTGCTCGGCGTCGAGCTTGGCGAAGGTCTGGCGGGCCAGCGACTGCACCGTGGCCAGGTTGTTCTTCACCCGGTGGTTCAGTTCGTTGATCATCACCGCCTGGCGGGCCTCGCGCGCCTCCAGTTCGCGGGAGGCGGCGACCAGGGCCTCGCGCACGGCGGCGATCTCGGCCAGGCCGTCGCCCCGTCCCGGACCCAGCGGCCGCCCCTCCCCGATCGTCGCGGCGTCCTCGACCAGGTCGGCGACCTCGCGGTTGATGCGGTTGGCGAAGAACAGCGCCAGGCCGATGCCCAGCAGCAGCAGCAGCGGGAACACCGCCGCCGTGCCCAGCGCCACCGAGACGCCGCTGCGGGACATCTCGTCGCGCGGAATGGCCACCACCAGCGTCCAGCCCGTCCGCGGCGAGCGGGTGTAGGCCACGTGGGTCTTCACCTTCTCCAGTGAGACGCTCTTGCTGATCCCTTCGCTGGCCCGGGCCAGGTTGCGGGCCATGTCGGGCGAGGCCGTCGCCCCCATCCAGCGCTCGTTGCGCACCGAGCGGGCGATCACCTTGCGTTGGTTGTCGAGGATCGTCGCCACCCAGCGGTCAGGCGCGCGCTGCTGGCGGAACACCGAGGTGAAGCTGGAGGCCTCGACCACATAGGCCACGACGAAGGGCTCGTCCTTGATGGTCACCGGCGCGCCCACCGTCACCACGTAGCGCTTGGCCAGCGCCCCCATGCGCAGGTCCGAGACGACGGTGCGGCCCTCCTCGCGGGCGCGGACCATGTAGTCGGGCGGCGGGGTCCTGGGCAGGGACGCGCCCCAGGGAACCAGCGTGTTGACCATCTGCTGGCCGTCGGGCCGGGTGACCACGATCCAGCCGGGCCGGTTGGCGGTCGTGCGCTTGGCGCGGGCGTGAAAGCTCTTCCAGTCGGCGTTCAGCAGGGCCTGGTCGGTGGCCAGGGTCTCGGCCACGGCCACGCCCTCGGCCACCTGGCGGTCGACCGCCCCCGACAGCGCCCGGGCCGTCGCCATAAGCTGCTCGTCGAGCTGGTCGCGGCTCTGGCTGTTGGCGCGCTCCAGCAGCAGGGCCGTGGCGACCAGGGCCGGCGCCAGCAGGCTGACGGTCAGCAGCACCAGCAGCCCGCGGACCGATCCGCGCAGCCCGCGCCGCCGGGAGGCGGGCGTATCGGAGGGAACTGGGGCCATGGGAGGGTTTACGCGACGACTGACCGAAGGTTGCCGGGCGCCTTGTGGATCAACCCGCCCGTCACCGCCATGATCGTCTCCCGCCCAGTCCCGGATGACGCGACCTTACGCGATGCGTCAGCCCTGTCATCCGGTAAGCGATCGGCGTTATTCGGCGGGGCGCGGCTTCAGCAGGACGAGGGCGACGAAGCTGATCCCCGCGGCGACCGCCAGATAGATCCCCACCGGAACCAGACCGCCCTTCGCGGCCAGGGCCGTGGCGGCCATCGGCGTCAGGCCGCCGCCGATGATGCCGCCGACGTTGAAGGCCATCGAGGCCCCGGTGTAGCGCACCCGGGCCGGGAACAGCTCGGGCAGCCACGAGCCCAGCGGGCCGTAGACGAAGCCCATGGCGAACAGGGCGAGCGACAGGAAGGCGCAGATCAGGGCCAGCGAGCCGGCCCCCATCATCACCGGCAGCAGCGCCCCGGCGGCCACGGTCATGGCGCAGCCGGCCATCAGCACCCGGCGCGACGACGAGGCGTCCGACCAGTAGCCCGAGACGACGATGCCGCCGGCCATGAACAGGATCGCGAACAGCTGCACGCCCAGGAACAGCTGGCGGTCGTAGCCCAGGGTCTTGGCCCCGTAGCCCAGCGCGAAGGCCGTGCTCAGGTAGAACAGGGCAAAGCAGCAGACCACGGCGAAGGTGCCGCCCAGGGTCTCTTTCCAGTGGCGCTTGAGCAGCTCGGCCAGCGGCACGGCCGGCGGCGGTTCGTGGGCCAGGGCGGCGGCGAAGGCCGGGGTCTCGGTCAGCTTCAGACGCACCCACAGGCCCAGGCCCACCAGCACGGCGCTGGCCAGGAACGGCAGGCGCCAACCCCAGGCCTCGAACTGCTCGGGGCTGAGCAGCAGCCCCAGGATCAAAAAGAGGCCGTTGGCGGCGATGAAGCCGACCGGGGCGCCCAGCTGCGGGAACATGCCGAAGCGGGCCTTCCAGCCGGGAGGCGCGTTCTCGACCGCCAGCAAGGCCGCCCCGCCCCACTCGCCGCCCAGGCCGAAGCCCTGGCCGAAGCGCAGCAGGCACAGCAGGGCCGGCGCCAGCCAGCCGGCCATCTGGTAGGTCGGCAGGAAGGCGATCAGCAGGGTCGAGCCGCCCATCAGCATCAGCGACGCCACCAGGGTCGACTTGCGGCCGATGCGGTCGCCGAAGTGGCCGAAGGCGATCGCCCCGACCGGCCGCGCGAAGAACGCCACCGCCAGGCTGGCGTAGGAGGCCAGCAGCTGCATCGACGGCGAGTGCGACGGGAAGAACAGCGGCCCGAACACCAGCGAGGCGGCCGTGGCGTAGATGTAGAAGTCGTAGAACTCCACCGCCGTGCCCACCAGGCTGGCCAGCAGCACGCGGCGGGAGGAATTGGCGGTCGGATCGGCGCTGGCGGTCATGGCGTCCTCGGGAACTTGACCACGGCTTGGCTTCCGAAGACCGCCACGTCAACCACGCAGCGGATAAAAATCACCCGCCGCCCTGGAGAATTGCCCCGATATCGATGCGTTTTCTTCTCACGACCGCCCGTTCAGGAAGAGACTTGCCCCGCCGCGCGAACGGCGGGGCCGATCCCGTCAGCGCGCCGAGAAGCCGCCGTCCACCAGGTGGTAGCTGCCGGTGATGAACGAGGCGCGGTCCGACAGCAGGAAGCAGGTCAGGGCCGAAACCTCCTCCGAGCGGCCCAGGCGACCGATCGGGTGCAGGGCCACCAGGCCGGCCATCGCCGCCTCGTCCATCGAAGCGCGCACCGCCGGGGTGTCGATGAAGCCCGGGCCGACGGCGTTGATGCGCACGCCCTGGCCGGAATATTCAATGGCGGTCGTCTTGGTCATGCCGACCAGGGCGTGCTTGGCGGCGACATAGGGGCCCGAGCCGGCCCAGCCATGGCTGCCGAGGATCGAGGCCATGTTGACGATCGAGCCGCCGCCCGAGGCGAGCATCGCCGGGATCTCGTACTTCATCGAATAGAGGACGCTGTGCAGGTCGACGTCGATCACCCGCTTCCAGGCGTCGATCGGATAGTCGGCCGTGGGCGCGCTGGGGCCGCCGATCCCGGCGTTGTTCACCGCCAGGTGCAGGCCGCCATAGGTGTCGATCGCGAACCTGACCATGGCCTCGACCTGCGCCGGATCGCCGACATCGACCTTGAAGGCGGCGGCCGAGCCGACCTGCGCCGCCAGGGCCTCCGCGCCTTCGAGATTGAAGTCGGCGATCACCACCTTGGCGCCGCCGGCCGCCAGCTCGCGCACCACCGCCTCGCCGATGCCCGAGGCGCCGCCGGTGACGATGGCCACCTTGTTCGCGAATTCCGTGCTCATCAGGGACTACTCCACTTACTGTTACACTGTACGCCCCCGACCTCCTATCTGGGGATGGCCGCCCGCGAGCGCCACCATGTCATGCATGCGCCATAGCCCTCCGCCGCGCTCATGCGTTAGAACGGCGCCATGAAAGCCCTGCCCAACATCCTGACCTCCGCCCGCCTGGTCATCGCGCTGTTCATGTTCGTCGCCCTGGCGGCCGCCGCCGGCGGCGTGCCGTGGCTGAGCGAGCAACTGACCGCCGACCAGCAGTTCTCGCTGCAGCGCTGGGCGTTCTGGGCGTTCGTGGTGGCGGCGGTGACCGACTTCTTCGACGGCTGGCTGGCCCGCAAGCTCGACGCGGTCAGCATCTGGGGCGCGATCCTCGACCCGATCGGCGACAAGATCCTGGTCTGCGGCGCCCTGCTGGGCCTGATGGCGCTGGGCCCGAACCCGCTGGTCATCCTGCCGGCCGGCCTGATCCTGTTCCGCGAATTCGCCGTCAGCGCCCTGCGCGAGGTCGGCGCCGGCAAGGGGATCAAGCTGCCCGTCACCCTGCTGGCCAAGTGGAAAACCACCCTGCAGTTGGTGGCCATCGGCGCCGAGATGATCATCGTCTCGTGGGGCGCGTTCAACCTGCCGCAGGACCCGGCGATCTTCGAACCGGCCTCGTGGATCACCCATGGCCTGCTGTGGCTGGCCGCCGTGGTCACCCTGATCACCGGCGCCCAGTACTGGGAAGCCGCTCGCAAGGCCCTGACCTGACCCCTAGCCCGGCCGTAAATTCGACACACGCATAGGACGAGCTTTCACCTTCGACGTTCGATGGCGGGGGCTCGGCTATGCTCGGCTTGCTGTGGCGTGCGGTGTGTGTCGCGTTCCTGCTCGCCGCGCCCATAGCCGCGCGGGCGGAGAGCCGGCTGGTCGACTTCGAGGTCGCCTCGAAACGCTTCGACGGTAACCGGGTCGGCGTCTCCCCGACCCGCAAGGCCGTGGCCTATCTTCCCGACGGCTATGAGACCGGAAGCCGGCGCTATCCGGTCGTCTATTTCCTGCCCAACCTGTTCGACGACCACCGCGCGATCTTCGACCGCGACGGCGCCAGGGCCGTGCTCGATCGCGCCGTCGCGCAGGGCAAGGTTCCGCCGCTGATCCTGGTGTCGGCCGACTTCTCCACCCCGACCGGCAGTTCGTTCTACGCCACCTCGCCGGTGACCGGCGACTGGACGGGGTTCCTGGCCAAGGACCTGGTCGCCGCCGTCGACGGGCGCTTTCGCACCCTGCCCCGCCCGGAAGCGCGCGGCCTGCTGGGCGACCGCATGGGCGGCTATGGCGCGATCCGCACGGCCATGCTGGCGCCCGGGGTGTTCGGCGCGGTCTACGCCCTGCATCCGGTCGGCACGGGCGTGGGCCTCCAGACCATGAACTCACGCCCCAACTTCGAGCGCCTAGCCTCCGCCAAGTCCCTGGACGACCTGGGCGACGATGGTTTCTCACGGGTGTTTCTGGGCATGTACCAGGCCTTCCTGCCCAATCCCGACAGGCCGCCTTTCTACGCGGACTTTCCGGCCAGCGGCCGCGGCGCGAGCCTGGCGACGGATCCCGTCCTGACCGCGAAGCTGCAGAACGCCTTCCTGCTGGATCGCCTGCTGCCGGTCCACGCGGCCGAACTGAAGGCCCTGCGCGGACTGATGTTCGACTGGGGCCGCTTCGACGGCAACGCCGACCACGTGGTCGCCAACCGCGCTTTCGCGGGCCTGCTGGAAGAGTTCGGCGTCGCCAACGAGGCCGAGGAATATCGCGGCTGGTGGGGCGAGCGGCACTGGTCGCGCGGCGGCCGCGTCGAGGACAGGGCCCTGCCCTTCTTTGGGCGGGTGCTCGCTTTCGATCCCTCTCCCGCAAGGCCTACAAGCCCCGCAAGGAAAGAAGGATGAGGGGTCACTCCCCCGCCAGGATCTCTTCTTCGTCGTCTTCTTCAGAGGGGCCGTGCAGCAGCCATTCGCTGTCCGGGCGCTCGTCGCCGCCAGCGCGTTCGGCCATCATCATCAGGGCCAGCCAGCGGGTTCCCGTCATCCGCAACACCATGATCGCCTCCAGGACTCAAGGTCGCTATTGAGAGTGACTCTCAATAGCGACCTGATCAAGGCGATTTCGACGCTTAAGGTTCGCTACTTAGAAGCGCGCCGTAGCGGCGCAACGCGACATCAGCACCTTCTCGCGACGGCGCGAGGCCTCGCGCTCCAGATGGGGCGCAACCTCGGCCGCCTGGCGGCGTTCGTCTGGCGTGCCGCTGACGTCCAGTCGGCGCACATTGCTGAGCAGTTGCGCCAGTTCAGAGTCCTTCAAGGTGGGAATGCGGTCGATTAACGTCATGGTCACGCTCCACTCAAATTCAGCGGTGTTGATAACCACAACGCGCAAAGAGCTTCGAAGGTGACGCTTGCAGGCGAAAAAATAAAATCCCCATATTTCGCTTGCCATCCCCGACCGCGCCTTTTACAGATCACCCATCGAATTCGCTGCCGCTCGATCTGCTACTCCATGCTTCCTTCCAAGGAGCGCCGAGCCAGCCCTCCGACCCTCAACGAAATTGATCGTCGCCGGCACGCGCCTCGCGACGCCCTGAACTATGAACTAAAGGACTACCCAAATGGCTATCGGCACCGTGAAATGGTTCAACGGCACCAAGGGCTTCGGCTTCATCCAGCCGGACGACGGCGGCAACGACGTGTTCGTGCACATCTCGGCCGTTGAGCGCGCCGGTCTGGGCTCGCTGAACGAAGGTCAAAAGGTCAGCTACGAGCTGGAACAAGACCGTCGCAGCGGCAAGATGTCGGCCGGTCAACTGCAGTCGGCGTAAGCCGCTCTGACCTGACGAACTGAGACGGGCCGGCGCAAGCCGGCCCGTTTTGCGTTTACGGCTCCCGTTTTGCACCGCGGCGCCTTCCGGTGGACGCGAGCGCCCGCCCCGCCTAGGTTCGCGCGGTGCCTCCCAACCAGTCCGCCCACCCAGTCGCCATGCGTCCGCTCCGCCTCCTCGCCGCCGCCCTCGCCCTGCTGGCCCTGACCGCCTGCGGCTCGATCTCGCGCGACGCCTACAAGGCCAGCGACATGGTCGGCCCGCCGCCCACGGGCCTGTCGGACATCCGCTTCAACGCCAGCGACAGCGCCGCCGGCATCCGCTTCGCCGAAGCCGCCCGCAACCGCGCCAAGGGCCAGAAGACCTTCGACGTCCTGGCCCTGTCGGGCGGCGGCTCGAACGGCGCCTACGGAGCCGGCGTGGTCACCGGCTGGACCAAGACCGGCGAGCGACCCGAGTTCGACATCGTCACCGGCGTCTCCACCGGCGCCCTCACCGCCCCCTTCGCCTTTCTCGGCCCCACCTGGGACGAGCGGCTGACCGAGGTCTACACCGGCCCCGCCGCCGACCGCATCCTGCAGCCGCGCGGCCTGGGCGTGCTCTTCCACCCCAGCTTCTACGACAGCGGCGCCCTGCGCGGCCTGGTCGAGAAATACGCCGACGCCAACATGATGCAGGCCGTCGCCGCCGAGCACCGCCGCGGCCGCCGCCTGCTGATCGCCACCACCAACCTCGACACCGAGGAGACGGTGATCTGGGACATGGGCGCCATCGCCTCCAAGGGCGACGAGGCCTCGCGCAAGCTGTTCCAGGACGTGCTGGTCGCCTCGGCCAGCATTCCCGGCGTCTTCCCGCCCGCCCTGATCCAGGTCGAGGGCCAGGGCCGGCGACTGTCGGAGATGCACGTCGACGGCGGCGTCTCGATCCCGTTCTTCGTCGCGCCCGAGTCCCTGTTGCTGTGGACCGTCGACAAGGGCGAGGCCCGCCCGGGCCGGATCTTCGTCGTGGTCAACGGCCAGGTCGGGGGCGTCTTCGGCTTCACCAAGGGCAGCGCGGCCTCGATCGTCGGCCGTTCGTGGCAGACCATGAGCAAGGCCCTGATCCGCACCCACCTGGCCGCCAGCGCCGGCTTCGCCCAGCGCAACGGCGGCCAGCTGTTCTACAGCGCCATTCCCGACGCCGCCGAAGCCGACACCTCGGGCCTCGACTTCGCCGCCGACAACCGCAAGGCCCTGTTCCACATGGGCTACGACCGCGCCGTCGCCGGCTGGGCCTGGAGCCTGGCGGCTCCGCCCGCCGAGGTTCCGGTGGTGAAGGCCCCGGCGGCCAAGCGCTAGACCCAGCCCGCCGCGCGCACCGCCGGCGCATGTCGCCGGCTGACCGGCGCGTTCACGCCGCCCGCCAACACCAACTCGCCCGCCCCGCGCCGCCAGCGCACGCCCTCGATCGCTTCGGCCGCCACCCACCAGGACCGGTGCACCTGCAGACCGTGAACGCCGGCGAGATCCTTCAGGGCGTCGGAAAAGCGCAGGGTCAGCAGTTCCTCGCCCGCATCGGTGTGGACCTTCAGGTAGTGGTCGTGGGCCTCGACCGCGATCAGCCGCGCGCCCCGCCGCCGGGCCGACAGGCGGCGACGGAAGGCGGCCTCGGCCTGCGGCAACGGCGGCTCGACCACCACCCGGGTCTCGACCACCCTGCGCGGCGCCCGCCAAACCAGGGCCCGCATGGCCATGACCAGTGTGCTGATCACCCAGACCCGCCACCAGAGCTCGAGCGGCATGTGGACGTCTTCGGCGCCGTAGAGGGCCTCGATCGACGACACCCAGGCCGTGACCAGCGGCGTCATCAGCAGGGTCACGACGACCAGCCGCTTCCAGAAGCCGCCAAGGCGCCGGCCCAGGACCTCGTCTACCGCCACGCCGATGACGCCGCCGCCGACGATGCAGGCCAGCCAGTAGGTGATCTTGCCGACCGGGCCGAGGTCGGCCGTGCCCCACGGGGCCAGCACGCCCATGAACAGGCCCAGAGCCGTCAGCAGCGCCAGGTCCGCCGCCAGCCGCCGCCCGATGGGCCAACCGTCTATGGGCGTCATCCTTGGTCCCCGACCTCCCGCGGCGCCGCTCGCGCAGAATGGGCGCCGCTCGCGCAACCCCGGTAGCGCGCTCCGCCTCCCCTCGCAATCTCGGCGCGAACCCGACCGGAGACCATCCTTGCCCCGCGCTCTTTCCCGCACGCTCTGGACGCTTTGCGCCCTGCTCAGCGTCGCCATCGCCTTCTACGCCTACCGCTACGTGGCGCCGACCACGCCCGCGCCGCCGGGCGTCCGCGCCAACCCGTTCTTCTCGCCGTTCCTGTTGCTGCACGTGACCGGAGCGGCCACCGCCCTGCTGGTGGGACCCGTCCAGTTCCTGGCCGGCCTGCGCGCTCGCCGCCCGGCCCTGCACCGCGCGCTCGGTCGGCTCTATGTCGCCGGCTGCCTGGTCGGCGGGCTCGCGGGCCTGGTCCTGTCGCTCGGCTCGACCGCGGGTCCGATCGCCACGGCGGGCTTCGGCCTGCTCGCGCTCGCCTGGCTGTGGACCACCGTCCAGGCCGTGCGCCACGCGATCGCCCGCCGCATCCCGGAGCACCGGGCCTGGATGATCCGCTCCTTCGCCCTGACCTTCGCGGCCGTCACCCTGCGGCTCTACCTGCCGTTGGCGGCGATCTCGGGCCTGCCGATGCGCGAGGCCTACCTCGCGATCGCCTTCCTGTGCTGGGTTCCCAACCTGGCGATCGCCGAGCTCTGGCTGCGCCGCCCGTCCTGGGCGCAGGCCTCCGCGATCGGGGCCTGACAACGCCCCGACGCCTCGCGCGCCGGCCGCCTAAGCTTCACAGCTAACAGCGCTTTTCCAGACTCCCCGACTCTGGGGTTGCGCCCGCCTGACTCCCTCTCTAAAGGGGCGGCTTAACCTGCAAGATGGTCGACAGCGGGCGCGCGGATGTGCGCGACCGTGTCTTTGCGCGAGTTACCCATGCCCAAACGTACCGACCTCTCCTCGATCCTGATCATCGGCGCCGGCCCGATCGTCATCGGTCAAGCCTGCGAGTTCGACTATTCGGGCGTCCAGGCGTGCAAGGCCCTGCGCGCCGAGGGCTACCGCATCATCCTGGTCAACTCGAACCCGGCCACGATCATGACCGATCCGGACGTGGCCGACGCGACCTACATCGAGCCGATCACCCCCGACATGGTCGCCAAGATCATCGAGAAGGAGCGCCCCGACGCCCTCCTCCCGACCATGGGCGGCCAGACGGCCCTCAACACCGCCCTCGCCCTCGAGGAAGCCGGCGTCCTGAAGAAGTTCGGCGTCGAGATGATCGGCGCCAAGGCCGAGGTCATCGACAAGGCCGAGGACCGCCAGAAGTTCCGCGACGCCATGGACAAGCTGGGCCTCGAAAGCCCCAAGTCCAAGGCCGCCCACAACATGGAAGAGGCCCGTGAGGGCCTGGCCTTCGTCGGCCTGCCGGCGATCATCCGCCCGTCCTTCACCCTGGCCGGCACCGGCGGCGGCATCGCCTACAATCTCGAGGAATTCGAGGAGATCGTCGCCCGCGGCCTCGACCTGTCGCCGACCACCGAGGTGCTCATCGAAGAGAGCGTCCTGGGCTGGAAGGAATACGAGATGGAAGTGGTCCGCGACACGGCGGACAACTGCATCATCGTCTGCTCGATCGAGAACATCGACCCGATGGGCGTCCACACCGGCGACAGCATCACCGTCGCCCCGGCCCTGACCCTGACGGACAAGGAATACCAGTGGATGCGCGCGGCCTCGATCGCCGTGCTGCGCGAGATCGGCGTCGAGACCGGCGGCTCGAACGTCCAGTTCGCGCTGAACCCGGCCGACGGCCGCATGGTCGTCATCGAGATGAACCCGCGCGTGTCGCGCTCGTCGGCCCTCGCGTCGAAGGCCACCGGCTTCCCGATCGCCAAGGTCGCCGCCCGCCTGGCCGTCGGCTACACGCTCGACGAACTGAAGAACGACATCACCGGCGGCGCGACCCCGGCTTCGTTCGAACCGTCGATCGACTACGTCGTCACCAAGATCCCGCGCTTCGCCTTCGAGAAGTACCCGGGTTCGGAGCCGCTGCTGACCACCGCCATGAAGTCGGTCGGCGAAGTGATGGCCATCGGCCGCACCTTCAAGGAAAGCGTCCAGAAGGCCCTGCGCGGCCTGGAAACCGGCCTGAACGGCTTCGACGAGGTGGAAATCCACGGCGCCGAGGATCCGGACACCGGCAAGGCCGCGGTCATCCGCGCCCTGGGCGTGCCCACCCCCGATCGCCTGCGCGTCATCGCCCAGGCCTTCCGCCACGGCCTGACCGTGGAAGAGGTCAACGCCGCCTGTTCCTATGAACCCTGGTTCCTGCGCCAGATCGCCGAGATCGTCCGCCAGGAAGGTCTGGTCCGCGCCGGCGGCCTGCCCAAGGACGCCCAGGGCTTCCGCGCCCTCAAGGCCCAGGGCTTCTCCGACGCGCGCCTCGCCAAGCTGACCGCCTCGAACGAAAAGGCCGTCCGCAAGGCCCGCCAGGACCTGGCCGTCCGCCCGGTCTTCAAGCGCATCGACAGCTGCGCCGGCGAGTTCCTGGCCTCCACGCCCTACATGTACTCGACCTACGAGTTCGGCGCCCTGGGCCAGGTTCCCGAGTGCGAGAGCGAGCCGTCGGGCGCCAAGAAGGCCGTGATCCTCGGCGGCGGTCCCAACCGCATCGGCCAGGGCATCGAGTTCGACTACTGCTGCTGCCACGCCGCCTTCGCGCTCGACCAGATCGGCGTGGAGTCGATCATGGTCAACTGCAACCCCGAGACCGTCTCGACCGACTACGACACCTCCGACCGCCTGTACTTCGAGCCGCTGACGGCCGAGGACGTGCTGGAGCTGCTGCATGTCGAGATGAGCAAGGGCGAGCTGGCCGGCGTCATCGTCCAGTTCGGCGGCCAGACCCCGCTGAAGCTGGCCCACGCGCTTGAAGAGGCCGGCGTGCCGATCCTGGGCACCAGCCCCGACGCCATCGACCTGGCCGAGGACCGCGAGCGCTTCCAGCAACTGCTGAACGGCCTGAACATCGCCCAGCCGGAAAACGCCATCGCCCGCACTTGGGACGAGGCCCGCGCCGAAGGCGACAAGATCGGCTTCCCGTTCGTGATGCGTCCGTCCTACGTGCTGGGCGGGCGGGGGATGGAGATCATCCGCGATCACGAGCAGCTGGAACGCTACATCGCCAACACCGGCGAGATCTCGTTCGAGCACCCAATCCTGCTCGACCACTATCTGAGCCGCGCCACCGAGGTTGACGTCGACGCCCTGTGCGACGGCGAAAGCGTGTTCGTGGCCGGCGTGCTTGAGCACATCGAAGAAGCCGGCGTCCACTCGGGCGACAGCGCCTGCTCGATGCCCCCCTTCTCGCTGAAGGCCGAGACCGTCGAGGAACTGAAGCGCCAGACCGTGCAGATGGCCCTGGCCCTCAACGTGCGCGGCCTGATGAACGTGCAGTTCGCCATCGAAGAGCCGCACGGCGACAACCCGCGCATCTACGTGCTGGAAGTGAACCCGCGCGCCTCGCGCACCGTGCCGTTCGTCGCCAAGACGATTGGTCAGCCGGTCGCCGCCATCGCCGCCAAGCTGATGGCCGGCGCCAAGCTTTCCGAGTTCGGCCTGAAGGACGAGCCCTACGACCACATCGCGGTCAAGGAAGCGGTCTTCCCGTTCGCCCGCTTCGCCGGCGTCGACACCATCCTCGGCCCGGAAATGCGCTCGACCGGCGAGGTCATGGGCCTCGACTGGATCCGTGAAGGCGAGACGGGCCTGGGTCCGGCCTTCGCCCGCGCCTTCGCCAAGAGCCAGCTGGGCGGCGGCGTCACCCTGCCGACCTCGGGCACGGCGTTCGTGTCGGTCAAGGAAAGCGACCGCCCCTGGATCGTCGAGCCGGTGAAGCTGCTGCAAGCGGCCGGCTTCAAGGTCATCTCCACCGTCGGCACCCGCGGCTACCTGGCCGAGCAGGGCGTCGAGGTCGAGCTGGTCAAGAAGGTGCTGGAAGGCCGTCCGAACATCGTCGACGTGATGAAGAACGGCGGCGTGCAGCTGGTGTTCAACACCACCGAAGGCAAGCAGGCCCTGGAAGACAGCTTCGACATCCGCCGCACGGCCCTGATGATGAAGGTGCCCTACTACACCACCAGCGCCGGCGCCCTCGCCGCCGCCCAGGCCATCTCCTCGGCCCCGGCCAAGGCCCTGGAAGTGCGCCCGCTGCAAAGCTACGCGTCGTAAGACGCGCCTATAGCTTCTAGACAGGAAGGCCGCCCGGAGCGATCCGGGCGGCCTTTTTCGTTTGGCCTCACGGGAGCGGCCTCAAAACACGCGCCCCGCGAGAAACTTCACCACGAACACACGCATCCCGCTTGCCTGCCTGGACACCGGTGTCTTAGCATCGAGGAACAACGGTCGCCGAACCATCACGATGGCGGCCGACAAGGGGGAAACGACCATGTTCTTCGCCTGGGGGCATCAGGGCCAACGACGCGTGTTCGCCAACGCCGGCGCGTTCCAGTGCAGTCACTGCGAGAAGGAACAGCCCAGCACCGTGGTCCTGGACTACACCGTGCGGCACCTCTGGTTCCTGTTCCGCTGGACCACCGGCAAGGTCTGGCACAAGGTCTGCGAAACCTGCGGCCACGCCGACCGCCTGCTGAACTCGAAGACCTTCGAGGCGGGCCTCTCCAAGCCGCCGATCCCGTTCATCGACCGTCGCGGCTGGCTGGTGGGCCTGGGCGGCGCCGGCGCCCTGGTCGTGCTGCTCGGCGTCAACGCCGCCATCGACGACAAGAACAACCTGACCTATCTGCACGCACCCCACGTCGACGACGTCTATACGATGGATTTCGGCCGAGACAGCCGCAACACCGAGTGCCCCGATTGCCAGTACGGCGCGGCCGTGGTCAGCGCGGTCAAAGCCGAGGGCGTCTACATCCATCCCAGCAAGAAGATCTACAACCGCTCGTCCGACGTCCCCTGGGGCGCCAGCCCCTCCGACTACGTCGCTGGCGAAACCTACTTCATCTCCAACGCCCAACTGCTCGACATGCACCAGAAGGGCAAGCTGATGGACGTGCGGCGGTAACCCCCTCCGGCCCTCCGGGCCACCTCCCCCAAAGGGGGAGGATCTACGCGGCGCAGATGCTCCCCCTTTGGGGGAGCTGTCGGCGAAGCCGACTGAGGGGGCCGCCGAAGGCGGTCTCCCCTAGCCTCGCTCGCCCGCCTCCCCTACAGACGGGTTCCACGGAACCCGCCATGACCGCCTACGCCACAGCCGAAATCGCCCGCCTGGCCGAGCGCCTGCTCGACCGCAGCCTGCCCAAGGAAGAGTGGACCCACGCGGCCCACCTGACCGCGACGCTGCGCCTCGTGCGCACCCGCGACGCGGGCCTTGAGCGTGACCTGCCGGGCATCATCCGCGCCTATAACGAGGCCGTCGGCGGGGTGAACGACGACACCAGCGGCTATCACGAGACCATCACCCAGGCCTATCTGGCCGCCATCCGCGCCTTCGTCGCCGCCCTGCCCGCCGATGCGGACGACGCCGAGGCCGCCGCCCGCCTGCTGGACACGCCGCTGGGCGACAAGGCCTGGCCGCTGGGCTTCTGGTCGCGCGAGCGCCTGTTCAGCGTCGCCGCTCGCTGCGGCTGGGTCGAGCCCGACCTGGCGCCCCTCGACCACGCCCCGCCGGAACAGGTGCGGTGACCTTCATCGTCGTCCTGGCCCTGCTGGCGGCCAACCTTTTCTGCTTCATGCTGTTCGCCCACGACAAGGCCGCCGCCGTCGAGGGCGATCGCCGCGTGCCCGAGCGGGTGCTGCTGCTGTCGGCCTGCCTGGGCGCCGCGCCCGGCGCGCTGCTGGCCCAGCGCTGGCTGCGCCACAAGACCCGCAAGCAGCCCTTCGGCGCCTGGCTGGCCCTGATCGTCTTCGCCCAGGCCTGCATTGTCGCCGGCCTGGTCGCCCTGGCCTTCCAGCGCGGCTGAGCCGTTCGACAGCGATTTTCGGCGCCATCGCCGGCCCGCATCGCCTATCAAAACGCTCATGACCGCTTCGACGCCCGCGCTCAACACCGATCGCCTGCTCACCCTGCTTCGCGGCAAGACGCCGATCCGGCCGGCCGACGCGCTGAAGGGCGGCGGCGGCGCCCTGCTGGGCCTGCTGTTCGCCGGAGTGCTGGGACGCTTCACCGTCGGCGGCGGCGACTGGCTGCATCCTCTGCTGGTCGCGCCGATCGGGGCCTCGGCCGTGCTGGTCTTCGCCGTGCCCGCCAGCCCCCTGGCCCAGCCGCGCGGCGTGATCGGCGGCAATGTCGTCTCGGCGCTGATCGGCATCACCGTGGCCCTGCTGCTGCCGGCCCAGCCGCTGCTCGCCGCGCCCCTGGCCGTGGGCCTGGCCATCGCCGCCATGGTGCTGCTGGGCTGCCTGCACCCGCCCGGCGGCGCGGTGGCCCTGATCACCGTCATCGGCGGACCGGCCGTGACCAAGGCAGGCTATCTCTTCGCCCTCAATCCGGTGGCCGTGGACTCGATCCTGCTGGTCCTGGCCGGCATGGCCTACAACCGCGCGGTCGGCCGCTCCTATCCGCACAAGGCCCCGGCCCCGCCATCCAGCCCGCACGGCACGGCCGATCCGGCCCCCGCCTCGCGCATCGGCTACAGCACCGGCGACCTCGACAAGGCCCTGGCCCGCTATGGCGAACTGCTCGACGTCAGCCGCGAAGACCTCAACGCCCTGTTCCGCGAGGTCGAGATCGAGGCCCACCAGCGCCTGCACTCGCAGATCCGCTGCGGCGACGTGATGTCCCGCGACGTCATCCGGCTCGACCGCGCCCAGTCGGCCGAAAGCGCCCTGGCCTTCCTGCAGAGCCACGACCTGCGCGTCGCCCCGGTCGTCGACGAGGAGGGCCGCGTCATCGGCATGGCCCGCCGCGCCGAACTCCAGGCCAACCGCCGCCGCACGGTCGAAGCCGCGCTCGACCCCTTCGTCCACCGCGTGCGCGAAGGCACCCCGATCGCCGCCCTGCTGCCGATCCTCTCGAGCGGCCAAACCCACGAGGCCATGGTCGTCGACCGCGACCGCAAGCTGGTCGGCGTGATCACCCAGACGGATTTGATCGCCGTGCTCTACAGGGCGCACATCGTCGAGAGCGTGATTTAGCCCGCTCCCCCTATCCGCCCGTCATTCCCGCCCTTGTGGCGGGAAACCCTGGTTCAGCTGTCACGTGAAATGCCAGCGGCGTGCTCAGCACGCCGCCCCCTCCGCCCTTGCGGCTGACAGAGGGGTTCCCGCCACAAGGGCGGGAATGACGGGAGTAAGGGAAAGGCGAAGGCTCGAAGCCTAAGCCGCCACGCGCCGCCGCGCCGCCGACCGCCCCAGCCTGAACCGCCCCACCAAGGCCTCCAGCCGCGCGCCCTGGCCCGCCAGGGCCTGGTCGGCGGTGCGGGCCTGATCGACCATGACCAAGTTCTCCTGGGTGAAGCGCTCCATCTCGGCGACCTCGGCGTTGACCGCCGACAGGCCCTGGGCCTGTTCGCGCACCGACGAGGCGATGCGGGTGGCGGCGGCGTCGATGCCGGCCATGCGTCCGGCCACGCCGTGCAGGGCCGAGCCGGTACGCTCCACGAGGCCGACGCCCGCTTCCACCCGTACGGCCGAGGCGCCGATCAGGGTCTTGATCTCCTTGGCCGAGCCGGCCGAGCGCTGGGCCAGGGCCCGCACTTCCTGGGCCACGACGGCGAAGCCGCGACCGGCGTCGCCGGCCCGGGCGGCTTCCACGCCCGCGTTCAGGGCCAGAAGGTTGGTCTGGAAGGCGATCTCGTCGATCAGGCCGACGATGTCGCCGATCTGGCGGGCCGAGGCGTCGATCTCGCCCATGGTGGCGGCGGCCTGGGTGACCACCGCACCGCCCTGGTCGGCTTCGGCGCGGGCGGCGGCGACCAGGCGGCGGGTCTCGTCGGCCCCGCCGGCCGCCTCGCCCACGGCCTGGGTGATCTCGTTCAAGGAGCCCGCGGCCCGCTCGATGCCGGCGGCCTGTCGCTCGGTGCGGCCGGCCAGCTCGCCCGAGGCGCGGCTGAGCGCGGTCGTGGCCTCGCCGATGGCGGCGCTGGCCTCGGCGATCTCGCCGATCGCCTGCTCCAGGCTCTCGACGGCGGTGTTGAAGTCGCGGCGCAGCGGCTCGTAGACCTCGGCGAACGGACCGGGGATGCGACGGCCCAGATCGCCCTCGGCCACGGCGGCCAGGGCTTCGCCCACCTGGCGGACCACGTCGGTCTGCTCGTCGATCGACAGGGTCAGGGCCACGGCCCGGTCGCGGTCGGCGTCGGCGGCGCGGCGCAGGCCCTCCTGCTCCTCGCGCATGGCCTGGGCGCGGGCCAGTTCCTGCCGCAGCGTGTCGAGCGCCCGGGCGATGGCCCCGATCTCGTCGGCGCGGGCGGCCTCGGCCACCGGCTGGTCGTAGCGGTGCTCGGCCAGCACGCCCACGGCGCCGCGCAAGGCCAGCAGCGGTTGGGCGATCAGCCGGCGCGAGGCCAGGGCCAGCACGCCCAAGGCGCAGGCCAGAAGCACCAGGCCGCCGATCGCCAGGCCCATGGCCAGCTTGCGGGCCGGCGCCAGCAGCGCGTCCTCGGTGACGTCCACCACCATGGCCCAGGTCGCGCCCGAGGCCAGGCGCACGGGCGCCACCAGCCGCTCGGCCCGCTGGCCCTTGATCTTCACGCCCTCGATCACCGTCGGACCGCCGCCGGCGATCACCGCCTTGACCACGTCGAGGCCGGGATCGGCGTAGGCCTTCATCCGCAGGTCCGCCTCGGGGTGCGACACCCAAAGGCCGCCCGGCGAGACCAGCATGGCCCGGCCGTCGTCGAACGGCTTCAGGGCGGTCAGGCGATTTGCGATATCGTCCAGAGCCAGGTCCGCGCCCATGACGCCCACGGTCTTGCCGTCCACGATCACCGGATAGGTGACCGAGGTCATCAGCAGCATCTTGGTTTCGCCGCCGTCGGTGATGTTGTCGCGATAGGGCTCCAGGATCGCCGGCCGGCCGCTGGCGGCGCTGGTCGTGTAGAAGTCCTCGCCGAACTCGGCGTCCTCGCCCTGCTCCAGGCTCAGGCTGTCGCCGCTTCGCACCCAGTAGCCGATGAACCGGCCCTGCGGGGTCGAGCCCAGGTCGGCGCGGCCGGCGAAGGCGGCGTCGTCGCCCAGGGCGCCGGGGGCGAACATCAGCCAGGCGCCCAGTTCGGTGCGCGAGGCGCTGGCGATCGGCTTCAGCTGGGCCAGATAGACCGCGCGATCGCGCTGGCCGGCCTGGTAGCTGGCCGCGAACAGGCCCGCCGACGAGCGCACGACCGCGTCGGCGTCGTCGAGGTCGTTCTTGATCTCCTGGGCGGTCTGGGCGGTGACGCTGGCGGCGTAGCGCTGGGCCAGGCTTTTCACCGCCTTGCCGCTCTGCCACGAGATCAGCAGCGAGCCGGCGATCAGCAGCACGCCCAGGGCGGCGCCGCCAGCGGCCATCAGCTTGCCGGCCAGAGACAGCCGGCCGAACGTCTTACGCATACTCATCAGGTCCCCCGACTCGACTTGAGGGCGAACAAGACGCGGTAAACCTTGCCGAACGCTGAATGGCCAGCCATCGTCCGGACCCTTAAGCAGAAGGCAGGGAAAGCCCGAATGGTCGTCGTCCACCACCTGAACAACTCGCGCAGCCAGCGCGTCCTCTGGCTGCTGGAGGAGCTGGGCGTCCCCTACGAGGTCAAGCGCTACGAGCGGAACCTGCAGACCATGCTGGCCCCGCCGGAGTTGCGGGCCATCCATCCGCTGGGCAAGTCGCCGGTGATCACCGACGGCGACAAGACCATCGCCGAGACCGGCGCGATCATCGAATACATCCTCGACACCTACGGGAACGGCCGGCTGATCCCGGCGGCGGGAACCCCAGAACGCCTGCGCTATACCTACTGGCTGCACTATGCCGAGGGCTCGGCCATGACGCCGCTGCTGCTGAAGCTGGTGTTCAGCGCCCTGCCCGCCCGCTCGCCGGGCCTGCTCAAGCCCCTGGTCAAGGCCATCGCCGGCAAGGCCCAATCCGGCTTCGTCGATCCGCAGCTGAAGGCCCATATCGACTATTGGGACGCCGAACTGGCCAAGTCCGAATGGTTCGCCGGCTCGGACTTCACCGCCGCCGACGTGATGATGAGCTTCCCGCTGGAGGCCGCCGCCTCACGCGCCGGGGCCAATTCGCGCCCCCGGGTGAAGGCCTTCCTCGAGCGCATCCACGCCCGCCCGGCCTATCGCACCGCCCTGGAGCGCGGCGGCGAATACGCCTACGCCGATTGAGCCAGGGGAACGCAACTCACGGTCAATCTCATCGCCTGCGACATGGCGACGCTCGACCGTGATCTTAAGACTTCGATCACCGTGATCGCGCAAAAGATCGCCCCCTGACGTGCGCGATCCAGGCGCGCCTTGCCCCGGAGATCGAGGTTGTCCCTGCAGCGTGTTCGAACCTGGCGTGATCTGCTTCACGCCCTGGGTCGAACACTGGCCGCAACCTGCGCGATTGTTCTGACGCTTCTGGCGGTGACGTTGTCCAGCGCCTCGCCGCGCGATCCGGGCCGCGTCGCCGCCGTCTTTCCGCCCTGGTGGTCGGCCGCCCACGCCGCGGGCGCGGCGACCACGGCCGGCGACATCGCCGGCGCGGGGTCCGTGCCCTTCATCCTGATCCTGCGCGGCGATCCCGCCACCCTGGGTCAGCGCCTGCGCGCCGCCGGCGCGATCGTCCTTCTCGATCCCGAGGCCGCCGGCGTCTGCGCCGCAAAGTCCGTTCTGGAGCCCCGCCCATGAGCTCGAAGACCTCGAACCTCGACGTCCAGCGCCGCCTCGGCGGTCGCCTGATCCTGACCCTGACCTCGGTCATGGCCCCCATCGTCATCGGCGCCCGCTTCATGGTCGGCGAGCACGTGCTGGGCATCGCCATCGCGGCGGTGATGACCGCCGCCCTGGCCGCCGGCGCCGTCCTGCAACGCGGCGAAACCCAGACGGGCCGCATCCTGTCGGGCGTGGCGCTGATGGCCCAGGTCTCGCTGCTGGTCGCCGCCCTCGACGGCCACGCCTGGCAGATCGACATGCACATGGCCTATTTCGCGGCCCTGGCCCTGCTGGTCGTCTATTGCGACTGGACCGTGATCGCCGCCGCGGCCGCCACCGTCGCCGTCCACCACCTCTCGCTCAGCTACCTGCTGCCCGCAGCCGTCTTCCCGGGCTCGGCGAGCCTTGGCCGCGTGCTGGTCCACGCCGTCATCCTGATCGTCGAGGCCGGCGCCCTGATCATGGCCACCCAAGGCCTGCACCGCGTCATCGGCCTGGCCGAGCGCGCCCGCGCCAAGGCCGAGGAGGCCATGCAGGAGGCCCGCGAGGCCGACGCCGCCGCCGATCACGCCCGTCGCTCGGAAGAGGAAGGCCGCGTCGCCCACGCCGCCGTCCAGGCCGCCGCCGAGCGCCAGCGCGCCGACATGGTCGACGCCCTCGCCCAAAGCCTGTCGCGCCTGGCCAAGGGCGACCTTTCGGTCCGCCTGGTCGAGCAGTTCTCCGAGTCCTACGAGCAGCTGCGCGCCGACTTCAACCAGGCGGCCGTCAAGCTGGCCGACGCCCTGGCCGTCATCGACGAGCGCGCCGGCGGCGTGCGCCGCGGCTCCGACCAGATCGCCGACGCCGCCTCGAACCTGTCGCGCCGCACCGAGCAGCAGGCCGCCAACCTGGCCGAGACCGCCAGCGCCATGGACGAGATCACCGCCACCGTCGGGCAGACGGCCGACGGCGCCCGCAAGGCCGCCGCCGTCGTGGCCCGCGCCCGCGACGACGCCCGCCGCTCGGGCGAGGTGGTCGGCGAGGCCGTCGACGCCATGGGCGCGATCGAGACCTCGGCCACCCAGATCTCGCGGATCATCGGCGTCATCGACGAGATCGCCTTCCAGACCAACCTGCTGGCCCTCAACGCCGGCGTCGAAGCCGCCCGCGCGGGCGAGGCCGGCAAGGGCTTCGCCGTGGTGGCTTCCGAGGTGCGCGGCCTGGCCCAGCGCTCGGCCGAGGCCGCCAAAGAGATCAAGCAGTTGATCACCACCTCGACCCGCCAGGTCGGCGAGGGCGTCGAGCTGGTCGGCCGCACGGGCGAAGCGCTGGAGCGCATCGTCTCGCAGATCGCTGAGATCGACGGCCTGGTTTCCGAGATCGCCGCCAGCGCCCAGCACCAGGCCCAGGGCCTGACCCAGGTCAACACCGCGGTGAACCAGATGGACCAGGTGCTGCAGCAGAACGCGGGCCTGGTGGAGGAGACCGCCGCGGCCACCCACGCCCTCAACGACGACGCCGGCGAGCTGGCCCGTCTGGTCGGCCAGTTCCAGTTGCCCGGCGACCGCCGCCTGGCCTCGCGGCCCGGCGCGCTGAAGCGGGCCTGACGGGAGCTCTGCAGGGGAAGAAGGACCGCCAGCTTGGCCGCGCGCGTCGCCCGACGCGTGAGACTTGCTTATCCAGAATGCGGCGCCTATCCTCTCAGCCCCCGGTCGCGTGCGCCAGCGACTAGGAGTCTTCCTCCCCTTACGGCGAACCGAGCTAAAATCCGCAATGGAAAAAGTGCCGATGACCGTCTTGGGTTATCAAACCCTCGACGAAGAACTGAAGCGTTTGAAGACGATTGAACGGCCCGCCGTGATCGCCGCGATCGCCGAAGCGCGATCGCATGGCGACCTCTCGGAAAATGCCGAATACCACGCCGCCAAGGAACGCCAGGGCTGGATCGAGGGCCAGATCGCCGAGATCGAGGACAAGATCGCCCGCGCCCAGGTCATCGACGTCTCCAAGCTGTCCGGCGCTCAGGTGAAGTTCGGCGCCACGGTCAGCGTGGTCGACGAGGACACCGAAGAAGAAGCCCGCTACCAGATCGTGGGCGACCACGAAGCCGACGTGAAGTCGGGCCGCATCTCGCTGAGCTCGCCGCTGTCGCGCGCCATGATCGGCAAGGAAGTGGGCGAAGTCGTCGAGGTCAACACCCCCGGCGGCGTGAAGGCCTACGAGATCCTCAAGGTCGAGTGGGTCTAGGGCTTAGCCCTAACCCCGCCATGAAGTTCGGCCAATCGCCGTGGATCCGCCCTTTCGAAGGCGGGTCCGCGGCGTTCGCCGTTTGAGGGCTGGACTGATGAGCGCGAGCGAAAAGCCTCGTCCTGAACCGCTGACCATCTGGGCCGTCTCGGACGGTCGCGCCGGCATCGAGGCCCAGGCCGTGGGCCTGGCCGAGGCGATCGCGCGCCAGCGTCCTGCCAAGATCGTGGTCAAGCGCGTGTCCTGGAAGGGCCGCACCGGCCGCTTGCCCTGGTGGCTGGCCTGGCTGCCCAAGCGCTGGATCACCCCCGAAAGCGAGATCACCGCGCCCTGGCCCGACCTGTGGGTCGCCGCCGGCCGCGCCACCCTGCCCCTGTCGATCCGGCTGAAGAAGTGGTCGGCCGGCAAGACCTATGTCGTGCAGATCCAGGACCCGCGCGTCCCGGCCCAGATGTTCGACCTGGTCATCCCGCCCAAGCACGACCGGCTGACCGGCGACAACGTGATCCCGATCACCGGCTCGCCGCACCGCGTCAGCCAGGCGCGCCTCGACGCCGAGTACGAGAAGTTCAAGGACGCCATCGAGGCCCTGCCCCGCCCGCGCGTGGCCGTGCTGCTGGGCGGCAAGTCCAAGGCCTTTGATCTCTCCGTCGAGCGCGCCGCCCAGATGGCCCACGAGATCCAGCTGCCGCTGGAGCAGGAAGGCGGCAGCCTGCTGCTGACCTTCTCGCGCCGCACGCCCGAGCCGGCCCGCGCCCTGCTGGCCGCCCGCCTGCGCGACCTGCCCGGCATCATCTGGGACGGCGACGGCCCCAACCCCTATTTCGCCTTCCTGGCGGCGGCCGACTACATCCTCGTCACCGAGGACTCGACCAACATGGCCACCGAGGCCGCCTCGACCGGTAAGCCGGTGTTCATCCTCAAGATGGAAGGCCACAGCCTGAAGTTCCGCCTCTTCCACGAGGAACTGGAACGCCAGGGCGCGGCCCGCCCCTACGGCGGCGCCTTCCACGGCTGGACCTACGCCCCGGTCGACGAGACCGGCCGCGCGGCGGCCGAGGTGCTGGCGCGGATGGACGCGGCGCGAGCGAAGGACTGAGAGCGATCCGCGTTCAGCGGCATGGCCCTTTTTATCCGAGCCTCCCCGCGAAGGCGGGGATCCAAGCGGACTTTCGGGACCCGGCTCGGCCGTCGATTTTCCGCCAGCTCGGCTTGGGTCCCCGCCTTCGCGGGGAAAGACGGGTTCTGAGCGTATGATGGCCTTCGTTGCCCGGCGGCATTTGGCCCACTACCTTTTGCGCAAGGTGGAGGACTAGCGATGGACCCTCTCGTCTCCATGTCCCTGATGATGCTGCTGGGCGGCGCGCTGTCGTTCGGCGTCTATTGGGCCTTCCAGAAGTTCGACCGCCGCTGACTGCGATCAGCGGTCGTCCTGCAGGAAGACGTAGCGGCCGAAGGCCTCGAGGATCGCCTCGGGATCGAACAGCCCGAAGACCGCCCCCAGGGTGGCGAAGGCCAAAGGCACGGTCCCGGTCTTCACGAGAAGACGACGCGGCGAGCGCCAGACGACGAGCGGCTCCGGCGCGATCCGGCTCATGCCCGCTCCACGTCCTCAACGCCCGGCAACGTCTTCAGCGCCTGCTCATAGGCCCCGCGTTCGAAGACGAACGGCCCGAAGGCCGCATAGGCCTCGTCGCCGGAAAAGCGCTCGAAGCCGCTCCAGCGTACGGCCTGGGCGTCGACTTCGACGCGGCAGAAGAACGGATTGCACCCCCATTCTCCGCAGTCGCAGCCGAGGACGACAACGCGCGTGGGTGACGGAGCCTCGCCCCGCCCCATGAAATGGCGATCCAACGGACCGAAGCGAAAGTATTCCGGTACAAGGCCGTCGCGCCCGCCGGAGCCGCCGCAACGGTATTCACGCTCGAACGTGGCGACCAGATCGATCAGGGCAATCCCGTCGATCAGCGGCATGATGCTGAGCGCGCCGTCCTCCCGCGTACGCCGCTCGAAAACGATCGTACCGAGGGTCACTCGCCCACCATGTCCCAGGCCAGCGGCTCGCCGCGGGTCAGGGCGCGGGCGGCGGGGCGGCCCAGCACCTTGTCGAGGTCGGCCGGCGGCAGGCCGATGCCCGGACGCACCGAGCGGACGTTGTCGCGGCTCAGGATCGCGCCGGCCGGCACGTCGGCGGTGACGTAGAGCGAGCGGCGGTACTGCAGGTTGGCCTGCTCGGAGCCCAGCACGTCGTAATGGGCGCGACCCAGCGCGGCCCAGGCGTTCTTGGTGTCGTTCACGAGCGCCCGGAACTCGGCCGGCTCCAGGCTGAAGGCCGAGTCCGGCCCGCCGTCGGCGCGAGCCAGGGTGAAGTGCTTCTCGATGGCGGCCGCGCCCACCGACACCGCCGCCACCGAGGCGGCCGTGCCCGGCGTGTGGTCCGACAGGCCGATCGGGCAGCCGAAGCGGGCGGCCATGTCGGCCACGGTCCGGACGTTGGCGTCGGCGAAGGTGGCGGGATAGCTCGAAACGCAGTGCAGCAGCAGCACCCCGGCCGCCCCGGCTTCCAGGGCGGTGTTCCGGGCGGTCTCGATCTCGGCCAGGTTGGCCATGCCGGTCGAGATGATCAGCGGCTTGCCCTTGGCCGCCGCGTAGCGGATCAGCGGCAGGTCGACGGCCTCGAACGAGGCGATCTTGTAGGCGGGGGCGTCGAGCCCGGCCAGCAGGTCGACCGCCGTCTCGTCGAACGGGCTGGAGAAGATCGTCACGCCGCGCTTCCTGGCGCGCTCGAAGATGGCCGCATGCCATTCGAACGGCGTCTGGGCCTCCTGGTAGAGCTCATAGAGGCTTCGCCCGTCCCACAGGCCGCCATTGATCTTGAACTCGGGCCGGTCGACGTCGAGCGTGATGGTGTCGGCGGTGTAGGTCTGGATCTTGATCGCGTCGCAGCCGGTGTCGGCGGCCGCGTCGACCATCGAAAGGCAGCGCTCGAGGCTGCCGTTATGGTTCCCCGACAGCTCGCAGATCACATAGGGCGGATGGTCGGCGCCGATCCTGCGGCCGGCGATCTCGATTTCGGGCGAAGCGGTCATGGGCGAACTCACGCGTGTCCTCGCCATATTAACCCTGAAATCGTGGACGAGGCGTCAATCCCCGCCACCGCCTCCGCCGCCACCCCCGCCGCAGCTTCCGCCGTCCGACGAGCCGCCATCGGATGAGGATCCGCAGTCCGACGCGTTCGACGAAGAGTCCGAGGTCGAGGAGCCGCCATCGGAATACGTCGAGGACGATGTATCACCCCCGTCGCCGCCCTTACCGGGCTTCGCCCCGGCCGGCTTGGCCGCCTCCAGCGCCGTGCCCAGGCCCGCCCCGATGGCGACGCCGATCGCGATGCCCATGGCGATGTTGTTGGTCGCCACGCCGAGCGCGACCCCGATCGCCGTCCCGGCCCCGATACCGATCGTCAATCCGCCCTTCATGCCTCCCCCTCCAATTCTCAGCGACCGATCTCGATGACGGCCGCATCTCCCGCCAGAGCCTACCGAAGCTCACTCAAGGCGCTTCCCATTCGCGCCAGAAGAACCTCGCGGCTCATATTTCCAAACCGAACCCACAGCACCCTGGCGCGCGGCGTCCTGTGCCGCGACCATTCGACGAAGTCGCGGTCCTTGGTGATGATGACGTAGCCCTTGCTCAAGGCGAGGTCCCAGAGTTCGCCGTCGGACGCGGACAGCAGTCCAAGTTCCGCCAAGTGATCCGCCGACAGGCCTTGGTCGCGCAGCCACTCGGCCAAGGCCTGTGGAAGCTGGGCGTCGACCAGAAGCTTCAAGCGGCGACGACGGTGGTGTCGGCGACCGCGGCGGCGGCGTAGGCCAGCGCCGCGCGTATGTCGTCCGGTTCCAGGTAAGGATACTCTTGGAGCACCTCGGCGGAGGTCATGCCGGCCGCCAGCATCTCCAGAACATCCTGCACCCGCACACGCAGACCGCGGATGCAGGGACGGCCTCCGGCCTTGCCGGGTTCGATCGTGATGCGTTCCAGCAGCGGGTTCATGGCGTCAATGTAGCGCACGAGCGGAATCGCGCCTAGATATCCGCCATGTCCACCACCGCTCCCCGCCACACGCGCTGCCTGATCATCGGTTCGGGCCCCGCCGGCTACACCGCCGCCATCTACGCCGCCCGCGCGCTGCTCAAGCCCGTGCTCATCGCCGGCATCCAGCCGGGCGGCCAGCTGACCATCACGACCGACGTCGAGAACTATCCGGGCTTCGCCGACGTCATCCAGGGCCCCTGGCTGATGGACCAGATGCGCGCCCAGGCCGAGCACGTGGGCACCGAGCTGGTCAACGACATCGTGCTGTCGGTCGACCTCAGCCAGCGTCCGTTCACGGTGAAGACCGACAGCGGCCAGGACTGGGTCGCCGAGACGATCATCATCGCCACCGGCGCCCAGGCCAAGTGGCTGGGCCTGGAGAGCGAGAGCAAGTTCCAGGGCTTTGGCGTGTCGGCCTGCGCCACCTGCGATGGCTTCTTCTATCGCAACAAGGAAGTCGTGGTGGTCGGCGGCGGCAACACGGCCGTCGAAGAGGCCCTGTTCCTGACCAGCTTCGCCAGCAAGGTCACCCTGGTGCACCGCAAGGACGAATTGCGCGCCGAGAAGATCCTGCAGGAGCGCCTGCTGGCCCACCCGAAGATCGAGGTGGTCTGGGATAGCGCCATCGACGAGGTTCTGGGCGACAGCGATCCGGCAGGCGTCACCGGCGTGCGCCTGAAGAACGTCAAGACCGGCGCGACCACCGAGCTGAAGACCGACGGCGTGTTCATCGCCATCGGCCACGCCCCGTCGTCGGAACTGTTCAAGGGCCAGCTGGAAACCGGCCCCGGCGGCTATCTGAAGGTCAAGCCGGGCACGGCCTCGACGGCCATCGAAGGCGTCTACGCCGCCGGCGACGTCACCGACGACGTCTACCGCCAGGCCGTCACGGCCGCCGGCATGGGCTGCATGGCCGCCCTGGAAGCCGTCCGCTTCCTGGCCGAGGAAGACCACAAGAAGGCTCACCACCCGATCAGCCACAAAGAGGCCAACGAGATCGGGGCCTGGTAGGCTTTCGGACAGAACGAGAAACGAGGGGCGGCCGCCGGTCGCCCCTTTTTCTTTGCCCTTCTCCCCTTGCGGGAGAAGGTGGCGGCCGAAGGCCGACGGATGAGGGGCCTCTCAAACATGAGACGCCTCCGCCCAGCCTGACCGCCGCACGCAGCTTCGATTTCTGAGAGACCCCTCACCCGACCTCGCTCCGCGAGGCCACCCTCTCCCGCAAGGGGAGAGGGATACTAGTTATCCAGCGGGTTCAGCAGGCTGGGCGCTCTCGGCTTCGGCTTGGGCGGCGGAGGCGGAGGAGCCGCCACCACCGGCGGCGCGGGCTTGGCGGCGGCTTGGGCCTGGACCTCGGGCATGGCCTCCAGGGCCTTGTTGATCCGGGCGATCTCCTCGGGCGTGGCGATGCGGCGGCCGGCCACCGTGCCCTCGACCTTCAGCCGCTCGCCGCCCGGCGCGGCGACGTCGGGAATGACGACGATGCGGGCGTCCTTCAGGGCCGCGGCCGGCACGGGTCCACCCAAGGTCTGCGACAGCGTCTGGGCCAGCACCTCCGGCGGCGCGGCCTCCAGCGTGCGCGGATCGGCGCCCATCAGGGTGTCGGCCGAGATCTTGGTCTCGCCGCCGGCGTAGCGCCCCTTGAACGCCGCCAGCGTCCCCGCCGGACCAGTCCAGCGATAGAAGATGTGCGTGCCCACCTGGCGCAGCTTGACCAGGGTCGGCGCCCAGTACGGCGAGACGTAGTCGGCGTGGTAGTGGGTGGCCACGCCCACGTCCTTCATCACGAAGCCCGACAGCGCCCGCCGCGCCACGGCCTCGGCCTGGTTCCACAGAGCCGGCGACACCGCCCGCTCCAGCGAGCCGTCGCAGGTGAAGCTGAACTGGCAGCCGGTGCTGCGCAGCGAGCCCTCGTAGATCACCCCGCAGATCGACTTGGGATAGCCGGGATGGCGCAGGCGGTTGAGCACGGTCTGGGCCACGGCCGCCTGGCCGTCGGCCGGCTCGAAGCCTGCCTCGAAATAGACCGCCTGCGAAAGGCAGTGCAGGGCTCTGGCCCGCTCCTCGCCCGAGGCCTTCAGCACGAAGGGCCGGGCCGCCTCGATCGGCAGGGGCGCGGGCAGGCGGTAGGCGTTGATGCGGCGGGCGTCCTCGAAGTCGAGAACCGCGCCGCTCAGGGTCGGGCCCAGGGTCGGAATGGTGGCGATCTCGATCACCTCCCAGCCCTTCACCCGCCCCCAGTAGTCCTTGCGCGGGCGAGGATCGTGCCGCCGGGCCAGGGCCAGCATGGCCGGGTCCATGTCGGCGACGTAGCGGGCGAGCCCTGCGTCCGACAGCGTGCCGGCCTGGCTCGCCACGCCCGCGGCGCGGCCATGCTGGCGCGGCAGGTGATAGGCGGTGGCGCACGCAGAAAGGCCGCCGACGGCGATCAACGCCGCGGCGGCCTTCAGGTCCCGTTGTCGTCGGATGGACGGCACGCGGGTGCGTTCGGACTACTTGCTCAGGGTCGAGCGCAGCATCCAGGCGTGCTTTTCGTGGGCCGCCAGGCGCTGGGTGTAGAGGTCGGCGGTGGCTTCGTCGCCGGCCTCTTCAGCCGCCGGGAAGGCCGCGCGCAGGGTGGCGATGACCGTCTCGTTGTCAGCCAGGAGTTCCTTGATCATGGCCTCCCAGTCCTTCTCGCCGTCGCCGTCCTTGATGCTGGAGAGGTTGCCGAAGGCGCCGTAGCCCTGCGGGGCCAGCTCGCCCAGGGCGCGAATGCGCTCGGCGATCAGGTCCAGAGCGGCCCACTCTTCGTTGTATTGGCCTTCCAGCAGGATGTGCAGCGACTGGAAATAGGGACCGCGGACATTCCAGTGATAGCCGTGCGTCTTGAGGTAGAGCGCATAGCTGTCAGCCAGGACCTTGTTCAGTCCCTGCGCGATGTCCGCGCGTTGCTTGGCCGAAATGCCGATGTTCGGAGCGGTCGCCATTCATGATCTCCCGTGTTGCGTGTCCTAGGTAAGCGTGTCCATGCTCATGGCAAGCCCGCTTCTGAGCGCGAAGCAAGAATGAACAAAAACGATCCGCTCCCCCAGGCGTCGAAGCCTCGCCGTTCGACATCCGCCCTGCTAAGCGCCTGGCTCATACCCGAGGTTCCCCCGCCCTTCTGGCGCGCGGCGACGGCCGCCGTGGTGGCGACGCTGACGGCCCTGGGCATGCGTTTCGCCTTGCTGGGTCCAGACCAGGCGATCGGCGCCACCCAGGCCTTCTTCCCCGCCATGGTGCTGGTCACGCTGTACGCCGGCTGGCGCTGGGGCGTCGCGCCGCTCGTCTGCGGCGGGCTGCTGGGCTGGTGGCTGTGGGCGGGCCGCTACGGCGAGCCCCTCAGCGAGGCGGAATCGGCCTCGCTGGTCCTCTATCTGATCTCGGCCGCGGCCACGACGGCCGTGGCCCACGGCCTGCGCGAGGCGGTGGCGCACCTGGGCGAGGCCCGGCGACGGCAGGTGCAGGCCGAGGCCCGGCTCGACGTCACCCAGGCCGCCGCCGGGGTCGGTCCCTGGGAGTGGGACGTCGCCAGCGGCGCCCTGCATCTCTCCCCCGCCGCCCGCCGCAACCTGCGCCTGCCGCTGGACGGCCCGCTGAGCTTCGACGACGTCGCCGGCGCCGTGCACCCCGACGACCGCCCCAAGGTGCGCGAGCAGATCCGCCAGGCCATCAAAAGCGGGCCGATCTACGAGGTCGAGTACCGGCTGACCGACAGCCAGGAGGGCGAGCGCTGGATCCACGGCCGCGGCCAGATCGAGCGCGACTCCGCCGGCCGGGCCGTGCGGGTGCTGGGCGTCAATTTCGACGTCACCAAACGCCGCCAGGCCGAGGAAGGCCTGCGCGAGAGCGAGGCCCGCTTCCGGGCCCTGGCCGACAGCGCCCCGGCCCTGATGTGGATCACCGGCCAGGGCGGGGCCCGCGACTTCGTCAACGCGGCTTACGTGGACTTCGCCGGCGCCGACTACCGCGCCGCCCTCACGCTGGACTGGCGCACCCGCATCCATCCCGAGGACCTGCCGTCCATCCTGAAATCCCAGCTCGCCGGCGAGACCTCGCGTAAGCCCTTCAGCCTGGAGGCCCGCTACCGCCGGCCCGACGGCGAGTGGCGCTGGCTCAAATCGTTCTCCCAGCCGCGCTACGGCCCCGGCGGGGCCTTCGCCGGCTTCATCGGCATCGCCTTCGACGTCAGCGAGGCCAAGGAGGCCGAGGCCCAGCTGACCGGCATGAACGAGCTGCTGGCCGACAAGGTCGACACCGCCCTGGCCGAGCGCGACCTGGCCCAGGCGGCCCTCAGCCAGTCGCAGAAGCTGGAGGCCATCGGCCAGCTGACTGGCGGGGTGGCCCACGACTTCAATAACCTGCTGACCGTGGTGATCGGCGCGCTGGATGTGGTGCAGCGGCATCCGGACGACGCCCGCCGGCGCGACAAGATGGTCGACGCGGCCCTGTCGGCCGCCCGGCGCGGCGAGAAGCTGACCCAGCACCTGCTGGCCTTCGCCCGCCGCCAGCCGCTCAATCCCCAGGTCTGCCGCGTCGACCGGGTGATCGCCGAGAGCGAGGCCCTGCTGCGCCGGGCCGTCGGCGAGGTGCTGCCGCTGAAGCTCAGCCTCGGCTCGGGCACCCGCACCGCGCTGATCGACTCCGGCCAGTTCGAGGCCGCCCTGCTCAACCTCGTGGTCAACGCCCGCGACGCCAGCCCGCCCGGCGGGACCATTGTCGTGGAGTCCGGTCCCGAGACCCTGGCCAAGACTCGCGGCGAGCTGAAGCCCGGCGCCTATCTGCGCGTCTCGGTGTGCGACGAGGGCGCCGGCATGGACGCCGACACCATCGCCCGCGCCTTCGAGCCGTTCTTCACCACCAAGGCCTCGGGCAAGGGCACGGGTCTTGGCCTGTCGCAGGTCTACGGCTTCGTGCGCCAGAGCGGCGGCGAGGTCGAGATCGCCTCCAAGCCCGGCAAGGGCACGACGGTGTCGATGCTGCTGCCGGCCAGCCACGAGGGCGCGATCCTGCAGGACGCCCCGGTCGCCGCCCCCGCCCCGCGCCCCGGCGTCGAGGTGCTGCTGGCCGAGGACGATTCCGAGGTCGGCGACCTGGTCGAGGCCATGCTGACGGAGCTGGGCCACCACGTGCGCCGGGCCGGCGACGCCGACGAAGCCCTGAGCGTCGCCCGCGCCCATCCCGAGCTTGGCCTGCTGGTCACCGACGTGATGATGCCGGGCGACAAGAGCGGCGTGGACCTGGCGTCCATCCTCTCGGCCGAACGCCCCGACCTGCCGATCCTGCTGAGTTCGGGCTACACCGGCCAGGAACTGGCCCAGGCCCGCGCCACGCCCTGGCCCCTGCTGCGCAAGCCCTACGCTCTGGACGCCCTGATCCGAGCCATCGACCAGGCGTTCGAGGCCAGAAGGATGCACTAGGTCGGGCCGAAGCTCACCGTTCAAACGCCTCCGAGTCCGTCTCTCCCCGCGAAGGCGGGGATCCAAGCTGACTTTCCGGTAGCGGCCCGGCCGCAGGATATCTGTCGCCTCGGCTTGGATCCCCGCCTTCGCGGGGATGCTCGGTGAAAAATCGGCTCATGGTCGGGGATAATCCAGCCACCCTCATCGATCGACGAAGCCGGTTCAGAAAGCCTGGAAGCGATTTTTCGTCCGCATGCTTTGCATTTCCAAAGCGAGCGGCTATATGTGGATAGCCCCTTATGCTCAATTTCAGCATAAGTCGCGACGCCGGACGGAGCCGCAACTCGGTCTCGGCGTTTTTTGAGGCCCAGGAAATGCTCACTTTGAGCATAAGAGAGGACGACATGGCCGACGGTTTCGCGCCCCTCGCCTTCACCGCCGACATCGAGGCGGAGACCGCCGCCGTATGGGACAAGGTCAAGCACCATGTCACCCCGATGGAATGGCGCCTGCACGCGCCGCTGATCGTCGAGATCAACCGGCTGAAGCGCGAGAAGAACGCCGCCATCCTGGCCCACAACTACATGACGCCGGACATCTTCCACGGCGTGGGCGACTTCGTGGGCGACAGCCTGGCCCTGGCCAAGGAAGCCGCCAAGAGCGACGCCAAGATCATCGTGCAGGCCGGCGTGCACTTCATGGCCGAGACCAGCAAGGTTCTGAGCCCCGAAAAGAAGATCCTGATCCCCGACCTGCTGGCCGGCTGCTCGCTGGCCTCGTCGATCACGGGCGCCGACGTGCGGCTCATCAAGCAGCGCCATCCGGGCGTGCCGGTCGTCACCTACGTCAACACCCCCGCCGACGTGAAGGCCGAGACCGACATCTGCTGCACCAGCGCCAACGCCGTGCAGGTGGTCGAGTGGGCCGCCAGGGAATGGGGGACCGACAAGGTCATCCTGATCCCCGACGAGTTTCTGGCCCGCAACGTCGCCCGCCAGACGGACGTCAAGATCATCGCCTGGGCCGGCCACTGCGAGGTGCACAAGCGCTTCACCGTGCAGGACATCGCCGACATGCGCGCGGCCTGGCCCGGCGCCGAGGTGCTGGCCCACCCCGAATGCCCGGCCGAGATCCTCGAGGCCTCGGACTTCGCCGGCTCGACCGCCGCGATGAACGACTACGTGGCGGCCCGCAAGCCCGCCCAGGTGGTGCTGATCACCGAGTGCTCGATGGCCAGCAACGTCCAGGCCGAAAGCCCCGGCACCCAGTTCATCGGCCCCTGCAACATGTGCCCGCACATGAAGCGGATCACCCTGCAGAACATCTACGACGCCCTGGTGCACGAGCAGTACGAGGTGACGGTGGACGCCGACATCCTCGACCGCGCCCGCCAAGCCGTGCAGCGGATGATCGACCTGCCCCCGCCCGCCGCCCCGGCCCGCTACGACCTCGTCAAGGCGCGCCACCACGTGGACGTGGAGCTGATCTGACCATGCCTGAGATCACCGAGCAGAATGCATGGGATCTCGTCCGCAATTCGGTTGTCGCGGGCGAGCGTCTAAGGACCTGGTCAGTGGCTCACGGCGAAGGCAATACGTCCTTCGTCATTGAGGAGATTTTGCCCGATCGCTTGAAGGTTCGTCTCGACAGTACAGGCGGTATCCGCACGTTGTCGCACCGTACCTTCAGTCGTCTAGGCGAGGTTTGGTCTCGCTATCTCGACGGCGACATAGCTCGCCATGAGTTGCGTGAGCGCTCCCACCATACTTCCTACGCCCTGCCGCTACTAAGACGAGCAGCAAGCTTATGACCAAGAAGCTTACCTTCGACGGCCCCGTCATCCTCGGGGCGGGCCTCGCCGGCCTCACCGCCGCGCTAGCCGCGAAGACGGCGCTGGTGCTGTCGCCGACGCCGCTGGCGACCGGCTGCTCCAGCGCCTGGGCGCAAGGGGGGCTGGCCGCCGCCCTGGCCGGCGACGACACCCCGTCGCTGCACGCGGCCGACACCATCGCCGCCGGCGCCGGCCTATGCGACGGCGACGCCGTGGCGCTGCTGACCCGCGAAGGCCCCGCCGCCGTCCGCGCCCTGGCCGCCCTCGGCGCCCCGTTCGACCGCAAAGCCGACGGCGACTTCGTGCTCAGCCTCGAGGCCGCCCACTCCAAGGCCCGCGTCGCCCGCGTCGGCGGCGATGGGGCTGGGGCCGCGATCATGGCCGCCGTCATCGCGACGGTGCGCGCCACGCCGACCATCGAGATCCGCGAGAACGCCCGCGCCCGGCGCCTGCTCCAGGACGCCGCCGGCCGCGTGGTCGGGGTGCTCGCCGAGATCGACGGCGAGCTCGTCGAAGTCCGCGCCAAGGCCGTGATCCTGGCCACCGGCGGCGTCGGCGGCCTCTACGCCGTCACCACCACCCCGACCCAGGTGCGCGGCGAGGGCCTGGGCCTGGCCGCCCTGGTCGGCGCCGAGATCGCCGACCCGGAGTTCGTGCAGTTCCACCCCACCGCCATCGACATCGGCCGCGATCCCGCCCCCCTGGCCACCGAGGCCCTGCGCGGCGAAGGCTCGATCCTGCGCAATACTGATGGCCGCGCCTTCATGGCCGACTATCACCCGGCCAAGGAACTGGCGCCGCGCGATGTGGTGGCCCGCGCCATCCACGCCGAGCGCACCGCCGGTCGCGGCGCCTTCCTCGACGCCACGACGGCGGTCGGCGCCCACTTCCCGCACGAGTTCCCGGCCGTGTTCGAGGCCTGCCAGAGCGCGGGCGTCGATCCTCGCCGCGAGATGATCCCGGTCACGCCCGCCGTGCACTATCACATGGGCGGAGTGGCCACCGATCTGGACGGCCGCGCCAGCCTGCCGGGCCTCTACGCCGCCGGCGAATGCGCCTCCACCGGCGTGCAGGGCGCCAACCGCCTGGCCTCCAACAGCCTGCTGGAAGCGGCCGTGTTCGGCGCCCGCGCCGGTCGCGCCGCCGCGGCCGAGGCTGCTACCGGCGGCGAGCCGGTGTCGCTCGCGCCCCTGCCCGACCTGCCGGACGAGGCCTTCCAGGCCCTGCGCCGCGCCATGAGCCGCGACGCCGGCGTCATCCGCGACGCCGAGGGCCTGGCCCGTCTGCAAGGCGAGGTCGCCGCGCTGGAGGCCGCGCATGGCCCCTGCCCGCCCCTGGTCGCCGTCCGCCTGATCGTCGACGCCGCCCTCGCCCGCCAGGAAAGCCGGGGCGGCCACTACCGTTCGGACTTCCCCGAAAAGGCCGATCCGGTTCGCACCTTCGTCACCCTCGACCCCGTCCAGGCCGGTTTGCGCCACGCCGCGGAATAGTGGTACGTAAGGAGAACGGAGACGCGACCATGAGCACGCCGTTCGGTCCATCTGACAGCTCGTTCGACGGTCCTGCCGACGGCTTCGCCGAGCAGGGCGTGACCGAGTTCCTGCTGACCGTCGACGACCTGGAGACCATGCTGCGGGCCGGGATTTTCGATCGCGACGACGCTACGCGGGTGGAACTCGAAGACGGAAGGCTGGTGCGGATGTCGTCGGAGTCGCTGCCCCATGCGCGGACCGCCGCCCGTCTGTCGCTGGCGCTGAACATGGCCCTATCTCAATTGGGCCTGACCGACCGCTACGAAGTGCTCAACGGCGGAACTGTCCGTGTTTCAGATATCTCGGCCTTCGACCCGGACGGGGCGGTGATCGCTCGCGACGCCGAAGGCTTCTTCATGCGCGCCGACCAGGTTTTCCTGGTCATCGAGTCATCGCTCGCCACCCTCAAGCGCGACCTCGGCTCAAAAAGCCGCGCCTACGCCGGCGCCGGGATCGCCGAATACTGGGTGATCGACGTCAAGCAGGCCAAGCTTCACATCTTCCGCCGCCCGTTCGAAGGCGACTGGACCGAGCGCCTGCTCCTGACCGCCGACGACAGCGTCTCGCCGCTGTTCGCCCCCGACGCCGACATTACCCTGAAGAGCGTATTTTGACCGTCCTGCCCCGCATCGAGCCGCTGCCCGACCTTCTCGTCCGCCCCATCGTCGATCTGTCCCTGGCCGAGGATCTGGGCCGGGCCGGCGACATCACGGGCCTGGCCTGCATCGACGCCGACGCGCGGCTGTCGGTGCTGTTCGCCAGCCGCCAGGACGGCCGCGTCTCGGGTCTGGCCTGCGCCCGCCTGGCCCTCTTCGCCCTCGACCCGACCGCGACCTTCGAGGTCGTCACGCCCGACGGCGCCGACGCCCCGCCCGGCACGGTGCTGGCCCGCGCCGAAGGAAACGCCCGGGCCGTGCTGGCGGCCGAACGCACGGGGTTGAACCTGCTGGGCCGCCTGTCGGGCATCGCCACCCTGACCCGCGCCTATGTGCGCCTCGTCGAAGGCACGGGGGCGACCATCGTCGACACCCGCAAGACCACGCCGGGCCTGCGCGCCCTGGAGAAGTACGCCGTGCGCTGCGGCGGCGGGGTCAACCACCGCTTCGGCCTCGACGACGCGATCCTGATCAAGGACAACCACGTCGCCGCCTGCGGCGGGGTCGGCGAAGCCGTCCGCCGCGCCCGCGCCTTCGCCGGTCACCTGGTGAAAGTGGAAGTCGAGGTCGATGGCCTCGACCAGCTGGAAGACGCCCTCAAGCACGGCCCCGACGTCGTCATGCTCGACAATTTCAGCCTGGGCGACCTCGCGACCGCCGTGTCGCTGGCCAAGGGCCGCGCGGTGCTGGAGGCCTCGGGCGGCGTCAACCTGACCACCGTCCGCGCCATCGCCGAAACCGGCGTGGACGTCATCAGCGTCGGCGCCCTGACCCACTCCGCGCCGGTGCTGGATATCGGGCTCGACGCGGCCTGAGGACGTTCCTCTTTTAAACTCCCGTCATTCCCGCCCTTGTGGCGGGACCCCCTGGTTCCGTTCGCACGTGAAGCGCAAGCGGACTGCTCGGCAGTCCGCCCCTCCCGCCCTTGCGGTTGATAGAGGGGTTCCCGCCACAAGGGCGGGAATGACGGGAAGAAGGGTGCGCTTCTAGCGCCCCCTGCCCCGCACCCACGGCATGATCCGGTCCTGCACCGGCTGGTCGATATAGGTGTGGAACACCCAAGCCGCGCCGATGGCCAGCGGGAAGCCGGCGATCCACATCAGCCATTGCCAGCCGATGCCGATCGGCACGCTGTCGATCAGCTTGTGCACGGCGCTCCAGTAGATCACGCCCACGAGAATGTGGGTGATGAACAGCGCGAAGGAGAGCTTGGCGCCCTCCTCGATCCAGGCCTGGGGATGCTTCACCGGCAGGCGGCCGGCGCCGAGGATGATGGCGGCCAGACACACCAGGCTGGGCAGGTCGAAGCGGCCGATCAGTTGCAGGATCACCAGGCCCGCGCAGCCCAGGGTCAGCAGGATCTTGGCGGCCTTTTCCGTCGGCCAGTTCAGCTCGACCGCCCGCGCCAGGCACAGGCCCAGCAGGAACAGCGGCAGGGCCCGCAGCACGCCGATGCGCAAGGGCAGGTCCGACAGGCCGATCGACACTTCGGAGAAGCCGAAGCCGTTGGTCTGGCGCGAGGCGACGTCGAAGGCGACCACCACGGCAGCGGCCAGCACGATCGGCAGCCACGGCCGGCGGGTCAGGTTGGCGGCGCGCCAGAACCACGGGAACAGGGCGTAGCAGACGATCAGCGCCGACAGCGACCAGCTGGGCAGGTTCCAGCCGTCGCTGTTGAAGCCCCAGGCGTGCATCAGCATGGCTTGCAGCGGCAGCTGGTCCCAGGCGAAGCGCGAGGGCTTGTGGGCGTCGGTGCCGATGACGTTGAGGGCGAAGACCAGCCCCGCCATGGCGGCCAGCACCATCAGGTGGCCCGGCCAGACCCGCGCCGCGCGGCGCAGCCAGAACTGGAAGTGGGTGATGCGGCCCGAGATCGCCGACGGCCCGTAGGCGCGGCCCAGCACGTAGCCCGACAGCATCAGGAAGAAGTCCGTGGCCAGATAGCCGCGCGCGAACACCGGGTGGAAGCGCTCGATGCGCAACGGGCTCTCGGCGCCGAAGTGGTAGACCACGATCAGCAGGGCGGCGACCAGGCGCAGAAGGTCCAGCGCGCCGCCGCGGGTGGCCGGACGGGGGGCGTGGACGACGGGTGACGCGACTGGTGGCGCCACGGGGGCGACTCTGGGGGCGGCGTCGGACGGGGGGACCGACTCCGAGGATGACGACGGACTGCTCACGCCCGTGGCCTTAACAAAGCCGAGCCCCGGGGGGAAGCGGCGGAAGGTCGCGCTGGGCCATGCTTGACCACCGACACGCGAGCCCCCATCTGTAACCGTACAAGTATCTAATTGGACTTCGCCGCCATGACCCGCATGCCCGCCCTCTTCATCGGCCACGGCTCGCCGATGAACGCCATCGAGGACAACGCCTGGAGCCGCGCCTGGGCGCAGCTGGGCCGCGACCTCCCCCGCCCCAAGGCGGTGCTGATGGTCAGCGCCCACTGGGAGACCATGGGCGGCACGGCGCTGAGCGCCTCGGAGCGTCCGGAAACCATCCATGACTTTGGCGGCTTCCCCCAGGCGCTGTTCGACGTGCAGTACCGCGCGCCGGGCGATCCGGCCCTGGCCGCCCGCGCCGCCGAACTGCTCTCACCCCAGCGCACCGTGCAGCATCCGACCCGCGGCCTCGACCACGGCGCCTGGAGCGTGCTGCGGCCGATGTATCCCGACGCCGACGTGCCGGTGGTGCAGGTCAGCCTGGATCGCGGCCAGGGCGCCGCCTGGCACTACGAAGCCGGCCGCCGCCTGGCGGCCGTGCGCGACGAGGGCGTGCTGATCATCGGCAGCGGCGACATCGTCCACAACCTGCGGGCCGTGAACTTCCGCACCGGCGAGACGCCGGACTGGGCGCCGCGCTTCAACGAAACCGCCAAGGCCCTGATCGCCTCGGGCGACCACCAGCCGCTGATCGACTGGGAAAGCCTGGGTCCCGACGCGGACCTGTCGATCAACAGCGCCGAGCACTACCTGCCCCTGCTCTACGTGCTGGGCGCGCAGCAGAAGGACGAGCCGGTGTCGTTCTTCGCCGACGACGTCTTCGCGGCGATCTCGATGACGGGCGTGCTGGTGGGTTAGCGCCTCTCCACCCTACTTTCCTCCCGTCATTCCCGCCCTTGTGGCGGGAACCTCTCTGTCAGCCGCAGGTGAGAGTGAGGCGGCGTGCTGAGCACGCCGCTTGCGCCGCCCGTGCGGACGGAAGCAGGGTTTCCCGCCACAAGGGCGGGAATGACGGGAGTTCAGGGGACGGCTTGCTCAAGCCGGAACCACCTCCCCCTTCAGCTTCGCCGCCGCGGCCACGGCCGCCGCTACGCGCTCGTCCATGCCGTTGTCGTAGATCCGCCGCACCCGAGCCAGCACCTCCGGCGGGGCCAACTCGGGTCGCCCCGACTGGAACGGCGGATCCGGCGCGTACTCCACCGCCAGCTGGATGGCCTGGGCCACGCCCGGGCCGGCGATCTCGGCGACCAGGGTCAGGGCGAAGTCGACGCCCGCCGTCACCCCGCCGCCGGTGACGAAGCGGCCGTCGCGGGCCACGCGGCGCTCGTCGGGGATCGCGCCGAACAGGGCCAGCTGGTCGCGCCAGGCCCAATGGCAGGCCGCCCGCTTGCCCTCCAGCAGTCCCGCCGCCGCCAGCACCAGCGAACCGGTGCAGACGCTGGTGACGTAGCGCGCGCTCCAGGCCAGCCGCTTGACCTGATCGAGGAACGCCGCGTCGCCCATCGCCTGGGTCACGCCGAAACCGCCGGGAATGCAGAGGATGTCGCACGCCTCGATCTGGTCGAGCCGCGTCAGATGGGCGAAGATCAGGCCGTCGGCCTCGACCTCGCCGCCCTCCAGGCTGGCGACGGTGATCTTGGCGCCCGGCAGCCGCGCCAGGATCTGGTGCGGACCGGTGAAGTCGAGATGGGTCACGCCCGGGAACAGGGCGAAGACGATGCGGATCTGGTCGGTCATGGAGAGCCCTCCTCATTTGACGACCAAGGGTCTCCCAGGTAGCGTTCGGCGGAAATGACGGAGATCCCTCGATTTCCGCCAGGCATTACCGCCAGACAGGGTCAATCAATGCCTCGCGCCGTCGGCATGCTGGTCTATCCCGGCTTCCAGTTGCTGGACGCCGCCGGCCCGATCTCGGCCTTCGAGATCGCCGCCCGCTTCGATCCCGGCGCCTACGGCCTGTTCCTGGTCTCCCGCGACGGCGGCTGGACGGCCAGCAGTTCCGGCGCGGCCTTCGACACCCTGCCCTTCGACAAGGCGCCCGCCTTCGACACCCTGCTGGTCTCCGGCGGCGACGGGGTGAAGGCGCCGGCCACCTGCGAGACCACCCTCGCCTACGTCCGCGAAACCGCCCGCACCGCCCGGCGCACGGCCAGCGTCTGTTCGGGAACCTACGTCCTGGCCGCCGCCGGCCTGCTGGAAGGCAAGCGCGCCACCACCCACTGGAGCCGCACCAAGGACTTCCAGCGCCGCTTTCCCGGCGTGCGGCTGGAGGCCGACCGCATCTGGGTGCAGGACGGCCCGATCTGGAGCTCGGCCGGCATCACCGCCGGCATCGATCTCGCCCTGGCCATGATCGGCGCCGACCTCGGCGAAGCGATCGCCAAGCGCACGGCCCAGCAGCTGGTCGTCTATCACCGCCGTCCGGGCGGCCAGTCGCAGTTCTCGGCCCTGCTGGAGATGAAGGGCGGCCGGTTCGATCCGCTGCTGGCCTGGGCCCGCGAGAACCTGGCCCGCCCCCTCACCGTCGAGGAACTGGCCGAGCGCGCCGCCATGAGCCCGCGCAACTTCGCCCGCCTGTTCACCGCCGAGACCGGCGCCACGCCCGCCAAGGCCATCGAGCGCCTGCGCGTCGAAGCCGCCCGCGCCCTGCTCGACAGCGCGCCCCTGCAGGTCGAGGACATCGCGCTGGAATCCGGCTTCGGCGACTCCGAACGCATGCGCCGCGCCTTCATCCGCGTCTACGGCCAGCCGCCCCAGGCGCTGAGGCGCGCGGCGAAGGCGGGTTGATCCTTCACCCGTAAAATCCCCGCGAAAGCGGGGACCCAGGTGTTTTATCGTCGAGCGCCGCGCGTTTCAGAAAAAGCCTGGGTCCCCGCTTTCGCGGGGATTTTACGGGAGAGGGTTAGCCCCGCAGCGCCCTGACCTCGGCCCGCAGCTCGTCCAGGCACACCGCATTGGCCCGCGCCATCTCCGACAGCTCGGCCACCCGCAGGGCGTCGAGCTTGTCGTGCAGGCGCATGATCTCCAGTTCGGCCCGCAGATTGACGACATAGTCGTGCTCGGCCGCCTCGCGGTCCTTCGTGGCCTGGCGGTTCTGGCTCATCATGATGATCGGGGCCTGGATCGCCGCCAGGGTCGACAGCACCAGGTTCAGGAAGATGAAGGGATAGGGGTCGAAGGCCCTGTGGAACGGCATCAGCGCCAGGTTCAGGATCACCCAGGCCGCCAGGATCGCCGAGAAGCTGCCGATGAAGCCCCAGGAGCCGCCGATCGCCGCCACCTTGTCGGCCAGCCGCTCCCAGTAGGTGCCCTCCTTCTCGCGCAGGCTCGGCGCGACGGCGGTCGGGGCCTCGGCGGCGATCAGGTCGATGACGCTACGCTGGACTTCGGTGAGATCGCCATAGGACACGCCCAGCAGGGTGCGCGACAGGTGGTCCAGTTTTTCGGCGCTCATCGAGATCCCGTCCGCTTGGTGCAAGCGGCATCATCCGGCGCCCCGAGCGTCACGGCAACGCGGTTGACACCAACGCATCCGGAGCGCGAGGCTCCCATCCGTCGGCTGGCCGACCAACGGCCCGCCATCATCGTGGGAGTTCCAGATGGCCCATAAGTTCGTGATCAAGAAGAACAAGGCCGGCGAGTTCGTCGCCTACTTCGTCTACAACAGCGAGAACATCTTCTGGACCGAGGGTTATTCCTCGAAGGCCGGCGCCAAGAACGCCATCGAGTCGATCAAGAAGAACGGCCCGCCGGCCGAGACCGACGACCAGAGCGACGACTGATCCCCCTAAAACTCCAAGTCATCTTGACCCCTCCCCGTCGATCGCTGTCTGATCGGCGATAATCAACAACGACGGGGAGACGGCCATGGCGGCGCGCAAGGCGATCTTCATCACCGGGGCCGCCAGCGGCATCGGCCTGGCCAGCGCCCGGCGCTTCGCCCGCGAAGGCTGGCTGGTCGGCCTGTCCGACATCGACGAGGCGGGCCTGGCCCGCGCCCAGGCCGAGATCGGCGTCGACGACGCCTCGGTCCATCCCCTCGACGTGCGCGACCGCGAGGCCTGGACCCCGGCGCTCCAGGCCTTCACGAGCCGCTCGGGCGGACGGCTGGACGTGCTGTTCAACAACGCCGGCGTCGCCCGCTTCGGAGCCTTCGCCGAGATCGATCCCGAGGGCGACGACCTGATGCTGGCGGTCAACATCCGCGGCGTGATCAACGGCGCGCGGGCCGGCCTGCCCTTCCTGAAGGCGACGCCCGGCGGCGGGCGGCTGCTCAACATGGCTTCGTGCGCGGGGATCTATGGCGCGCCGGGCCTGGCGGTCTATTCGGCCACCAAGTTCGCGGTGCGGGGCCTCTCCGAAGCGCTGGACGCCGAGTTCGCGCCCCATGGCGTGGGCGTGGCCTGCGTGATGCCGTGGTTCGTCGAGACGCCGATCCTGCACAACTCCCAGCCCGGCAAGAACATCGACATGGGCGAGGAGCTGCGCAAAAGCGGCATGCCCGTCTACGGCGTCGACGAGGCGGCGCAGACGGTGTGGCAGGCGGCCCACGGCCGCGAGCTCTATTATCTGGTAGGAAAGCGGGCCAGGCAGATGCGGTTCATGGCCCGCCTGGCCCCCGGGTTCCTCAGGAACCGGCTCCGGTCGCAACCGCAACCGGCCTGACGTCGGACTTGTCGGAGCCGGTCTTGGTCGGGTGCATGGCCGGGGCCGAGGCCGGCTCGGGGCCGACCTTTTCCGGACCGCCCATGCCGCCCTCGACCGTCTTGGCGACGGAGAGCGCGCTGGCGACGTAGATCACCGGCTTGCCGTCGGCCGTGGGGGCCTGGGGCAGAGAGGTCAGGACGGGCGCGTCGGGCAGGTCGTCCACCGTCGAGGGACGCGGCTGGCCGGTGAAGGCCCCCGGCGCCCCGGCGCGGCCGCCGAAGCGGTAGAACACGTGCATGCCGACCTGGGCGACGCGCATCAGGCGCGGACCCCAGTTGGGGGCGACGCCCGTGGTGTGGAAGTGGGTGGCCGAGCCGACCTCGGACATCACCGTGCCGGCCAGGGCGCGCGAGGCGACCTTCTTGGCCCGGTTCCAGGCGCCGCGCTCGTGCGGGCTGCGCATCGAGCCGTCGCAGGCGAAGCTGAACTGGCAGCCGGTGCGGGCGTAGGCGCCCTGGAACACGACGCCGCAGATCGACTTGGGGAACGAAGGGTGGCGTACGCGGTTTAATACGACTTGAGCCACCGCGGCCTGGCCGCTGGGCGTCTCGCCCCGGGCTTCGTAATAGACCGCCTGGGCCAGGCACTCGAGTTCGCGCGAGCTTTCGAGGGCGCTGGTCAGGTGGAACGGCGCGGCGGCCGGGCTGAACGCGCCGCCGAGGCTGGCGCGCAGCAGAAGCGGTTGGTCGTCGGACTTTTCGCCGCCGCTCTGAAGGCGGGCGGCGAGCAGGGAAGCTTGGCGATCGCGTTGGGCGTCGCCGGCGACGGTATAGGGGTCATGGCGGCGGGCGATGGCGAGCGCCCCGGCGTCCATGCGAGACGCGGCCTGATGCAGCGCCGCTTCGGAATAACTTCCGGCGGCGCCGTCGGCCAGGCGCGTAACGCGAGCGTGCTGAGAGGCGGTCTGGGCCATGCCCCCCGCCAGATAAACGCCGCCCAAGGCCAGACCCGTGACGGACCCAACCAAAACGGCGCCGATCAGCCCGCGCGCGTCAGCGCACGTCTGCGACTTGATAAACAAAACTTGCGTCCTGCGCGACGAGGGCGCTCCGGCCCCCCGACAAAAACACTTCCAAGACACCCGGAAAAAGCACTATCGGGCCGGTCTGGAAGCGAGGTTCGACCGTTCGCAATAAGGTCGAGATCCTGCTTATGCCTCGCCTTATGACCGAACTATGACCGAGTCGCAAGCGCATGCTGCACTGCGGCATTGATTTTGCCCGGCTTTTCGGCTTCGCGCGCTATTAACACTTTGATTCACAGGAAAAACCTCGACGCGCGAGAAAACGCCGCAGCAGCGGGATTTTCGACGCGTTCGTTCCGCTCTGTCGGAACCCCGACCAAGCCTCACCGTTAACCCGTGCGGTAAATTCGCCGTTCGGAAAGCCCCATGACCCGTCTCACGCCGCACGTCCCGCGCCTGGCCGCGATCCTCGCCCTGGCCGCCCTCGCCTCGGCCTGCGGCCACAACATGGAACAGCGCGCGGCCACCGGCGCCATCGCCGGCGCGGTCGTCGCCGGCCCGGTGGGCGCGGTCGTGGGCGCAGGCGCCGGAGCGGTCGTGGACGCGGCCTCGAAGCCAGCGCCGAAGAAGCGGCGCTGACATCCGCCTGCTCCTCGCGGAAGCAGGCGCCCCCTTGCCGGCCAAGCCCCGCCCGCCGAGCTTCAGCGGGGAGCCCGCTTCACCATGGCGACGGTGAACTTGCGGTATTCGTCCCACGAGACCTTCTTGTCCTTGTTCTCGTCGTAGTCGGCGATCCAGAGATCCTTGCCGCCCGTCTCGGACATGGTCTGGCCGTTCTTGGTCTTGGTGACGCGCTTATCCGGCGCCTCGCTGTAGTCGATGAAGCCGTCGCCGTTCTTGTCGGTGCGCTGGAAGCTCTCCTTCAGGAACTTGTCCAGGGCCTCGGGAGACAGCGACTTGAGGTCGATGCGGCGCGGCGTGGCGGGCGTGGCGCCCTCGGGCTGGGCCAGCGCCGTCGTGAACGGGGCGAGCGTCAGGACGGCGGCCAGGATCGAAGCGACAGGTTTGGACATGGGCGAACTCCTGTGGGTTGGCGTCAGGTGCGGCCGGCGGGACGGCCGCCCAGAGTGCGGGTGAGACCGATGTAAAAGGTCGTGCCGGGATCGCTGCGGACCGTGCGGTCGCGCAGCACGTCGGAGGTGGTGCGAGAGGTCCACTTCTGTTGCAGAAGCGGATTTTGCAGGCTCGCGCTCAGCGCCCACCGCGGCGCGAGCTCGCGCCGGTAGGACAGGCTGCTGATGATGATCGGCCGCACCTCCTCCTCGCGCGTCAGCCGCTTGCCCTGCGAGGAGATGAACAGCGACAGCGAGCTTTTGCGGTCCAGGCGATAGGAGGCGTTGATCTTGTATTCGGCGACAAGGGCCGAGCGCTCGAACGCTCCAGCGAGGTTCGACGAGCGGATCTTCGCCTCGTAGATCGTCGTCGACAGGTTCAGCGACACCGACCGGATGGGCCGCAGCCCCAGCGAGGCCTCGAGGCCCAGCGACGTCATCGAACCCTGATTGTCCTTCGTGGTCAGCACGATGGTGTCGTCGATGATCTGGCTGACGTTGGCGATCAGGTCGCTGGTGCGGCGATAGAAGGCGCGCAGGGCGTAGTTGGTCTGGCCGCGGCCGTATTCGTACCCCGCCTCGAAGCCGTGGCTGATCTGCGGCTCCAGATCGCTGGCGCCGGAGGTCCAGTTCTGGGCGTCACGATAGACGATGAACGGGTTCAGATCCTGCGGCTTGGGGCGCTCGATGCGCTTGGCGTAGGAAAAGCGCCAGCGCGCGTCCGGCGAGACCACATAGGTGAAGTGCAGGCTGGGAAAGAGGTCGGCATAGTCGTCGGAGCGCGTGACCCCGGTGGTGGTCTGGCGCAGGTCGAGGTCGGTTCCCTCCGCGCGCAGGCCGGCCATCACCAGCCACTTGTCGCCCAGCGGCCGCTCGTAGGTGACGTAGCCGGCGCCGACGGTCTGGGTGTAGTCGAAGCGGTTCGAGAGCGCGGTGTTGAGCGTCGGCGCGCCGCTCGACGGGTCCAGCACGTAGAACCGCGTCTCCAGCTGGCCGTCCTCCCGCTGGATCGACCAGCCGGTCTTCAGTTCGCCCGCGCCGACGACCTGGGTGTAGTCGCCGGTGAAGCCCAGGATCTCGATCTCGTTGTCGCGGTAGTTGCGGTTGGACGACGGGAGGCGGCCGACGGGCAGGCTGTAGGTCGAGACATAGGCCTGCTCGTTGTCGTCCAGGCTGCGGCTGAAGGTCAGGTTGATCTTCAGGCCTTCGCCGGTCAGGTCGCCCTTCAGATCCCAGTAGAGGGCGGCCGAGAGGTCGCGCCGCGAGGTGTGGCTGCGCGAGACCCGGTCGTACCGGCTGGCCAGCACGTCGCCCGCGCCATAGACGCTGGTGTCGCCGTCGATCGCGAAATCGACCTGGCGGCGGGCCAGGGTGAATTCGCCGCCGAGCGTGCCGGTGTCGGAATAGCGGACGTCGGCGCCGCCGGTCACGGTGAAGCTCTCGATGTCGGCGCTGTTGCGGTTGCGGCTCGCCAGGCGCGTGGAGGCGCCCGTCAAGGCGTTGATGTTGTTCCGGTCCGAACTGCTGTCGGTGTCGTTGCCGCTGCGCTGGGCGTTGGCCGTCAGATTGTAGGTCACCGCGCCGGTGTTGTAGGAGCCGACCAGGGCGGTGTTGTAGCGACCTTCCTCGCCGAGGTTCAGGCGCACCGAACCGCCGCCGCCCAGCGGCGCGTCGCGACGCGTGACGATGTTGATGATGCCGCCGGAGCCGTCCGCGCCGAACTGCGCCGACGGATTGGTCATGACCTCGATCGAGCTGATCGCCGCGCCGCTCATGCTCTGCAGCGTCAGGGCCCGGTTCTCGCCCTTGACCATCGCGGTCTCGCGGCCGTTGATCAGCACCTTGACGTTGCTGTCGCCGCGCAGGGAGATCCCGCCCTCGGAATTGACCGATACGCCGGGGATCTTGTTCAGCGCGTCCGCCGCCGTGCCGTTCTGCGCGTCCTGGTCGTTTCTGACGTCATAGGTCTGCCGGTCGGCGCGATTGGCCGGCGGCTTGGCGGCCTCGACCACCAGACCGGAGACCGCGGGGGCGTCCGCCTGCGCCGGTTTGGTCGGCTTGGCCGGCGGGCTCGGCGCCTGGGCGTGAGCCGTCGTGACCAAAGCGATGTTGGCCGCGACTAGGCCGCAGGCCGAGACGCACAGCACGCGCGAACGTCCACGCAGCGACATGTAAAGCCCCCAACTTTTACGCGATTACTGTGACTTTAGATTGTGTTCCAATTAAAGCAAAACAAGACACGCCCCATGACGCCCCTATCCGGCAATGCGATCGCCATAGTCGCCCATCGTTACTTCGATAGATAAGTCTATGTACGCCCTCATGATTTCGCTTATGCGGGAGACGAACTCCGCCCACGAACCACGGAACACAAGATTACTCATCCTTTCGGACATCTCACCTTCGAACAGGATGATCACGGACGAGATCGCCAGAGGCGTCCCGCCGTCATCGCCGGTCTGAAGCATGGCGGCGAAGAGCTGGCGCGCCGTGCGGCCGTTTTCATCCGCGTAGGGATGGATCAGAAGGAACAGCGCGTAAGCATATATCGCCGTGAGCAGCCACGAGCGCTGGCGATTACGAGCGATGAAGGCGCTCAGGTCCTTCAGGCGCTCGGGGATCGCCCTGGCCGGCGCGCAGGCGATCCCGCCCTTGGGTCCCTTTTCCAGCACCCTGACCCGGCGCGTGCGCAGCCCGCCCAGCTCCGGCGCGAGGGCCTCCAGCCGGTGCAGGCCGGCGCGCAGGCGCGCCTGCTCGACCCGACGCCTGGAAAGCGGCGCGGCCCGGCTTTGCGCCTTCGCCCGCGAGTCCGGCATGGGCGCGGTTCGAAGGGGCGGCCTGGTCTCGACGGACGCCCGAGCCAGCCGCGCCTCGAGGTCGTCGGGCGCGTCCTGGCGCGAAAGGGCCTGGAGCCGTCCCGGCAGGTCGCCGAGATAGATCTCCAGATCCGGGTCCACGTCCAGCGTCGCGATCCGCGGATCGAAGCACCAGCCGTCCCGCTCGCGCACGAAGGCGCCGATGGGCGAGGAAAGCAGCATCAGACGATCGGCTTGCAGTCCTCGCACTCGGCCTTGTCTTCTTCCTTGCGGCCGTTCTTGGCCAGGAACTGCACCTTCGCCAGGTACTCCTCCCAGCTGACCTTCTGGTCCTTGTTCTTGTCGAAGCGGCCGATCCAGACCTGCGGGCCGGTGTCGGTGTTGACCACTTCGCCGTTCTTCTTCTTCGTGACGCGCGCCTTGGGCGCCTCGCTCTGCTCGATGAAGCCGTCCTTGTTGCGGTCGGTCATCACGAAGCTGGTCTTGGCGAACTCCAGGACCTGGGTCTCGTTCATCTTGGTGAGGTTCTTGCGGGTGTCCTTGGCCGACGGCTTGATGGCCACGCCCTTGTCCATGGTCGTGAGGGCCCACACCCCTCCCCCGCCCAGGCAGAGCAGAACGGCGCCAGCGGCGATGAGGTTACGCACAGCCTTGTTCATTGCCTTATCTCCCGGTGTTTACGCTCTGACCGCCGCGGCCGCGGCGGGCATGGGTTTGGCGAGCCGTTTCAGCCCCCCGGCCTCCAAGACCAGCACCCTGTCCATCAAGGTCAGGATGCCGGGGCGGTGTCCGACGTAGACGATGGTCGGAATGACCTCGCAAAGCGCCAGCATCGTCTTGGCCTCGGTGTCGGCGTCCAGGTGCGAGGTGCTTTCGTCCATCACCAGCAGCTTGGGACGCAGATAGATCGCGCGGGCCAGGGGCAGCCGCTGCAACTGGCCCGACGACAACGGCCCGCGCGGCGAAACCACCGTCTCCAGCTTGAGCGGCAGGCCCTGGACCACGGCGCGCAGGCCGATCTTGTCGAGCGCCTCCCAGGCCCGGGCCTCGTCGGCCTCGGCGGCGAAGTTGGTGACGTTCTCGAGGATCGAGCCCTTGAAGACGGCCATTTCCTGGAACAGGAACAGCGCCTCCTTCTCGCCGACCTCGGCGGCGCGCCCGACCCGGCCCTGGTCGGCCGGATAGAGCCCGGCGAGCATCTTCACCAGGGTGCTCTTGCCCGCGCCCGAGCGTCCGACGATCGCGATGCGCTCGCCCTTGCGCACCGCCAGGTCCAGGTTCTCGAAGATCGGACGCGCCCCGCGATTGCGCCGGAACGACACCCCCTCCAGGCTCAGGGCGACTTCCGGATCCTCTGGCGTGACGAACTGGCCGGAGGCGGTCCTCGCCGCCTCGTCCGAGACGGGGAACAGCGTGTCGAGCGCCAGGTTGTCGCGCTCGATCCGCGCCAATTCGGCCCGCGCCGCCGTCAGCCTGACCACGGCGTCGAATAGGACGTGGAACAGGGCCGCGACCGAGATCATCACCGGCCAGCCGTAAACGCCCCGCACCACGGCGAAGACGTTGAAGAACGAGAAGCCGAGATAGGCCGCCGCCCGGATCAGCTCGGCCAGTTGCTCGACACCCTCGCGCTTGATGGCGCCGTCCATCTGCAGAACCCGGAAATGGTCGTCCCGTCCCCTCCAGAGACTGAAGCGCTGCGCGCCCGTGCCGGAAGACCGCAGCGTGTCGGCGTGACGCAGATTCTCCTGCAGAACGGCCTGGGCCCAGCCCGTGACCGACTTGGCGTAGTTGGCGTCCATCTCCTGGCGACGCTGCAGGAACAGGCGCGTGGCGGCGGTGATGATCGCCGCGCCGATGGCGATCACCGCCAGGACGGGACTGAAATAGACCAGGGCCGACAGCACGACGGCGATCAGGAATAGCGAGACGGGCTGATCCATCCGCAGCCGCAGCACGCGGTCGACATTGGCCAGGCGCTTGGAGAGCACGCCGGCGACCTCGTCGCCCTCGGCGCCTTCGGCGACATGGAAGGGAATCTGCTCGAAGCGCTCGGTGATCCGGGCCCGTTCACGGCGGCCCGCGGCGTCGGCCGCGCGCGCCAGCATGCCGGCGATCATCTGCGCGCAGAGATAGCGGATGAACGCCACGCCGGCGAAGGCCACGACCACCAGCAGGGCGATGATCTCGATCGCGCTGGCGTTCAGGAAACGGAACAGCAGACCCGGAAAGGCCGCCAGCAACACCGTCAGCAGCGAAACGACGGCCGACAGCGCGAACGTGGGCAGCACCACCAGATCGGGAAGGCGCAGCCGCGGTAGCGTCGGAACCCACGACGTCCTGGCCGGCTTGTCCGGGAACACCAGGCAGTAGCCGGTGAAGGAGGCCGAGAACTGCTCGGCGTCGAGCCGCATGCGCCCGACCGCCGGATCGAAGATCACGTAGCGCTCGCCGATCTCCAGCAGGACGACGTAGTGGTTGAAGTTCCAGTGCAGCACGGCCGGCAGCGGCAGCTTGGCCAGTTCGTCCAGCTCGACGAAATGGGCCTGGCAGGTCATGCCCTCGGCCTCGGCCATCCGCTTGATGTCGAGCAGGGTGCTGCCCTCGGCCGAGATCAGCCGCTCGTAGCGGGCCCGGTTGAGGAAACCCGAAACGCCCCGCGCGGCCAGCACCGCGTTGAGGCAGGCCACGCCGCATTCGCCGGCGTTGAGCTGATTGACGTAGATCGCGTCGCGTCCCATGCTCCTATCCCGCCTCCGTTCCGGAAATCAGTCGCGCCAGGATGTTGGTCGGGGGCGCGCCCGTTTCGATGATCGCCGGCGCGAACGGCGCTTTCAGGCAGACGTCCTTCGGCGACAGGCGAACCATGTCGCCGTCCAGCTCCACGCTCGCCATGAAGAACTTGCGGCTCGACGGCCCGGGCGCCACCCGAACCACCTGCGCCTGGCTGATCAGCGGCTTGATCCCCGGATCGGCCTTGAAGGCCAGCACCACGCCGCAGGGCTGCTCGTTGCGCCCGAAGAAGAAGATGTCGATCGTGTTCTCGGGCCTGCCGATCGTCAAAGCGCGCGGATCGGCGGCGTCGACCGGCAGCACCACCTGGTTGGAGGTCGCGATGCCCGTGAGCAGAAACCCGACCAGGGCGGCGGTGACCCCCACGGCGACGGGAGCGCGCCAGTCGAACGACTGCAAGCGCGCCGTCCGATCCCATCTGCCACGCCGCCCCAGCAGGGCCGCTTCCCGATACTTCACCAAAGCTCAGCCCCCCAGCATCCGCTTCAAAGCGGTCAAATAGGCCGCGACCCGTTCCTTCTCGAGCGGCAGCCCCCGCGCGAGATCGATCGCGAGGACGTCATCGACGGAAGACGGACGTTCGGCGGTCGTCCGATCCAATAGCTGCCACTCAACCCAAGTGCGATCAATCTGACCGACAGCGGCGAAGTTGGCGAAGGTCGCCATCGGCTCCAGGCGGAAGGTCGGATCGTCCATCAGCGCCCAGCGCTTGGTCAGTTGCATGCAGCGATCGCTCCCGAAGAAAGCCCGCCACGAACCAAGCCCTCCGAGAAAGACGCCGCCGGTCTGGCCGCGCCGCGCCAGGACGGCGTCCAGCAGGTCCTGACGATCGGCCGGGACGACCACACGTGGCCCGCGCCCATCCGTCGGGAACCCCGCCGCGTCGGACAACCGAAGGAAATCGTCGGCGCCGATCCAGTCGCGTCCTTCGTGCAGGTCGAAGACATCCAGGCTGGCCGGAAGCAGGGCGCGCCTGAGTTCCGCCAGTTCAAGCCGGTCATCGACCGCGTCGGAGAGAAATACTCGTACAACATCGGAACTCAGGCTTTCCGGGCGAGGCTGCCGGTTCACGGCGCCCCGAAGGGCGCCGTGAACCTTTGCATCAGCCTCGATCAATAGACCAAAGCAAACCCAGCTATTAGCAGGGGCCGATGAAGTAGTAGCATTCGGTGTAGCACCAGAATTCATAGTACGAGCTACCATCTTCGAACTCGATGTAGTATTCTTCGCAGTAAGTCCAGCAGTCTTCATAGTAGCAGGTGCTGGTATCGTAACCGCCGCTGACTTCCGAAAGCAGCGCATCGCTCAGCAAGGACATTAGAACAACCCCCTAGTTGAGTTCACTGGGACAACCCCAGCTTGCTTTCGGTAGCGCAACAACCGTCGGTATGACAAGTGCTAGTTGTATGTTTATATGCCTCAACCTCATAAGAAAGCGGATTTTGCGGAAATTCTGGCCGCCGCTCACGACGACGCATTGACCCCAAAAGGCGACTTCAAGCGCAGCGACGCATCGTCGGGAACGTGATCGAGCGTGCGGCCACACCGACAAAACTTCCCGAAAAACAATCGGATAGATTGTATTTTCATGCCGCACGGCGAAGGCGATCACGACCGGCGTCCGACCGCGGTGGACCCGCCGTCAGGCGCCTCGGACGCAATGACGGGTTGAGCGATTTTTTCGCACCCCTGCCTCGCCGCGAGCCTCCGGCAGGCGCCACGGCGACCGGGCGGCTCTCCATGAACGGGGACGGATCTGGGTCCGACAGGAGCCTTGAGTCGATCGCCTCATCCCCCGCAAGCGGGGAGAAGGATCAGGAGAGGGTCACGAACAGCTCGTTCTCGATCACCCACTGCCCGGCGATCTTGCGCCAGGTGGCCAGATACGTTCCGCTCTGGGTCGCGCCCTCGCCTTTCCAGTTCCCGACCCAGCGCCCGCGCTCGGCCGCCCGCGCGCCATCGGCGTCGAGCTCGATCAGTTCGCTGGTGCGCACATAGGAGACGAAGTCGCGGTCGGCGAACTGGCCGGCGAAGGCCTCGATGATCTGGTCTCGGCCCAGCAGCAGCGAGCCGTCGCCGGCGATCAGCTTGGCGTCGGGCAGGAAGAACGGGACCAGCCGGCCCGCGTCCTTGCCCGCGATCAGGCGGTTGGTGAGCTTGCGGCGGGCGGCGACGGCGTCCTGCGGCGAGGTCATGAACTTGCGGGTCCCCTAGTGCTGCACGGCGATATAGGCTGCGCCGTCGCTCCTCCGCAAACCCGGACCCCGATGCCGCCCCTCGACGATATCGCCCCCCGCGCTTCCGCCCCGCCCGTCCTGGTCACCGCGCGGCTGACCCTGAGCCCGCCGCAGCTGTCCGACTTCGACGACAGCGTCGCCATGTGGTCCGATCCGGAGGTCTATCGCTATGTCGGCGGCCGGGCCTCGACGCGCGAGGAAAGCTGGGCCCGACTGCTGCGCGCCCGGGGGCTGTGGGCCCTGCTCGGCTACGGCTACTGGGCGGTGCGCGAGACCGCCACCGGCCGCTATGTCGGCGAGGTCGGTTTCGCCGACTTCCATCGCGACATCACCCCGTCCTTCGAAGACGTGCCGGAAATGGGCTGGGTGCTGGCCAGCCGCATGCACGGCCAGGGCTTCGGAACCGAGGCCGTGAACGCCGGCCTGGCCTGGGGCGAAACCCGCTGGGGCGCGGGTCCCGTCGTCTGCATCATCCACCCCGACAACGCCGCCTCCCTGGCCCTGGCGGCCAAGACCGGCTTCGTCGAACAGGCCCGCACCACTTACAAGGAAAGCCCGACGGTGCTGCTGCGACGGGGGTGAGGCTTCCTCTACCCGTAAAATCCCCGCGAAAGCGGGGACCCAGGTGTTTTATCGTCGAGCGCCGTGGGTGGCAGAAAAAGCCTGGGTCCCCGCTTTCGCGGGGATTTTACGGATGGGAGAGGCTTACGCCGCCTGAAGCTGCTGCTTCACCCGCTCCGCCAGGGTCTTGATGTCGATCGGCTTGGGCAGGAAGGTCACACCCGTCTCGCCTTCCAGCAGGTCGCTGAACTCGGCCTCGGCGTAGCCCGAGATGAACATCACCGGCGCGTTGCCCAGATAGCCGCGCGCCTTCTTGAGCAAGGTCGGGCCGTCGATGCCGGGCATGATCACGTCGCTGATCAGCAGGTCGATCTTGCCGGCGTTCTCCTCGGCGATGACCAGGGCTTCCTCGCCGTCGCTGGCCTCCAGCACCTCGTAGCCTCTGGCGCGAAGAAGCCGGGCGGCGACGCCGCGCACGGCGTCCTCGTCCTCGACGAACAGGATGCGGCCGGCGCCCGACAGGTCGCGGGCGGCGCGAGGCTTGGGCGGCTCGGCGGCTACGACGGCCGCGGCGGCGGCCTGGGCCGGGGTCGGCTCGTGCACCGGCAGGAAGATACGGAAGGCCGCGCCCTCGCCCGGACGGCTGTGGACGTGGATCCAGCCGTCGCTCTGCTTGACGATGCCGTAGACGGTGGCCAGGCCCAGGCCCGTGCCCTCGCCCACCGGCTTGGTGGTGAAGAACGGGTCGAAGATCTTGCCCATCACCTCGGGCGGGATGCCGGGGCCGTCGTCGCTGACCTCGATGAAGGCCTGGTCGCCCTCGGCGCCGGGGAAACCGAGACTACGCGCCTCGTCCTCGTTGAGGCGCGCGGTGCGGATGCGCACGACGCCGCCGCCCTTGGCCGCGCGCACGGCGTCGCGGGCGTTGACGGCCAGGTTCATGACCGCCGTCTCGAGCTGGCTCTTGTCGGCCCGCACCTGCGGCAGGTCGCGGCCGTAGTCGGTGATCAGCTTGACGTCTTCGCGCAGCAGGCGGCGCAGCAGGACCTCGAACTCCGAGATCAGCTCGCCCAGCTCAAGCACCTCGCGCTGGACGGTCTGCTTGCGCGAGAAGGCCAGCAGCTTGCGCACCAGGTCGGCGGCCCGCACGCCGGTCTGGCGGATCTCGTTGAGACCCTCGTACGAGGGGTCGCCCACCGGGTGACGGTGCAGCAGCTCGTCCAGGCGCAGTTGGATGGCGGTCAGCAGGTTGTTGAAGTCGTGCGCCACGCCCCCGGCCAGCTGGCCGATGGCCTGCATCTTCTGGGCCTGGGCCAGTTGCAGCTCGATCTGCTTCTGCTCCGACACGTCGATCAGATAGGCCACCAGCCGCCCTTCGGCGCGGTAGAGATAGAGGTGGGCGATGCGCGAGGGATCGCGGGCCAGCCGCACCTCGAAGGGCCCAGCCTTGCCCTCGGCCAGGCGGGTCTCGGCCTCGGTGCGCGACGGCGGGTCGATCAGCTCGCCCAGGGTCATGCCCGCGCGCACAGCGCCAGTCATGGCCGAGAGGGCCGGATTGGCCTCGAGCACTTGAGAGTTGAAGGGGTCCAGCCCCTCCAGCAGGGCGGCGCCGAACGGCGAGGCGCCGGAGAAGGCGTCCAGAGCGCGCGGCGGCGGCGCGGCCTGGGGAATGGGAACGGCGACGGGCGGCAGCGGAGCGGCCACCGGTTCAGCCGCGACGGGCAGGCGCACCAGCAGACGGCCGCCGGCCACGCGGGCCGCCACGGCCGGGCGCTCCTGGCCGGCCAGCACGACCAGGGCCTCGGCGGTCTCGCCCTTGCGGGCCCGGGTCAGGGCCGAGAACAGGGCGGCGTCCTTGGGCAGGCGGCGAGCCTCGCCCATGGTGTCGCGCCAGGCCTGGTTGGCCACCAGGATGCGGCCGTCGGCGACGGTCAGGGCCGCAGGCTCGCCAAGCGCCTCGATGAAGCTGTCGGCCACGTCCAGGCCGTTGTCGTGCGCGGCCGAGGCGCGGATCGCCACCAGCCCCAGGATCGCCACGCCGGCGACGCCGGCCAGCAGCAGCAGGCCGGCCAGGGTGGCGGGTCCGGCGCTCAGGGCCGGGGCCGTGGCGAAGCCAGCGGCCAGGACGAAGAAGATCGCCGCGCCCCAGATCAGGGGGTCGGCGCGGCGGCGGGCCGCCGTCATGTCTTTCGCGGGCGTCTCGGCCATGCCGACCGAAATCCTTCTGCAACTTGGCGGGGATGAAGGCCCCGACGATTCGTCCGGTAAGGATACTCCTTACGCGGCGCAAGAGCGCGTTCAGAAAGCAGGTCTCTGATTCTACGGCGAAAATGTGATGTCCCGATGATTCCGGACAAGCACCCGGAGGGTCAGGCGAGCCGTCAGTCGGCCCAGGCGCGCCGCTTGGCCTTCTTGTTGCTCATCACGAAGCCGATGACCTTGGCGACGGCTTCGAAGTGCTCGGCCGGGATCTGCTGGTCGATCTCGACGGCGGCGTAGAGGGCGCGGGCCAGGGGCGGATCCTCCAGCACGTGCACGCCGGACTCCTCGGCCAGGGCGCGGATCTTCAAAGCGAGCTCGTCGACGCCCTTGGCCACGCAGATCGGGGCCGGGGTCTCGCCCTGCTCGTACTTCAGCGCCACGGCGTAGTGGGTCGGGTTCATGACGACGACGGTGGCCTTGGGCACGGCCTGCATCATCCGCTGGCGCGAGCGCTGCATCTGGATCTGGCGGCGCTTGGCCTTGATGTGCGGGTCGCCGTCCGACTGCTTGTGCTCTTCCTTCACCTCGTGAAGGGTCATGCGCATGCGCTTGTTGAAGCGCATCCGCTGCCAGAACCAGTCGAAGCCGGCGGTGACCAGCAGGAAGATCAGCACCGACCAGAACAGCTTCTTGCAGAGGTCGATGGCCAGCGGGAGCATGGCCGCCGGATCCATGCCGACCAGGCCGATCACCTCCTTGGCGTCGGGCTTGAGCACGAACCAGGCGATGATCCCGGTGACGATGAACTTCACGGCCGACTTGGCGAACTGCATCAGGCCGTCCGGCCCGAAGATCCGGCCCAGGCCCTTCAGCGGGTTCAGCTTGGCGAAGTCCGGCTTCATCTTCTCGGCCGAGAACAGGAAGCCCGACTGGGCGATGTTGGCCGCAGCCCCCATGAAGCCCGAGACCAGCATCACCAGGATCAGCGGCGGCAGCGCCGCCATCACCACCTTCTTGGCGATCAGATTGGCGCCGCCCTCGACGTCCATCTGGCCGGCGTGGGCGATGAACGGCACCAGGGCCGAAACCAGGTCGCGCGCCAGCCAGCCGCCGGCGATGACCACGACGCCGAACGCGCCGGCCAGCGAGGCCAGCTGCGAGAAGTCGGGACTTTTGGGAACGTCGCCTTTCTTCCGGGCGTCCGAAAGTTTCTTCTGTGTCGGTTCTTCTGTTTTCGAGGCGTCGTCTGTGTCGTCGGCCACGGCGCCCTCCTAACTGAAGACGTTGAGCAGATCGCGGTAGCGATCGCTCCACACCATGGCGATGCCGCCCAACGAAAGGGCGAGCAACGAAAGACCCAGGATCACGCTGAGCGGCGAAGTGACGAAGAAGATCTGGAACTGCGGCATGACCCGCCCGACCAGACCCGTCGCCAGGTTGAAGACGATCGAGAACACGATCACCGGGGCGGCCAGCTGCACGCCCAGGGTGAAGCTCTGGGCCACGGTGCGCACCGCCAGGGCGGCGGCGTCGTTGACCGGCACGCTCTTGGTGAACGGGAAGAGGTCGTAGGACCGCGCCATCGCGGCGATGAACAGGTGATGCAGGTCGGTGGCCATGATCAGGGTCAGGCTCAGCATCGACAGGAAGGTGGCCACCGCCGTGCTCGACTGCACGCCCATAGGGTTGGTGGTCTGGGCGAACGACAGCGTGGTCTGCATCGAGATGATCTCGCCCGCCGTGGTCATGGCGCTCATGAACATCTTCAGCACCGCGCCGATCATCAGGCCGATCAGGATCTCGTGGATCAGCTGGCCGGCGAGACCGCCCACCGTGGTCGGCAGCGGACCGACGCCCTTGGCGACCGTCGGGGTGATGACCAGGGCGATCAGCAGGGCCAGGGCCAGGCGGATGCGCGGCGACACGGCCGTCTCGCCGATGCCCGGCATCAGCATCAGCATGGCCCCGATCCGGGCGAAGACCAGACCGGCGACATAGACCTGAGCGGTCGTCGCGAAGCTGTCCACGCCCCGCCCTTCCCTACATCGCCGCGATGCGGGCGGCGATCTGGCGCATGAAGCCCGACATCAGGGCTCCCATCAGCGGCAGGCACAGCAGCAGCGCGATGAAGATGGCGACGATCTTGGGCGCGTAGACCAGGGTCTGTTCCTGGATCTGGGTCAGGGCCTGGAAAAGGCCGATGGCCACCCCGACCACCAGGCCGACGATCAGCACCGGCGCGCAAAGCTGCAAAGTCAGCCAGATCGCGTCGCGACCCACGTCGAGGACTTCGGCTCCGGTCATGAACGGGCTTTCTGCGGGCGCTCTGGACGGTTTTGGTACGGCCCGCACCATGGGGTCGACATGGTTAACAGGGAGTTAGGGACTGTTAACACGACGCCCTTTCCGGTCGTAAGCCGGGCGCGGCGCTTGGTCGCTGCAAGGTTGCCCGCGGACCTGCGACATCCCGCCACACGGGTTTACCTAGCGGCGCCGCCCGATAGTTGCTGGCGAAACTATCCGATCGCGTACAGAATGCATCCATCAGTTGGGGAACTGTCATGCAATCGGAAATCAAGCTGCACTGGTGGCAGCGCCACCCGTTCGCCGGCCTGGCCATAGGCTGGGCCATCATCGCCTTCATCGGCGCCGACGTGCTGGGATTCGTGCTCGCGCGTTAGGACGACAGCGCTTTCCGACATTCCAAACACCGTAAAATCCCCGCGAAAGCGGGGACCCAGGTGTTTTATCGTCGAGCGCTGCGCGTTTCAGAAAAAGCCTGGGCCCCCGCTTTCGCGGGGGTTTTACGGAAAAGGGGGAACGCCGCCGGCGCTCCCCTTAAACCCTAGATCAGCAATCGTGACCCGCGCCCAGCGGCCGGCAGCGGCCGTCGATGGGCGTCGGAACCGGCACGCCGGTCACCGCCGCGATGGTCGGGGCGATGTCGACCGTCTCGATCGGCAGGATGCGTTCGCGGGCCTGCGCGCTCTTCCACCAGAACAGGATCGGCACGCGACGGTCGTAGTCCCAGGGCGTGCCGTGGGTGGCGACATAGGTCGCCGCCGCCGTGGCCGGCACCAGGTTCGGCTTGAAGGCCACCAGGATGTCGCCCGAGCGGCCCGGCCAGGCGCTACGGCGCAGGCGCTCCTTGACGCTGATCGTGTCGGGCGGCGTGCCCTTGGCGACCGGCGGGGTGGTCAGCAGGTCGTTGATCTCATAGGCCTCGGCCACCTCGGGGCGGCCGCGCACCAGGGCCAGGGCCGCCGAGGCGACGCGGGCGCGCTCCGTGGCCGGCAGCACCTTCTTGTCGGCGCCGACGATCACCAGGGTGTCGATGCCGCCCGGCGCGATCACCGGATCGTAGTCCAGCGCCAGATCGGTGCGCAGCTGGGCGTTCAGGCCCTTCAGCCAGGCCGAGGTGGCGATGCGGCTGACGTCATAGCCCTCGTCGTGCAGGCGCTCGGGGAAGTCCGAACCGCCGTGATCGGCGCTCAGCACCACCAGCACCTCGCCCTTGGCCTTCTCGATGCGCTTCAGGAACGTGTCCAGGCGCGCGTCCAGGCGGCTGAGGTGATCGCACATCTCCGGACCGCGCGTGCCGTAGCGGTGGCCGATGAAGTCGGTGGCCGACAGGCTGACGGTCAGCACATCGACCTGCGGGCCGTCGCCCAGGCCGAACTCGTCGCGCAGGGCGGCGGCGGCCTCCAGGGTCACGGCGTCGGTATAGGGGCTGGCGGCCAGGTCGCGCAGGGTCTCGGCCTCGTTGGTCGGCAGCGGGCGGGGCAGCTTGGCGTCCCAGGTGCGGTCGCCCGTGGTCCAGGTCTTTTCGAGCGCGGCGCAAGCCTTGTTCTCGTAGGTCCAGACGAAGGGCTTCTTCTTCTGCTCGGCGGCCAGGCGCGCGTTTAGCGCGGCCACGGGCGCAAGCTTGGTCGCCGCGTCCTCGCCGGGACGCACGAAGGTGTTGAAGCCGTAGCCGGCCTGGTACCAGAACGCGCCGTCGGCCTTGTGGCCGGCCATGGTGATCGCGCCGCGATCCTTGCCCGAGACGCCGTAGACGCGGCTCCTGGGCGACACCGCCTTCAGCCAGTCGCCATAGGTGCCGACCATCAGGTTCTTGTCGCTGACCGGGTCCTGGTCGGACGGCGCGGCCAGGGTCACCGAGGTGTCGAGCAGGCAGTACGACTTCTTGCCGGTCTCGGGGTCGTACCAGTTGTTGCCGACGATGCCGGTGCGGTTGGGATAGGCGCCGGTGAGCAGGCTGGAGTGGCCCGGGCAGGTCTCGGTCATGCCGTGCGACTGATAGCCGTTGGGATAGACCACGCCCTCGCGGCCCAGCTTGCCCAGGCCGCCCTTCCACTGGCCGCGCCACTGCTCGAACAGATTGGCGCTGAACTGGTCGATGGAGATCACCACCACCAGCTTGGGATTGGGCTTCACCTGGTCTGCCGCCTGAGCGGGCACGGAAGCGAATAGGGCGACGCCGGCCAGCGCCGAAAGCGCCGCCGTGTGGGTAAGCTTGCTCATGGCGTGCAACCTGCCCCATTCACAAAAGCGTCGCAAACGAAGCTTGGGCGGACGGTGTTCAGGGAATGTCGTCGCTCAATTCGCGCGCGACATCGGCCGGCGAGCGCTTGTCGCTGTCGCGATCGACGGCGTAATTGGCCTGCCGCATGGCCTGCACCGACAGGCTGCCCGACAGTTGCGCCGCCAGCGCCTTCAAGCGCGGATCATCCGCCCGCTTGGGCGACACCAGAAGCACCGCGTCATAGGGTGGCAACGCGCCCTTCGGATCTTCCAGCACTACCAGGTCGTCGGCGGCGATGCGCCCGTCGCTGGAGAAGGCCGAGATCACGTCAGCCTCGCCCGAGGCCAGGGCGCGGTACATGAAGGTCGGCTGGAACTGCCGCCGCGCCTTGAACCTCAGGCCATAGGCCTTTTCGACCGCCTTCCATTCCGGCCGCGAGAAGAACTCCAGGTCGCCGCCCATGACCAGATCCGGCGCTTTGGCGGCCAGGTCGACCAGGCTCTTCACGCCGAGCTTTTCGGCCTGCTGGCGCTTCATGGCGAAGGCGTAGGCGTTCTCGAAGCCCAAAGGCGCGGCCAGCACGACGCCGTCGCGGCGCTTCAGCTCGGTGCGCAGGGCGTCCAGCACCGCCTGGCGGCCGGGATTGTCGGTGCGATGCAGGACGTTGGCCCACAGGGTGCCGGTATAGTCGACATAGGCGTCGATCTCGCCGGCGGCCAGGGCGCGATAGGCCACGGCCGAGCCCAGATTGATCCGCCGCTCGACCCGCGCGCCCTGCCCTTCCAGCCGGCTCGCGATCAGCTCGGCCAGCACATATTGCTCGGAGAAGTTCTTGGCCCCGACCACATAGGCCTGCGGGCGCGGCGTCAGGGTCGGCGCGGCGATCGGCGCCAGCGCCGCGACGAGACCCAGACCGAGCGCCGCCAGCGCCCCGCCCCACAGCATGGGCCGGCGCTGCTCGATCCCGCGCCCGACCAGGCCCAGCAGCTGGTCGACCACCAGGGCCAGCGCCGCCGAGGCCGCGCAGCCGACCAGCACCATGTCCCAGGCCTCGGTCTGCAGCCCCGAGAAGATGTAGTCGCCCAGCGAGGTCTGGCCGACGGGCGTGGCCAGGGTCGCCCCGCCGATGGTCCAAACCGCCGCCGTCCGCACGCCCGCCAGGATCACCGGCGCGGCCAGCGGCAGCTCGACCCGCAGCAGGCTCTGGCGCGGCGTCATGCCCACGCCCCTGGCCGCTTCCGTCACCGCCGGATCGACGCCCGACAGGCCCGCCGCCGTGTTCCGCAGGATCGGCAGCATGGCGTAGAGCGCCAGGGCCAGCCACGCCGGCAGGAAGCCGAGGGCCGGAAAGCCGAAGCCAAACGTCGCCTTGGCCAGGTTCGAGGCCAGCAGCAACAGCGGATAGAACAGCGCCAGCAGGGCCAGGCTCGGCACGGTCTGCACCAGGCTCGCCGCGCCCAGCGTGATCCAGCGCAGCCCCGGCCGCTTGGCCGCGGCGAAACCCAGCGGCAGGGCGACGGCGAGGCCCAGCAAAAGGGCGGCCGCCGACAGCGCCGCGTGCCAAGCCAGGCGCTGGGGCAAAAGCGCGAGCAGCTCAGCCATCCAGCAGCGCCCTCACCCGCTCGGCCTGGCGGCGCGGGGCGGCCATCAGGGCCTCGACGCGCGGATCGGCGTGGCCGGCCATCAGGTCGCGCGGCGCGGCGTCGGCGATGATCCGCCCGTGCTCCAGCACCACCACACGGTCGGCCAGCAGCAGGGCCTCGGCCACGTCGTGGGTGACCATCACCGTGGTCAGCCCCAGGGTCTCATGCAGCCGCCGCACGTCGTCGCCCAGGGCGGTGCGGGTGATCGGATCCAGCGCCCCGAACGGCTCGTCCATCAGCAGGATCGACGGCCGCCCGGCCAGCGCCCGGGCCACGCCCACCCTTTGCCTCTGTCCGCCCGAAAGCGCTGAGGGCCTACGTCCGGCGAGCGCGCGCGGCAGGTCCACCAGGTCGAGCAGCGCGTCCACCCGCGCGGCGATCTCGGCCTTCGGCCAGCCCAGCAGATCCGGAACCACGCCGATGTTCTCGGCGACGCTCATGTGCGGGAAGAGGCCGATCTCCTGGAAGACGTAGCCGATCCGCCGCCGCAGGGCCGATCCGTCCAGCGCGCCGACCGCCTGGCCGTCCACCCGCACCACGCCCGTCGTCGGCGTCGCCAGGGCGTTGATGGTCTTGAGCAGGGTGGTCTTGCCCGCCCCCGATCCGCCGACCAGGGCCACGAACTGCCCCCTGGCGATCGACAGGTCCACGGCCTCCAGCGCCACGGCGTCGCCGTGCGTCTTGCCGACTTTCTCGAGAACGATGGCGGGGACTGGAGCGGAGCTCATGCCCCCTCACCTTCCGCGCTAGCGGCCGCTGCGACAAGCCGTCCCGCTTGCACCAAGCCAAATCAGACGCGTTAATACGGGTTAACGGGGGGCTGATCAGGAGCAGAACAATGGCCACGGCCCTATCCATGCGCGGTTTCAAGGCCCGCAAGCGCCGCAAGACTGTCCAGCGCCGCCTGCGCGTCGCCGTCGCCCTGATGCTGCTGGCCAACCTCGCCGTCTGGGCCGGCGTCGTCGCCGCCCTGCGCGGGATCGACGTGGCGGCGCTGCTGCCGCCGCTATAGATCCCTCTCGCCTGATCCCTCTCCCCTTGCGGGAGAGGGTGGCACCCGCGAAGGCGGGGGTCGGGTGAGGGGTCGCACGAACAAAAACGCCGCGACGGCCGATCGGCCAGTCGCGGCGTTTTGCGTCTGAGAAACCCCTCATCCGTCGGCTTGCGCCGACACCTTCTCCCGCAAGGGGAGAAGGGGCCTTAAATCGACATCCGCATGATCTCTTGATAGGCCGAGATCACCTGGTCGCGGATCGAGATCACGGTCTCCAGGCTGGCTTCGGCCGATGAGATGGCGGTGACGACGTCGATCATCTCGGCCTTGCCGGCGGCCTGCTGGGCGATCTTGTGCTCGGCCTGGCGCGACGACTGGACCGTGTCGGTCATGGCCGACTTCAGCATGTCGCCGAAGTCCATCTTCTTGGGTTCGCTGGAGCTCTTGCCCAGCGACAGCGGCGTCGAGCCGGTGGCGGCGTAGGCCTTGGAAGCGGCGAGCGCGGTGATCATCGCCTAGCCCCCTACTTCTTCAGGATGTCGAGCGTGCGCGACTGCATGCTGCGCGCGGTCTCGATCACGTTGAGGTTGGCCTCGTAGGCGCGCTGCGCCTCCTTCATGTCCAGCGCCTCGACCAGGGTGTCGACGTTGGGCAGCTTGACGTAGCCCTTGGCGTCGGCGGCCGGGTTGCCGGGGTCGTACTCGGTCTTGAAGGCGCTCTCGTCGCCATCGACGCGGATCATGTTGACGCCCTCGGCGCCCTCGACCTTGGTTGGGCGGAACACCGGCACCTGGCGGCGGTAGGGGTCGCCGCCGGCCGTGCGGGCCGTCGAATTGGCGTTGGCGATGTTCTCGGCGATGATGCGCATGCGGCCCTGCTGGGCCTTCAGCGCGCTGGCCGCCACGGCCATCGCCGCCGTCGATTGCGATCGAATTTCAGCCATCTAGCGCGTCCTCAACCGTTGGGCTTGCGCGAGGCGGTGCGGAGCATCGCCAGCGAGCGCTGATAGAAGGAAACCGCCGCGTCGTAGTTCATGCGCGCATCGGTCATCTTGAGCATCTGGTCCTCGAGGCTCACGGAGTTGCCGTCGAGGGTGGTCTCGCTGTCGGCGCCCGTCGGCGAGCGCCACGGGGTGGCCGTGGTGGCCGGCGCCATGTGGCCGCTGCTGGTCGCCAGCATCTTCACCGGGCCGACCGGCGCCGCGCCGCCGCCGCGATAGGACGAGCCTGTCGCCTGGGCGTCGAGCGAGGCCTGGAAGGTGTAGGCCTTCAGGTCCCGCGGCTGGTAGCCGGGGGTGTCGGCGTTGGCCACGTTCTGGGCGACGACCTTCTGCCGCTCGTTCAGATAGCCGAGCCGGCTCTTGAGCATCGCGAAGAGGGGAATGTCGTCGGGACCCATGCGGATCATGGTGAAGAAACAGGGTTAATTCGGCATTAATACCCGTAGGGCACACCAGGGATGCGGCGCCTCGCCGCGCCCTTTCTCTTCTTGGAATCCTGTCCGCGCGCCATGGACGTCTTTCTGCTCATCCGCGCCGTCGCCGCGCTGGCCGTCACGCTGGGCCTCATCGGCCTGGCCGCCGTGGCCCTGCGCCGATTCGGCCCCGACACCCTGAACCGCCTGGTTTCCAAGCGCCGCGAGCGCCGCCTGCAGGTGGTCGAGACCCTGGTGCTCGATCCCGCCCGGCGCCTGGTGCTGTGCCGCATGGACGGCGAGGAGCGCCTGGTGCTGCTGGGCGACGGCCGCCTGCTGGACTGGACGCCCGCCGGCGCCCCCGCGCCCTCTCCCGCCCTTTCTTCTACGCCTTCCGCCGAGACCCCCGCCCAGCCGGAGCCCGTGGCCTGATGAGCCTGCTCAAGTCCCTCACCGGCGCCCCCCCGCAGGACCTGCGCCGCGCCGCGGCCATCGCCGTGCTGGCCGCCCTCGCCACCACGCTCGGCCCGTCCTTGGCCATGGCCCAGTCGGCGGTCAACGTGAACCTGGGCACCGGCGCTGGCCTCACCGAGCGCGTCGTCCAGCTGGTCGGCCTGCTGACCGTGCTGTCGCTGGCCCCGTCGATCGTCATCATGACGACCTCGTTCGTCCGCATCGTCGTGGTGCTGGGCCTGCTGCGCACGGCGATCGGCGTGCAGCAGAGCCCGCCCAACCCGGTGATCATCAGCCTGGCCCTGTTCCTGACCGCCATCGTCATGGGCCCGACCTTCGAGCAGTCCTACGACGCCGGCGTCAAACCCCTGCTCGACAAGCAGATGGAGCTGCCGCAGGCCTTCGAGGCCGCCGGCGGTCCGGTGAAGACCTTCATGCTGCGCCAGGTCGACGAGGACGATCTGGCCCTGTTCATCCGGCTCTCCAAGATCGAGAAGCCCAAGGTCGCCCAGGACACCCCGCTGAAGGTGGTCACCCCGGCCTTCATGATCTCGGAACTGAAGCGCGCCTTCGAGATCGGCTTCCTGCTGTTCATCCCGTTCCTGGTCATCGACCTGGTGGTCGCCAGCGTGCTGATGAGCATGGGCATGATGATGCTGCCGCCCGCCACGGTCAGCCTGCCGTTCAAGCTGATCTTCTTCGTGCTAGTGGATGGCTGGCGACTCGTCTGCGGCAGCCTGGTGGAAAGCTTCCAGCGCGGCGCCGGCGGCGGCTGACGCTATACTCTTCAAAGACAAGAACAGAAGACCAAGACCGATGGGCGTTTTCGTACTGGGCTCGATCAATCTGGACGCCGTGGCGCGGGTCGACGACCTGCCGCGGCCGGGCGAGACGGTGGCCGGCCTGTCGCTGGAGCTGTTCCTCGGCGGCAAGGGCGCCAACCAGGCCGTCGCCGCCGCCCGCATGGGCGCGCCCACCCGCCTGATGGGCGCGGTCGGCAAGGACGACAGCGGCTCCAGCCTGAAGGCCAAGCTGGCCGGCTACGGCGTGCAGGTGGCCGACGTCGTCGAGCTGTCGGGCGCCCCCACCGGCCAGGCCCACGTCTGGGTGTCCAACAGCGGCGAGAACATGATCGTCGTCACCGGCGGCGCCAACATGATGATCACGCCCCAGCAGGTGGCCGCCACCCCGCTGGAGGGCCAGCGCGTGCTCCTGGCCCAGCTGGAGACCCCGGCCGCCGCCATCGAGGCCCTGTTCAAGGCCGGCGCGGCCAAGGGCGGCCTGCGGGTGCTGAACGCCGCCCCCGCCCTGCCCCAGGGCGCGGCCCTGTTCCCGCTGACCGACATCCTCATCCTGAACCAGACCGAGCTGGCCACCTATGCCCGCCTCGACCATGAACCGGCCAAGCTGGAAGAGGTCTCCAAGGCCGCCCGCAAGCTGATGAGCCGCCCGGACCAGACGATCATCGTCACCCTGGGCTCGGCCGGCGTCGCCGCCGTGCGTCGCGACGAGGCCTTCTTGGTCGAGGGCCGCAAGGTCAAGGCCGTCGACACCGTCGGGGCCGGCGACTGCTTCTGCGGCGCCCTGGCCGCGGGCCTCTCGGCCAATCTCGACCTGCGCGAGGCCGTCGAACAGGCCAACGCCGCCGCCGCCCTGTCGGTGCAGAAGCCGGGCGCCGCCCCGTCCATGCCGGGCAAGCGCGAAGTCGAGCAGTTCCTGGAAGGCTGAGGCCCTTCGGGCTGGAAGGAACCGGGCCGATGGAGGACCTGACGCCGAAACTAGGCTTCTGGATCGGGAGCATATTCTTCGGCACGGGCCTTGGCATGCTGATCTTCGCCGTCGGCGATCGGGGTCAGACATCGGAGCAGTGGGCGATGGAGGCCGGGGTCGATCTTGGCGTTTGGCTGACCCTGGGAGGGATTTTCCTCATCGGCGGCATGGTCCTGATCGCCATTTGCCGCTGGCCAGAGCGAAAATAGCGCTCCCCCTACACCCTCACTCCGCGAAGAACTCCACGATCGCCCGCGCGAAGGCCGGATTGGCCACCGCCGTGCGATGATCGCCGCCGACCAGCAGCGACCGCGCGCCGGGAATGGCGTCAGCCAGCCGCTCGGGCCGCACGGCCAGCGGGTCGTCGTCGCCGGCGACCACCAGGGTCGGGGCGGTGATGCGATCCAGGGCGATCGGCTTGGCGTGGACGACGCTGGCCTGGGCCGCCAAGGCTTTCCGATCAGCCCCGATGGCGTCGGCGAACAGCCGGAAGGGCACGGCGGCCGGATGGCGGATGGTCGAGGGATCCTCGGTCAACAGCGCCTCGACGATGGCGTCGCTGGGCACGTGGCGGGTGTCGACCCCGCCGGTGGCGACCACGCCCTCACCCACCCCGCCGGTGACCAGCCGGCGCACGCGCGGCTCCTGGCTGGCGCAAATCAGGGACACGATCGCCCCCATCGAATAGCCGGCCAGGTCGATGGCCGCCGCGCCCAGGTGGTCGATCAGCTCGGAGACGTCGCGGGCCATCCGCGCCTCGCCGTAGAAGACGGGGTCATGCGGTTTGTCCGACGCGCCATGGCCGCGCGCGTCGATCGCCACCACCCTGCGCCCCGCCGCGACCAGCGCGTCGACGACGCCCGGTCCCTTCCAGTTGATCAGGCCGCTGGCCGAAAAGCCGTGGTGCAGCACCACCGGCGGCCGCGTCTCGTCCTCGCCCCAGACCTGATAGGCGATCGACAGGCCGTCCGAGGTCTTGAAGCTGGGCATGTGATCCACCGCAATTCAAACAATCGTTTCGATTGCTAGCGCGACAGAGCGGCGGGCGCAACTTGAGGTCAAGCTTGGGGGGGCATGGGTCCAGATGTCGCGAGGAGCCCCCTCCCCCACCGAGCATCCCCGCGAAGGCGGGGATCCAAGCGGACTTTCAGGGTGAAGAGCGGCCGTGGATCATCCGCGGGCTCGGCTTGGATCCCCGCCTTCGCGGGGAAGAACGGAGTCTGGGAAAGTCCGGTGGGGAAGCTGGAGGATCAGGCCGCGCGGATGCCGCTGAACGAGCCTTCGGCCTGGGCGCCGACGATGGCGTCGTAGCCCAGGATCATGTCGACGTCCTTGCCGTTGCTGGCCAGCGGCAGGCGCAGCCACAGGATCGAGACGTGCGGCGCGCCGCGCCAGGCCAGGCTGTGCACGCCCACGCCCGGACGACGCTCGTCGACGACCTTGTCCAATTCCTTGCGCCAGTAGTCGGCGGCGGCGGTGTTGTAGACCTCGTCCAGCTTGCGGCCGGTGATCTCGCGGCCATAGACGCCGTAGAGGCCGGTGCCGGCCAGGCGCAGGCGATAGTCGCGCGGCTCGCGCACCACGTCGGTCAGGCTGACGGTCGGAAGCAGGCGCTTGATGCCGGAAGGTTGAAGATCGACACGCGCAGGCAGGTTCGCCCCACGGCGCAGGGACGCCCAGTATGCGAACATTTCCTGATGAGCGCGCGCCGCCGTGGCGGATGCGCTCAATTGCGCGGACATCTTCAGAGTCCTTAACAAGTCTTTGGAATCACGGTGATTCACCGCGCATTCACTATGTCTTAAGCACCGAATCGGCGGAAGCGAAAAATCGCGTTCGCCAACAAAGATTCTGCTGGCGAGTCAATCTGCAAGCACAACGCCCGGCCGCTGGGGCAGCGACCGGGCGTCGGATTTTTCGCGTAGCTTAACCACAACCAATTGATTGATTTAGGGTAAATGAACGCTCAGACTCACCCCTTGCGGGCGCCGCGGGTCCCTCGCCCGGCCTGACCCAGACCCATCTGCCGGGCCAGCTCCGAACGCGCCTTGGCGTAGTTGGGCGCAACCATCGGATAGTCCGACGGCAGACCCCACTTCTCACGGTAGTCCTCGGGGCTCAGATCGTACTGCGTGCGCAGGTGCCGCTTCAGCGACTTGAAGCGTCGGCCGTCCTCCAGGCAGACGATGTAGTCGGGCGTCACCGAGCGCCGCACCGGCACCGCCGGCTCCTTCGGCTCGGGCGCGGCCGCCTCCGGCGCGCCGACCGCCGCCAGGGCCGCGTGCACGCTGCGGATCAGGGCCGGCATCTCGGCCGTCGGCACCGCATTGCCGCCCACGAAGGCGGCGACGATGCTCGCGGTCAGCTCGACCAAGGGGATGTCTTCTTCCATGGCGCTCTCCCGTTCTCTCTGTTTTCTTTTATTCGACGCGCGCCGCCTCACGCGCGAAGTCCACATATGGATAAGCTTGCCAGTAAAACTGGGCAATAGCTGAATCCATGGAATATTGACTGACGGATAGCCGACACAAGCCGAACGACAACTCAAGGTCGTGAGTTGAAATTTGCATTTTCCGTACTATTGACTGAACACGTTCATCCAACTTGACCGATCGGACTAGTACTGCGTCGCTTTCTCAAGGAGGGGTACCTTCCCGCTTGCCGGAGAGAGGGGTCCGCGAAGCAGGGAAACGGATCCCCTCCTCCCGTAAAATCCCCGCGAAAGCGGGGACCCAGGTGTTTTATCGTCGAGCGCCGTGGGTTGCAGAAAAAGCCTGGGTCCCCGCTTTCGCGGGGATTTTACGGATTGGGGGTGCTGACGGGGATTGGCGAGCGTCTATCCCCGACGATCGCGCCAAAGACCCCAACCAATCCAGTCCCTTACAACTTTCTCACCGCTCTGGATCAGACGCGCTGAAACCCGCTGCATAATGGACCCCGTCCCGTCGCAGGGAGAGGGCGCAAGGATCCGGCCCGAAGCGTGCGACGGTGATGCGATCGAGCGGGGCTGAAGGAGCGGCGAGTGCCGGGCCTGAAGGCTTAAACGAGGATGGGGGACGTAAATCCATCCATCGGGAGTTTGCCTGTCATAGGCTCCCGCCCGTCCGAGGATCCGCTCCGGCGCCTTCTGTCTGCACGCGATGGCTAGCGAAGCTTACAGCCCGGTTCCGGGGAAGGCATATGCCGAAGGGGGTGAAGGGCGGAAAAGGCCCGCGCGCCCCGGCCTGAGGGATAACGATCGCGCGGGGCGTCAGAGCTTCGTCGAAACGGTATTCAAATCACAACTCCGGGCGAGGCCCGGACGCCCCGCGCCCTCTCCATCAGCTCAGCGGTTCACCGCGTGAGGGCGAAGCCGCACGCCAAGGAACCTCCCCCTGTGGGGGAGGCGGCCGAAGGCCGGTGGGGGGACGTTTTCAGCTTTCGAGCCGCTGGCCGATCCCGCGCCAACTCCCCCCCTCCGATCGCTGCGCAATCGCCTCCCCCACAGGGGGAGGTTCCGCAAGGGGAGAAGGATCCTACCGCCCGAAGTCCCGCGACAGGGCCAGCATCGCCGCCCGTTGCGGCACCGAATATTCGTCGATGGCGTCGGTGTCGCCGTCACGGATGGCCTTCAGCAGGGCCGGGGTCAGGGCCGAGGAGAGCGACCAGTTCCAGTAGCGCAGCACCGTCTGGGCCCGGTCGACGGCGATGGCGTCGAACACGCCCAGCACCCGCTCCAGCCCCGGCGACGGACCGCCATTGGCGTCGGTCTCGGGCCGGCGCAGACCGCGCCACAGGGCCCGCACCGCCGCGCGCGGCAGGCCTGTGGCCTTGCACAGGATGGCGATCGGCTCGCCGCCCGGATCGGTGAAGATCTTGGCGCCGGTCATCGGCTTGAGACCCGCCAGGTACGAGATTTCCTCGGCCGTCTCGCGGGTCAGGCCGGTCTGGGCCGCGGCGACGGCGTCCTCCAGGCTGTCGAACGGGCTCTTGGCGATGGCCGCCCGATTGCGTTGCCGGCGCTCGATGAACTGCAGCGCCTTTCTCGAAAGCGGGTCCTGCCAGCCCTCCTCCGAGGCCACGGCGAAGACGTCGCCGACGGCGTCCTGCAAAATCTCGCGCGAGACGGCGAAGCGCTGGAGGATCGTGCGCCGCGCCTCGGCGTCGGCCCACCAGAACATCACATAGGCGTGGCTGGGTCGCAGTTCGGCGCGCTTGAGCAGCAGGGCGATCAGGCCCGGATTGTCGCGCGTCATGGCCACGACGTTCTCGACGCCCTGGTGACTGAAGCGGGCCAGGTCGTTGCGCAGCAGGGCCTCGACCACCGGGATCTCGCCCATGTCGACCAGGGCGTCGGCCACCACCTCGCCCACGCCGCGGCGGATGGCGATCAGCCGGCGGTGCTCCTGGCTGGCGTGGTACAGGCAGTCGATCAGGTCGGCGTCCGACAGGTTGGGCGAGTTTTCCAGCAGCGCCCGGGCCACCATCACCTCGTCGCGCAGCAGCAGGCGCACCAGCGAGCCCGGCATGTCGCTCAGCGTCGCCAGGCGCCGGGCGACCTTTTCGCGCTCCTCGACCACCGCCTCGCGCAGCATCTCGACCAGCAGGTCGGCGCACATGGCGCGCTCGAAATTGTTGATCCGGCTGGCCGGCAGGCAGACCACGTCGGCCAGCCGCTTGAGCAGCGCGGCGCGCGACTTGGGCGGAACGGCGATCGGCTTGGCGAAGGGCGAAATCGGGTCGGTCATGATCTTCCTGGCGGCGAAGCCCCCATCGCCGGATTCGAAACTAGACGGGAAACGTCCTTATTTCGAATTAGCGCCAAGGATTCTCCCGCCAGGAGAATGTGCGGCGTACGGCCCTGCTCCGCCAGGGCCTCAGCGAAATTGTCGCGGCGCCCATTCCGGCCAGATGTCGGGCAGGTCGGTCGAGACGCGGTTGGGATAGGCCGGCGGGCGCTTCTCCAGGAACGAGGTCACCCCCTCCTTGGCGTCGCCCGAGGCGCCGCGCGACTGGATCGCCCGGCTGTCGGCCTTGTGGGCCTCCATCGGATGGTCGGCCCCGGCCATGCGCCACAGCAGCTGGCGGGTCAGGGCCACCGAGACGGGGGCGGTATTGTCGGCGATCTCGCGGGCCAGCGCCCTGGCCGCCGGCAGCAGGTCCTCGGGCGCGTGCAGCGAGCGGACGAAGCCGCGCTCCTTGGCCTCCGAGGCCGGGAACACGCGGCCAGTGTAGCACCACTCCAGCGCGGTCTGCAGGCCGACCAGCCGCGGCAGGAACCACGACGAACAGGCCTCCGGCGTGATGCCCCGCCGCGCGAACACAAAGCCGAACTTGGCGTCTTCGCTGGCCAGGCGGATGTCCATCGCCAGCTGCATGGTCGCCCCCACGCCGACGGCCGCGCCGTTCACGGCGGCGATCACCGGCTTGAGGCTGTCATAGATCCGCAGCGTCACCCGGCCGCCGCCGTCGCGATAGACGTCGCCGACCTTGCCCTCCTCGCGCTCCAGGGCCTGGGGCGAGGTGCGGTCGAAGGTGGCCCCGCCGCTCGACAGGTCGGCCCCGGCGCAGAACGCCCGGCCGGCGCCGGTTACGATCACCACCTTCACCGCGTCATCGGCGTCGGTGAGGTCGAAGACCTCGATCAGCTCCTTCATCATCCGGGCGGTGAAGGCGTTCAGCTTCTCCGGCCGGTTCAGGGTGATCGTCGCGATCCCGTCCTCGACGGCGTAGAGCAGGGTCTCGAAGGTCGGCTGCGACATGGGCGGGGCTCCCTGGATGATTTTAAACAACCGTATGACCGCTTGCCGCATATGCACAACCCCTCCCCCTCGCCTCCGCTCGTCATCCCGGCCGCAGCGAAGCGGAGAGCCGGGACCCAGGGGCCGGCGCAGTGCAGCGGCCATCGCAGCCGGCAAGCCAGTCGTCGCGCCCAGTCCCCTGGGTCCCGGATAAGCCCTGCGGGCTTTCCGGGATGACGGCGGTTTTTGGAGAAGGACTAAACGGCCCGCCGCACCCCCAGCTTGCTGATCGCATGCACGAAATTGTTCGCCGCGACCTCCATGCTTCCCGTCCATTCCAGGTCGGGGAACCGCGCCAGGATCTGGCGATAGGCCTCCTCCAGCTGGATCTGGGCCACGCGCTTGCCAAGGCAGGTGTGGGGGCCATAACCGAAGGCCACGTGCTTGCCGGCGTTGGCGCGGGTCACGTCCAGGCGGTCGGGATCGGCGAAGACCGCCGGATCGCGGTTGGCCGAGCCGTAGTACATCACCACCTTCTCGCCCTCGCGGATCGGCTGGCCGGCCACCTCGACGTCGCGCGTCGCCGTGCGGCGCATGTAGATCACCGGGCTGACCATGCGGATGAACTCGTCCACCGCGCCCGGCAGCAGCGAGGGGTCGTCGATCAGCCGCTGCTTCTGCTCGGGAAACTCGGTCAGCAGCTTCATCGCGCCCGACAGCGTGTTGCGCGTCGTATCGTTGCCGGCGAACACGATCAGCAGCCACGAACCGTCGAGATACTCGTCGGCCAGGAAGTCGCCGTCCACCTGGGCGCGGGCGATGGCGGTCATCAGGTCGGCCCGCGGATCCTCCCGGCGCTTGAGCAGCATGGTGCGGCCGTAGTCGAACATCTCCTCGATGTTCTCGTTGAAGTCGGCCACGAACTGCATCAGCTCCAGCGTCGGCGTGATCGGCGCCATGGCCTGCTGCACGGCCAGGTCCTGGGCGCGCTCCAGATAGTGCATCCAGCGCAGGAACTTGCCCCGGTCTTCGGGCGGCACGCCCAGGATCTCGCACAGGGTGAACAGCGGCAGGATCGACGAGAACCGCTCGACCATGTCGACCTCGGCGCCGCCGGCCAGCAGCGGCTCCATCTCGTCGAGCAGGCGCGTGACCTCGCCCCTCACCTTCTCGGTCAGGCCGCGCAGATAGCCGGCGGTGAAATAGGGCATGTGCTCGCGGCGCAGCTGCAGGTGATGCGGCGCGTCGAGATTGATCATGGTGTCCATGGTCGCCCGAAACAGCAGGGCGTGGCGCTTGTCGGGCGGTCCCATCGACATCAGGATCCCGCCCTTCTGCGACGAGAAGGTCTCCGGGTCGCCGTTCACCCGCATGACGTCCTCGTGGCGGGTGACGGCCCAGAAGCCCGGCCCGCCGAACGGCTCGGCATGCCACATGACCGGCGCTTCCTTCCGCATCCGCGCGAAGTCGGCGAAGGGCTGGCCCTTGGTGAAGCGGAAGATGTCGGCGAGGTCGACGCCCTCGAGGGTCGGATAGGTCGGCGCGGCGGCCGGCCCCGGCCGTCCGTCCACCGCCGTCTGGCTGATCAGTTCCATGCGCGCCTCCCGTTGAACATCGTTCTTTTGCGGTACGATCACCCAGGATGGCGTCGCCGCCAACGGCGCCCCTACGGCAACTTGCGCGACAGTTCGCGCTTGAAGCATGCTCCAGATGAACGCCGATCACGCGGGAACACGCGGACGGTCTCAGGGAGAGAAACGGCCGTGCTCGCCTTGGCGGGACGGCCCTGGAGGGTCCATGCATCCGAGCGTCCATGCCCTAACCCAGCCCGACAAGCCCGCCTTCGTGATGGCCGGCTCGGGCGAGACGGTGACCTATCGAGAACTCGACGACCGCTCGAACCAGGGGGCGCAGCTCTTCCGGTCGATGGGGCTGGGCGTCGGCGACGTCGTGGCCATCCTGCTCGACAACCATCCGCGCTACCTGGAGATCGCCTGGGCGGCCCAGCGGGCGGGACTCTATTTCACCTGCGTCTCGACCAAGCTGACCGCGCCCGAGGTCGAGTACATCGTCAAGGACTGCGGGGCCAAGGCGCTGATCGCCGGCCCGGCGCTGGACGCGGTGGCTCAGGCCCTCGCGCCGCTGATCCCGGGCGTGGCCCTGCTGCGGGTAGACGGCGCGCTCGCCCCCTATGGCGACTTCGATGCGGCCCGCGCGGCCATGCCGACGACACCGGTCGCCGACGAGACCTCGGGTTCGGACATGCTCTATTCGTCAGGCACCACGGGACGGCCCAAGGGCGTCAAGCCGGCCCTGAACGGCGCGCCGATCGACGCGCCGACGGCCCTGCAGATGATGGCCCAGCACCTCTTCAAGCTGGACGGCGACAGCGTCTATCTCTCGCCCGCCCCACTCTACCACGCCGCGCCGCTGCGCTGGTGCATGAGCGTGCACAAGCTGGGCGGCACGGTCGTGGTCATGGAGAAGTTCGATCCCGAAACCGCCCTGGCCCTGATCGAGCAGCACCGCGCCACCTGCGGCCAGTTCGTACCGACCCACTTCGTGCGGATGCTGAAACTGCCGGAAGCCGTGCGGACGAAATACGACGTCTCCAGCATGAAGTCGGCGATCCACGCCGCCGCCCCCTGCCCGATCCCGGTCAAGGAACAGATGATCGGCTGGTGGGGTTCGGTGATCTACGAGTACTACGCCGGCACCGAGGGCAACGGCTTCTGCTGGATCGACAGCAGCAACTGGCTGGAACGACGCGGTTCAGTGGGCCAGGCGGCGCTCGGCGAGCTACGCATCTGCGACGAGGCCGGCGATCCCCTGCCCGCCCGCGCCGAGGGCGTCGTCTATTTCGCCAACGGCCCGGCCGTGACCTACCACAACGCCCCTGAGAAGACGGCCGAGAGCTACAACAAGCACGGCTGGACGACGCTGGGCGACGTCGGCTGGGCCGACGAGGACGGCTATCTCTACCTGACCGACCGCAAGAGCTTCATGATCATCTCCGGCGGGGTGAACATCTATCCGCAGGAGATCGAGAACCTCCTGATCACCCACCCCCGCGTAGCCGACGCCGCCGTGGTCGGCGCGCCCGACGAGGAGATGGGCGAGAAGGTCGTGGCGGTGATCCAGCCCCTCGACTGGGACGACGCCGGCCCGGACCTTGTCGCCGAACTCCTGGCCTTCACCCGCGACAACCTCAGCCACGTGAAGGCCCCGCGCCAGGTCGACTTCGTCCGCGAACTGCCCAGACATCCGACCGGCAAGCTCTACAAGCGGCTGGTGCGGGACGCGTACTGGGGCAAGGGCGAGGGGCGGATCGTGTGAGGAAAAGTTATACGCAGATTTTCAAATTGCGTATAACTTAGCTCCATGATCGAGCGCCTGCCTCTTTCGGCCCACACTAGCTACGCCGAGCTGATGGAGCGCCTGCGCCTGGGCCGGGTCGGAGAATATCCGGCCGGCTCGTCGTTCGTATCCAAGACCGTGAAGGGCAGGATCTACTGGTACCTCCAGATGCCGACCGGCGGCGCCCAAAGCCGACGGCAGGTCTATGTCGGCCCCGACAGCGACGAACTGCGCGAGCGCATCGCCCGACACGGCGAGCATCGCGCCGACCAGGACGATCGCCGCAGGCTCGTCGCGGCGATCATCGCCTCGGGCGCTCCCCGCCCCGACCGTACCAGCGCGGAGATCATCCAGGCCCTGGCGGCGGCGGGCGCGTTCCGCCTGCGCGCCCTGCTGATCGGCACGGTCGCCTTTCAGACCTACGCCGCGCATATCGGCGTTCGACTGCCTGTCACCAGCCTGGCGACCATGGATCTCGACATCGCCCAGGACTTCGGCATCGCGTCGAACCTCGACGACACGCTCGATCGCCCCCTGCTCGACATCCTGAGAGAACTGGACCCTCGCTTCGCGCCGGTGAGCTACGCTTTCGACGCCAGCCGCACCACGAGCTACTCGCTGGGCGAACGCTATCGACTGGATGTCCTGACAACCAATCGAGGCGCGCCACGCGACGAGCCATCCTACCTGCCGACCTTGGGTAGTGACGCCGTTCCGCTGCCTTTCATGGACTTTCTGCTGCGCGATCCCGTCGAGACCGCCGTGCTCCATGGCGGCGGCGTGCTCGTCAACGCGCCTTCGCCGGCCCGCTATGCGGTCCACAAGCTGATCGTCAGCCGCGATCGCAAGGTCAATCCCGAGAAGGGGCTGAAGGACCGCCTGCAGTCGATCCAGCTGATCCGCGCCCTCGCCGAGGACGATCCCTACGCCTTGCGCGACGCCTATGCCGAGGCGCGCGGGCGGGGCGAGACTTGGCGAAAGCTGCTGGACGAAGCGGTCGGCCTGCTGCCCGACGACGCGCGGGCGACGCTCGAAGGCTTGTGACCCGGGCCGCCCCGTGATCTCATCCAAACAAACGTTTGGGAGAACGCCGCATGAAAGAGATCGCCTTCGCCGACATCGCCAGCCTGGTCGGCCAGGAGGTCGGGGTGTCCGACTGGGTCGAGATCAGCCAGGAGCGGGTCAACCAGTTCGCCGAAGCCACCGGCGACCACCAGTGGATCCACATCGACGTCGAGCGGGCCACCCGCGAGATCGGCGGGCCGATCGCCCACGGCTATCTGACCCTGTCGCTGATCCCGATGCTGGGCGCGGGCATACTGCACGTCAGCGGCGTCACGCGCGGCATCAACTACGGCTGCGACAAGGTGCGGTTCACCGGCATGGTGCGCGTCGGCAAGCGGGTGCGGATGCGCCAGAAGCTGGTCAGCGTCGAGCCGAAGGCCGGCGGCCTGCAGCTGAAGAACGAATGCACCATCGAGATCGAGGGAGAGGAGCGCCCGGCCTGCGTGGCCGAGACCATCTCGATCATCTACGGCGCCTAAGAGAAAGGCCCCGGGATCGCTCCCGGGGCCTTCGTCTGTTTGGCTTAAACCAAGCCTAGCGCTTGATCGCGTCGCCGATCTTGTCCTGGGCCTGGCCGACCTTGTTCTGGACGTCGCCCTTGAGCTTCTGGGCCGCGCCTTCGGCTTCCAGGCGCTCGTTGCCGGTGGCCTTGCCGACCGCTTCCTTGACGGCGCCCACGCCCTTATCGACGGCGCCTTCGACACGATTGGTGCTCATGGTCTGCTCCTGCTGGAATTGAACTCCCCATCCGAACGGGGGCCTTGGAGCAAAGGTTCCTAGCGTGACCGGAGCGGGATCAGCGGTTGTAGCCGGTCACCGCCACCGCCTCGACGGCGACCACGCCCTGCGCGGTTCCTTGCGCCGCCGGCGGAACCTGGACGACGGCCTGGGTCGGAGGCTTGGCCGGCGCGGCCTGGATCACCGGCGGGCCGGCGGCCTTGTCGAGCAGGGCCACGGTCTCGCGGATGTATTTGGCGTGGGTGACGATGCCGATCTCCAGGCGCTCGCCCGACAGCTCGACCTGCTGGGTCAGCATGCCGGCCACGAACTGCACTTCCTGGCTTTCGGTCGACCCCGGCCGGCGGCGCGCGCCCTCGGCCATGAACACCGGCCCGCCCGAATTGCCGGGGAACACCGAGAAGTCCATCAGGAAGGTCGGGAACACGCTGGCCGGCGCCAGCGGGTAGGAAGCCACTCGGCCCGAGCGCAGGATCGGGAAGCCCGCGGTGTTGGCCGACAGACCGCGCGGGAAGCCCAGCGCCATCATCTCGTCGCCGGGACCCAGGCTGTACTTGTTGAAGGTGTCGTCCTGGGCCAGCCAGGCCAGCGGAATGGCGGCCTTGGCGAATTCCGGCGGAGCCTCGACCTCGATGGCCGCGACGTCGCGGCTGGGATGCTTGATCCACAGCGGATGGTCGCCGTCGCGGATCTTCAGGGTGCGGGGGTCATAACGCCAGACGCCGTCCGTCCCCTGCACGCGATAGCCGATCTTGGCCGAGACCGAGGGCATCTTGTCGAAGACGTGGGCGGCGGTGACCAGGATGGTGCGCGGACGCCCCTCCGGCGTCGGGTCCTCGATGAGGAAACCGGTGCCGACCGTGCGCGAGCCGTCAGCGAGCGGCTGCTCGAGCTGCACCGTCGCCTGGATCAGATCGACCGACAGGTCCCACGCCATGAACGCCTCGTCTCCGATTCAACCTTTGACGCCGTAAGAGTTTGACCAGAGGCGCCCGCCGCAACAAGTTGGCGTTCTGACGCATCCGAGGGGGAATCTGTCCATGAACCGGCGCGAAATGATGACGAGCGCTGCCGCCGTCGCCGCCGCCTCCTCTACTGTCCTGATCCCCGGGAGTTCCATGTCCGCCACCGCCAAGCCCGTTCCGCCCGTCGCCAAGAAGATCCCCAAGCGCATCGAGCAGCTGGGGCGCGTGCGGGTCGACGACTACGCCTGGATGAAGGACGACAACTGGCAGAAGGTCCTGCGCGACCCGGGCCTGATCAAGGCCGAGGTCAAGGAGCACCTCACCGCCGAGAACGCCTACGTCAAGGCGATGCTGGCCCCCACCGAGGACCTGCAGAAGGCCATGTTCGAGGAGATGAAGGGCCGCATCAAGGAGGACGACTCCTCGGTCCCCGCCCCCGACGGCCCGTTTGACTACTATTCGCGCTTCGCCATCGGCGGCCAGCATCCGATCTATGCACGCCGAGCCAGAAATACGAATGAGGGCGGTAAGACCGACGGCGAGGAAGTGCTGCTCGACAGCGACGCCCTGGCCAAGGGCAAGGCCTACAGCCAGGTGGCGGCCGCCGAGCACAGCCCCGACCACAAGCTCTTCGCCTATGCCGAAGACGCGCAAGGCTCGGAAGTCTTCAAGATCTACGTCAAGGACCTGGCCACGGGGCAGATCCTGGCCGAACCGGTCGAGAGCAGCACCGGCGACTTCACCTTCTCGCCTGACAGCCAGTGGCTGTTCTGGACCCACCGCGACGACAACGGCCGTTCCGACAAGATCTATCGCCGCCCCGCGCGCGGCGGGCTGAAGGACGACGTGCTCGTTTATGACGAGCCCGACGACGGCTTCTTCGTTAGCGTCAGCGTCACCGGTTCGGACGCCTTCATCGTCATCAGCGCCGGCGACCACGAGACCTCCGAGACCCTGCTGATCCCGGCGAGCGACGTCGCCGCCAAGCCGAAAGCCGTCGAGCCGCGCACGCCGGGCCTGCGCTATTCGGTCGAGCACTGGGACGGCAAGTTCGTCATCCTGACCAACGCCGACGACGCCATCGACTTCAAGCTGGTCGAGGCCCCGGTCGACAATCCGGGCCGCGCGCACTGGAAGGACTTCGTCTCCCACAAGCCCGGGACCTTCATCACCGGCCACGCCGCCTACAAGGAGCATCTGGTTCGGGTCGAGCGGGTCAACGCCAACACCCGCATCGTCATCACCGACCGCGCGACCAAGGCCGAGAAGCCGATCGTCGTCGACGAGCAGGCCTATGTGCTGAGCGTCGAGGGCGGCTACGAGTTCGACACCCCGACCCTGCGCTACGTCTACCAGTCGCCGACCACGCCCCGGCAGTGGTTCGACTACGACATGCGCACCGGCGACAAGGCGCTGCGCAAGACCCAGGAAATCCCCTCGGGCCACGATCCTTCGAAGTACGTGACCAAGCGCCTCTATGCGAAGGCGCCCGACGGCGCCGAGGTGCCGGTGACCGTGCTGATGAAGAAGGACGTCAAGCTGGACGGCAAGGCGCCGCTGCTGCTCTACGGCTACGGCAGCTACGGCATGTCGATGGATCCGTCGTTCTCGATCCGCAACTTCAGCCTGGTCGACCGCGGCTGGATCTGGGCCATCGCCCACGTGCGCGGCGGTTCGGAAAAGGGTTACGGCTGGTTCCTGGACGGCAAGAAGTTCAAGAAGAAGAACACCTTCACCGACTTCATCGCCAGCGCCGAACACCTGCACGCGGCCGGCTACGGCGCAAAGGGCCGCACGGTGGCCTATGGCGGCTCGGCCGGCGGCATGCTGATGGGCGCGATCACCAACCTGCGGCCCGACCTGTGGGCCGGGATCATCGGGGCGGTGCCGTTCGTCGACGTGCTCAACACCATGAGCGACACCTCCCTGCCGCTGACCCCGCCGGAGTGGCCCGAATGGGGCAATCCGCTGGAGGACAAGGAGGCCTACGACTACATCGCCAGCTATTCGCCGTACGACAACGTCACCGCCAAGGCCTATCCGGCCGTGCTGGCCACCGGCGGCCTGTCGGACCCGCGCGTCACCTACTGGGAGCCCGAGAAGTGGGCCGCCAAGCTGCGCGAGCACACCACCAGCGGCGATCCGATCCTGCTGAAGATCAACATGGAGGCCGGCCACGGCGGCGCCTCGGGCCGCTTCGACTTCCTCAAGGAGATCGCGCTCGACTACGCCTTCGCGGTGTGGGCGATCGACAAGGGCTGGACCAAGGCCTGATCCGAATGTCCGAACTGACGATCCGCCCCTCCACCGACGCCGACGTCTCCGCGATCACGGCCATCTACGGCTGGAACGTGCTCAACGGCCTGGGCACCTTCGAGGAGGTTCCGCCCGACGAGGCCGAGATGGCCCGTCGGCGCGCGGCCTTCCTCGATCGCGGCCTGCCCTACCTGGTCGCCGAGCAGGACGGAAAGGTGCTGGGCTACGCCTATGCCGGTCCGTTCCGGCTGCGGGCCGCCTATCGCTACACCGTCGAGGACAGCATCTATGTCGCCCCCGATGCTGCCGGAAAGGGCGTCGGCAAGGCGCTGCTCAGGGCCTTGATCGAGATCTGCGAAGGTCTGGGCCTGCGCCAGATCTGCGCGGTGATCGGCGACAGCGGCAACGCCGCCTCGATCGGCGTGCACGCCTCGCTGGGTTTCGAGCACAAGGGCGTGTTCCCGGCCATGGGCTACAAGTTCGGCCGCTGGGTGGACCTCGTCTGGATGCAATTGCCGCTGAATGGCGGCGGCGACACGCCTCCGGACGCGCCGGGACTGTCGCTGAGCGGCGTGTGACATTGCGGGATGGTTGCGCCGCGTCGCGACCATCCCTAGTTTCCCGACCATGCGCGGGCTCCGCCTCCTTCTTCTGGCCCTGATCGCGGTGGCTTTCGCCGCCGGCGGGATCATGCGCGCCGCGCCGGCCCAGGCCTCGGCCATGCCCGCCTGCCACGAGATGGCGATGGACGGCATGGGCATGGCCCCCATGGACGGGGACGCCGCCGAGCACGCCCCCGCCGACAAGGACGCGGACCACAAGTCCAAGCCCGGCGCGATGGCGACCAGCTGCTGCGTCGGCTGCCTGCCGGCCGGCCAGCGCGTCGCCGCTGGAGAGCTCGCCTCGCGAACGGCCGGCCCTGTTGAGTTCTCCGCCCTCAGCCAGTCGCTCGACGGCCTGAACGCCGCGCCGGAACCGCGCCCTCCGCGCGCCTGATCGCAAGACCGCGCGCCGACGCAGGCGCGCCTTTTCTCAAAACGTCTTACGATCACAGTTCCCAAGAAAGGCAGTCCCATGACCGCCCTCTCCTTCCGCGCGCGGCTGCTGGCCGGCGCGTGCACGATCGCGAGCTTGACGCTCGCCACCGCCGCCATCGCCCAGGATCATACCGGCCACGCCATGCCCGCCGAGGCGGCTCCGGCTGAAGCCGAACCGCCGGCCGATCCGCATGCGGGCCACCACATGGCCATGCCCGAGGCCGGCCAGCCGATGGACGACGACCACGCGGGCATGGACATGGCCTCGCCTATGATGGTCAGCCCGCTGGGCGCCTATTCTATGACCCGCGACGCCGGCGGCACCGCCTGGCAGCCCGACGCCACGCCGAACTTCGGGATCATGAAGCACAGCGGCGAGTGGATGCTGATGGGCCACGCCCTGCTGAACGGCGTCTATGTCGACCAGGGCGGGCCGCGCGGCGGCTCCAAGGCCTTCGCGGCCGGCATGTTCATGGGCATGGCCCAACGGCAGGTCGGCCCGGGCATGCTGGGCTTCAAGGCCATGGTCAGTCCCGACCCGTTCATGGGCAAGAGCGGCTATCCGCTGCTGATGGCCGTGGGCGAAACGGCCGACGGCGAGCATGCGCTGGTCGATCGCCAGCATCCGCATGACCTCTTCATGGAGTTGTCGGCGAGCTACAGCCTGAGCGTCGGCGAGAAGTCGGACGTCTATCTCTACGCCGGCCTGCCCGGCTCGCCCGCCTATGGTCCGCCGGCCTTCATGCACCGGGCCTCGTCGATGGACAGCCCGGAAGCGCCGATCAGCCACCACTGGTTCGACTCGACGCACATCACGTTCGGCGTCGTCACGGCCGGGTTCTCGCACGACGACTGGAAGATCGAGACCAGCGCCTTCCGCGGTCGCGAGCCCGACCAGAAGCGCTACGATATCGAGACCGGCCAGCTGGACAGCGTCTCGGCCCGCCTGTCGTACAATCCGACGCCGAACTGGGCGTTGCAGACCAGCTGGGCGAAGATCAACAGCCCCGAGGCGCTGGATCCAGACAAGGACGAGGCCCGCGCCTCGGCCAGCGCGCTCTACGCCCGGCCTCTGGGCAAGGACGGCTCGATCAGCGCCACCCTGGCCTGGTCGCGCAAGGACCGGATCCCGGGCGACGCCCTGCAGGCCTGGCTGGCCGAAGGCTCGGTGAAGCCGAACGGCCGCTGGACGATCTTCGCCCGCGCCGAGCAGGTGGAGCAGGACGAGCTGGCCGACCACCACGGTTCGCACTCGGGCGAGGCCTATACGGTCCGCCGCGTGTCGCTGGGGGCCATCCGGGACTTCCAGATCGCGGAGAGCGTCAAGTTCGGGATCGGCGGGCTGGTCAGCGCCTACGATGCGCCCCAAGCGCTGGGCTATGACGACCCGATGGGCGGCATGGCCTTCGTCCGGTTGCGGATCGGGTAGGTAGAAAAAAGAAAGCCCCGCTGTCTCCAGCGGGGCTTTCGTGTTCTCGGGGTCTCTAGAAGACCGAAGGATCAGGCCTTGCGGGCGCGAGCCTTGCCGGGGGCCTTGGCCTTGCGGCCGCCTTGACCCAGGCCGAGGGCCTTGGCCATGGCCGAGCGGGCTTCGCTGTAGGCCGGGGCGGTCGTCGGGTAGTCGGCCGGCAGGCCCCACTTCGACTTGTATTCGGCCACGGTCATGCCGTGGGTGGTCAGGTGACGCTTCAGAGTCTTGTACGGCTTGCCGTCTTCGAAGCTGATCAGGGCGTCCGGCGTGATGCTCTTACGGATCTGGGCCGGAGTAGCCTTGGTAACGGTTTCGGCCACCGGGGCTTCCGGCGAGCCAATTCCGGCCAACGCGTCGTGCGTCGCCCGGATCAACGCAGGCAGGTCAGAGACCGAAGTCGTGTTGTTGGCCACATAGTTGGCCACGATTTCGGCGGTCAGCTCGATCAGGGTCGCTTTGTCTTCCACGGCGTCACTCCACAATGACTTTAAATTTGGAAATACACCCGCCCTACGGAATTACAAGTACACAAATACGCGGCAGCGCTGCCAACGCTCCACAAAAACAGGCTTTATTTCGTGGAAACAATGAGGAGCACCGTTCTGCGGAACCATATCCGGCTTCGCATGCGCACACGTTCAAGTGCAGTTTACGCAGGGCAACCATCTCGCGGACGCGAAAACCGGCCAGAATCACGTCGCACTGCACATAAATCGGCGTGGAATTGATGTTCGGAGATTCTGCGCGGCCCGCACGCGAGGCGTCCGTGCACTGACCGACAGACGCACAGATCACGTCAAACGGCTTGGCGCTTCGCCAGGAGGCGTTTTCTACCAAGATAGGAAAGAAAAAGGGGGAAGTGGCTGGGGAACTAGGACTCGAACCTAGAATGACGGTACCAAAAACCGCAGTGTTACCATTACACCATTCCCCAGCAGGAACGGCTGCCGACCCAGGGGGCCGCGGCGAGGCGGTGGAGATAGCTCAGGATTCGGACGGTGGCAACGCCCTCCAAATTCTTTTTTTGGGTCCATTTTCGCGCTTGCGACTCTCCGCACCGCCTCCTATAAGCCGCCTCCCAAGTCGAGCGCGGCCACGCGGCCAGCCCGGCAGGGAAAGTCGGAGTGTGGCTCAGTCTGGTAGAGCACTGCGTTCGGGACGCAGGGGTCGCAGGTTCAAATCCTGCCACTCCGACCATCTTCTCTCCCGAGAAAATCCCCCCCATTTGAATGAAGTCGTCGCAAGACGACGCAGGTTGCACGCTGTTCATTTGACCGCGTCGCGACAGTCGCTAGCTTGTGCTCGCGCGCGATGGTCGCCGTCGCGCTCTGGATTTCGCCCCTGGATTTCTCGACGGGAACCCGATGAAGCAATTTCTCATGACCGTGGCCGGCGTTTTCGTCGGACTGGTGCTCTTTCTCGTCGGCGTCCCCTTTATCCTGATCGTCCTGGCGGCCGGCGCCGCCCGCCCCGCTCCCGTCCCGTCCCAGTCGGTGGTGCAGCTGGACCTGCGCGGCGGCCTTTCCGACCAGGACTCGCAGAACCCGTTCGCGGCCTTCGGCGGCGGCGGCGGCCGGTCGGTGATGAACGTCATCGAGGTGCTGCGCCGCGCCGAGACCGACGACAAGGTCAAGGGCGTGCTGGTGCGCCTGCCCGAGGGCGGCATCGCCCCGGCCTCGGCCGATGAACTGGCCCAGGCCTTCAAGCACTTCCGCAGCGTCGGCAAGAAGCCGATCTTCGCCCACAGCCAGGGCCTCTATCCCTCGGGCATGTCGACCTCGACCTATCGCCTGGGCGCGGCCGCCAGCGAGTTCTGGATGCAGCCCGACAGCTCGCTGCAGGCCGTGGGCCTGTCCAGCGAGACGATGTTCTACAAGCGCCTGTTCGACAAATACGGCGTCAAGGCCGACTTCCAGCAGCGCTATGAATACAAGAACGCGGTCAATCCCTACCTGCACGACGACTTCACGCCGGCGCACCGGGAAGCCACCCTGTCGTGGATGGGCTCGGTCTATTCCAGCGCCCTCACCGCCGCCGCCCAGGACCGCAAGCTGGACCCGGCGCGCCTGATCAAGGCGATCCAGGCCGGCCCCTACAGCGCCCAGCAGGCGCAAGGCCTGGGGCTGATCGACAAGGTCGGCCAGGTCAAGGAGGCCCAGGACGCGATGCTGACCCGCGCCGGCAAGGGCGGCAAGCTGATCGAGTTCGACGACTACGCCTCGCGCTCCAAGAAGGACGCGGCCAAGACCGGCCCGGCCATCGCCGTGATCGGCGCCGAGGGCCCGATCGTCACCGGCTCGACCGCCCAGTCCTCGCCGTTCGGCGGCGACAGCACGATCTATTCGGACGAGGCCTCCAAGGCGATCTACGACGCCATCGACGACAAGGACGTCAAGGCGATCGTCTTCCGCGTCTCCTCGCCCGGCGGCTCGGACACGGCTTCGGAGCAGATCCTGGCGGCCGTCAGGGCCGCCAAGGCGGCCGGAAAGCCCGTGGTGGTCAGCATGGGCACCTACGCGGCCTCGGGCGGCTACTGGATCAGCAGCCAGGCCTCGTCGATCGTGGCCCAGCCCTCGACCCTGACGGGCTCGATCGGGGTGTTCGGCGGCAAGTTCGCCCTGGGCGAGGCCCTGTCGCGCTTCGGCGTCGACACCCGCCAGGTGACGGTGGGCGGCGACTACGCCGGCGCCTTCGGCACCAGTGAGGGCTTCACGGCCGACCAGAAGGCCCGCTTCTCGGCCTGGATGGACCATATCTACGACGGCTTCATCGCCCGCGTCGCCGAGGGCCGCAAGCTGCCCCAGGAGCGCGTGCGCGAGATCGCCAAGGGCCGCGTCTGGACCGGCGCCCAGGCCAAGGAACTGGGCCTGGTGGACGAGCTGGGCGGCTTCTACGACGCCGTCGAGAAGGCCAAGGCCCTGGCCGGCCTGAAGGGCGAGGTTCGCCTCAAGAAGGTGGGCGGTCCCAAGTCGCCGTTCGACGCCCTGGAACGCGCCCTGGGCGTCAGCTCGGCCTCGATGCGCACGGTGGCCGCCGCGGCCTGGATCCTGGGCGATCCGCGCTCCCAGGCGATCCTGGACGAGATGGCCAAGACCCGCCTGCGGGCGCAGGGCGCCAGCGTGCTGGCCGATACGCCGGTGCATTGATCCCTTCCGGGCTTTGCTGGACTGACGAAGGCCGCTCCGAAAGGAGCGGCCTTTTTCCTTCTCCCCTTGCCGGAGAAGGTGGCGGCGAAGCCGTCGGATGAGGGGTCTCTCAGATGGGAGACGCTCCGCCCGGCCTGACCGCTGCACGCGGCTTTGAGTTCTGAGAGACCCCTCACCCGACCCTGCTCCGCAGGGCCACCCTCTCCCGCAAGGGGAGAGGGCACGGCTTCTCGGCCTCCCGTGAAAACTCACGAAAGTTGTTGGGGAGGCGCGGAGCGGCCGGGCGGAGCCCGGAGACCGTGAGGTGTTTTAGCGTTTCGGCTTCGTCTGACCGCTCCGCCGCACCGTAGGCTCGAAGGACCGGGGGCGCGGGTGCTTTTTCAACCCTGGACCCGGTTGTCCCTCGGACGGGCAGGATCAATAGCTCCGCGGTAATCCGGCGGCGCCTCGGCTGATCCTGTTAGGCCGGTTTGAAACGATCCCGACCCTGTCGACCCGCAAGTCTCGTCACGGAACGGCTGGCGGCCCAATCACGCCTTCTGAGCGATCCTGCAAACCCGCCCTTCCCATGACGCAACAAGCGGCCCCGCTCGATGCGATCCACAGCCGCGAACTCGGGCCGGTACCAAGAGCCCTCCCCATGGCTGGGATGGGGATGATTATGGGGCGGCTCGAGCAGGTGGGGGTAAGTTGGGATTATAAAGTTGTAGGGTGTTGAGTTCGCTGGACTCTTTTACGAGTACGCCGTGTGAGTGGTGTGCGTAAGGCCGCCCCAACTCCGTAAAATCCCCGCGAAAGCGGGGACCCAGGCTTTTTCTGAAACCCGTGGCGCTCGACGATAAAACACCTAGATCCCCGCTTTCGCGGGGATTTTACGGGAGAGAGAGGCCAGGCACGGAGCCCAGTCCCCCCCCCCCTCCACCACTTCGCGCCCCCTCCCCCCGTTGCACGGGGGCGGACAAACAAAAACGGCGGGTCCCGGGGGACCCGCCGTCGATGCCGTCGGTCCCGGCGGCCCGAAGGTCGCCGGGATGAACGCCGGGCTGCTTAGAAGCGCAGCTTGGCGCCGAGGAAGTAGGAACGACCGTAGATGTCGTAGTTGTTCGGGTCGGTGTTGCCGTCCGGAGCGTTGTCGAACACCGGCGGCTTCTTGTCGCCGAGGTTACGCACACCGCCGAAGACTTCGACGTGGTCGTTGACGTTCCAGCGAGCCGAGACGTCGTGGTAGAAGAAGGCGTCGACGGTGGTGTAGCCGCCGTCGTCGAAGTCCGCGATGTTGCCCTGGTTGTCCATCTCACCGATGTAGGTGCCGGTGTAGGCCAGGCGGACCGGACCGATGTCGTAACCGACGCGCAGGCTGGCCTTCCATTCCGGCAGGGTCGCCGAGATGTTGTAGGCGCCGATCGTGCCCTTGTACTCGACACCATCCAGCTCGTAGCTGTCGAGGTAGGTGGTCGACAGGTCGAACTGCAGCTTGTCGCCCCAGACGCCGCCGGCCCACGGCACGTTCCAGCCGTACGAAACGGCGATGTCGATGCCCTTGGTCTGCAGCGCCGACACGTTGCCGAGCGGAGCGCGGGCCTTCAGGTTGCCGGCCTCGTCACGGTAGATGTAGGGCAGGTTCAGACGGCTGTCGAAGCAGGCCGCCGAGGTCAGGTTGCCAGAGGCGAAGCAGGCGCCGACGATGCCCGAGACGCCGCCCTTGATGGTGCCGATGTAGTCGTCGATCTTGATGTCGTAGTAGTCGACCGTAGCGCTCAGGCCCGAGATGAAGCTCGGTTGCCAGACGACGCCGAAGGTGACGGTTTCCGACTTTTCTTCGTTCAGGCTCGGGTTGCCGTAGAAGAACGATTCCGTCTGGGCGTTCAGCGCGACGAAGCCGGCGGTGACCGGGTTGTAGCCGAGCTGCTGGGTGCAGAAGGTGACCGTCGAGGCGCTCAGGGTGATCGGAGCGCCCGTGCTCGGGTTACGCGTGCTGCAGGGGTCGAGAACGGCCGGGAAGCCCTGGTCGTTGGTCTGGTACAGCTCGAACACCGACGGGGCGCGGCTGGCCTTCTGGAACATGGCCCGCAGCTTCACGTCGTGGATCGGCTTGTACTCGACGCCGACCTTGTAGCTGTAGACACTGCCCACCGACGAGTAGTCGGAGTAACGGGCGCCCAGTTCCAGGCCCAGATAGTCGACGCCGGTGACGTCGGCGACCAGCGGGACGATGGCTTCGGCATAGAGTTCGCCGACGCTCGAACCACCGCCGACGGCGCGTTCGGCGTTGAAGCCGAAGATGTCGCCCGAGTTCTTGGCGGCATCCGGGGTGAAGGCCAGGGTGTCTTCACGCCATTCGGCGCCGACGGCCACCGACAGGTCGCCGGCCGGCAGCTTGAACAGCGGGCCGGTCGCGTAGACCGAACCGACGTTGCGTTCGAACACGGTCAGGTCCGAGAAGTTCAGGCGGATGAAGTCCGCACCGGCCTTCGAGATGTTGCCGGCGCCGAACAGGTTGACCGGGGCGCAGGTCGGGAACAGGGCCAGCGAGGCGTTCGAGCAGCTCGTGGTGCTGGCGCCCGTACCCGAGGCGATGGCCGCCGCGAGCTTCGAACGCGAGACGTCGTTCTGCACGCCGACGCGGAATTCGGTGCGGCCGAAGCTGTAGAAGGCTTCGCCGGTCCAGCCCGAACCCAGGTCGGCCTTCAGACCGAGGTTGATCTGGTAGAGGTCCGAATCGCGGGTCTCGATACGGGCGCCCACTTCGGCCATGCGGCGGTCGACGTAGACGACGCCGGTCGGATCCGGACGGGTCGCCAGGATCGCGGCGAAGGCCGGGTTCACGAAGGCGTTGTTGTACGGAACCTTGATGCCGGTGGCCGGGGTCGGCGCCAGCTGGGCCGAGTTACGGCTGTCCGAGTAGAAGAGTTCGGCGGTGGCGGTCAGCCAGGGCGCGATCTCGTAGTTGCCGAGCGTGGTGATGTTGAAGCGCTCGCCCGGCGACATCAGGTTGTTGACCGGCGAGAAGTTGTAGCGGTCGCCAGCCAGGGTGTTGACGAAGATGCGCGGGGTGCCGTCGGCGTTGAACGCGTAGCGCTGGAACGCCGAGCTGGAGACGCTGCCGCCGTAGGGGTTGACGGCGACCTTGTTGGCCGCGCCGGTCACGCCCGTGCCCGAACCGCCGGCGTTGGAGACCAGCGACCACGGACGGTCCGCGCTCGGCAGGATCTTGTCGCGGCTGTAGTAGTTGGCGTAGGCGGTGACGTTGCCCTTGCCGTCCGGCGTGTTGGCGCCGATCAGCACGTAGCTGTTGGTGGTCTTGCCGTCACCGATCTCGGTGCCGCTCCACTGGGTGCCGACTTCGACGCCTTCGAAGTCCTTCTTCAGCTGGAAGTTCACGACGCCCGACAGAGCGTCCGAACCGTACACGGCCGAGGCGCCGCCGGTGACGATCTCGACCTTGTCGATCAGGGCGGTCGGGATGTTGTTGAGGTCGACGGTGTTCGAACGCGTCGACGGGTTCATGCGGTGGCCGTTGACGAGCACCAGAGTACGCGACGCCCCCACGCCACGCAGGTCGACGGTGGCCGTGCCGTCCGACGGGTTGTTCGAGGCGGCGCTGAGGCCGGGCATCACCTGCGGCAGGCGGTTCAGCACGTCTTCGGTGGTGGTCGAACCGGCGGCCTGGATGGCCTCCGAGCTCACCGTCGAGATCGGGCTGTTGGCCACGTAGTCCTGGCGGGCGATGCGCGAACCGGTGACGACGACGGCTTCGATTTCGGTCGGTTCGTTTTCCGGCGCGGTCTGGGCCGAGGCCACGCCAGCGCTGGCGGCGGCGATCGCCAGGCCGCTGATGATGGTCGTCGTCAGCAGGCGCTTACGCGTCATCTGAGTCTTCAATGGAATCCCTCCGAGAACGGGCTGGGCCTGGCGATATCGCCGGTCCGTCGCCCATGTCTTGCAATCCCAGGCTGCCCTCAGCCCGGTTGGAGGGGACGTTAGGAGCGCCCGCTCGGAGCGGTCAATTCCGATTACCGTTATGTAACGTGAAGCATCCTTTCTGTCGCAAATTGAACACACCATTGTCGCCTTAGCGGCAGATCGCCGCGCTTTCGCGCCGCATGGCGTGCTCAAGCTTGCGAGACATGGCCCCAACGAGACGTTTGGGCGGTAAATCTCTCCGCTTTGAAATTGCGGTAATATCGAAATATGTTGTCGTGACACACGAAAACGCGGGGCGATGTTTCCTCGGCGGAAACCGGATCGGCCACCTTTCGGACACATTTCCACCGCGTGTCTTCCGCGCCACGCTCGGCCGCGCCGGCCCGCGGCTCCCAACCCACGTCGGATCTTCCTCATGCGACTCATCCGCTTGCCGCTCGCGCTTCTCGTCCTCGCCTCGGCGCCCGCCGCGCTCGCCGCGCCCGCGCCCGCTCAACCTGGAGCTTTGGGCGCGGTGACGGCCTGCCGGGCGATCCCCGAAGCCGCCGCGCGCCTGGCCTGCTACGACAAGGCGGCCGCAGAACTCGCCGCCGCCAACGCCTCCGGCGAGATCGTGGTGCTGGATCGGCAGAAGGTGGAGAGCGTCAAGCGCGAGGCCTTCGGCTTCAACCTGCCCAAGCTCGACCTGTTCGGCGGCAAGGGCGACCAGGGGCCGACCAGCCTCGACCGCATCGAGGGCGTGGCCAAGCAGGCCTGGCAGAACGGGGCCGGCGGCTGGACGATCGTGCTCGAGGACGGCGCCAAGTGGGACCAGGTCGGCCGCGATCCGGTGCGCCGCGCGCCCAAGGCCGGCTCGAAGATCTCGATCCGCCGGGCCTCGATGGGCAGCTTCTTCCTGAACGTCGACGGCCAGACGGCCATCCGGGCGCGGCGGATCGACTAGGGAGCGGGCGCCTGAAGGAACTAGGAAGGAACTAGAAGGACTTGCCCAAGGAGCGCGCGCCGCGCATCTGAAGGGTTCGAGACGTTCCTTCCAGAGGCTTCAAGCGCCCATGACCGACTTCCGCCGCGTCACCGACAGCCTGTCGGTCAGCCCCCAGATCACCGTCGAGGACGTGGCCCGGGCCAAGGCCGAGGGCTTCGCCCTGATCGTCAACAACCGTCCGGACGGCGAGGATCCCAGCCAGCCGACGGGCGCGGAGATCGAGGAAGCGGCCAAGGCCGCGGGCCTTTCCTATGTGCACGTGCCGGTGCGCGGCGGGCCGACCCAGGAGCAGGTGGACGCGGTGCGCGAGGCGGTCGAGGCCGCCGGCGGGCCGGTCCTGGCCTTCTGCCGCTCGGGCACCCGCTCGATCGTCACCTGGTCGATCGGCCAGGCCCTGTCGGGCGCGGCCGATCGGGAAACCTTGGTGCGGCAGGGCTATGAGGCCGGCTACGACCTCTCCGGCGTGCTGCCGCACTAGTCAGGGCCTCAGTAGCCGCCCAGCGTGGTGACGCGGGCGGCCATGGGGCTGGGTTCGGGCTCGCACGAGGCCAGCACGAACTGCGCCGCAATGAGACACAGCACGGCGAAGCACGCGCGCTGGAGCCGTTTTGAGACAAAAATCGCCGCGTCGGCCGCCATGATCCGTACTCCACAGGGTTTACGGTTCGTTAAGCGCAAGACCGGCGCCGCTCAGGATGGGTCGCGATGATCCCCTTCGTCCGAGAGATCGAGTTCGAGTACGGCCGCTGTGATCAGGTCTCGCCACTGATCCGGCGGGTGATCGCCGACAATCCCGGGCCGTTCACCTACACCGGCACGGGGACCTACATCGTCGGCCGGGGAACCGTGGCGGTGATCGACCCGGGTCCGGACCTGCCGGCCCACCTGGACGCCCTGCTGGCGGCGATCGCGGGCGAGACGGTCAGCCACATCCTGGTGACCCACCACCACGCCGACCACTCTCCCCTCGCCGGCCCCCTGGCGGAGCGGACGGGGGCGCGGATCTGGGGCAAGCCGGCGCCGGCCGTACTGGTCGCCGAAGAGACGGGCGTGAAGCTCGACGCCGAGGACGACGGCCACTTCCGGCCCGACATCGAGATCGCCGACGGCGACGTCTTCGAGGGCCCCGGCTGGACGCTGGAGGCGATAACCACGCCCGGCCACACCTCCAACCACGTCTGCTTTTCGCTGAAGGAGGAGAACGCCCTCTTCAGCGGCGACCACGTCATGGGCTGGTCGACGACGGTGATCACCCCGCCCGACGGCGACATGGGCGACTATTTCGCCAGCCTGGCCAAGATCCAGGCGCGGGGATTCGAGACCCTGTGGCCGACCCACGGCTCGCCGGTGCGCGAGGTCGCCCCGTTCCTGCAGGCCTATGTCGATCACCGCCGGGCGCGGGAAGCGCAGGTGCTGGCAACCCTGGCGAACGGCCCGGCGCGGATCCGGGCGATGGTGCCAGTGCTATACGCGGCCGTGGACCCCAGGCTGCATCCGGCCGCGGCCCTGTCGATGCTGGCGCACCTGATCCAGCTGGTGCGCGAGGGGCGGGTGGCGTGCGATGGCGAGCCGGGGCTGGAGAGTGAGTATCGGCTGGCGGGGTAGCGCCGTCGCCCCTCCCCCTCTTCGCCTCCCTCGCCCTTGTGGCGAGGGCCCATGCCGGCGACCGCTCAGACCTGGACCGTTCGATAGAGGTCTGAGCGGCTGAACGATGGGTCCTGGGCACAAGGCCCAGGAAGGCAAAGAAAAGGGATCGGCTAACGTTACAGCCGCGCCCGCACCGTCGCCCGCAGCGTCCGTGGCGCGCCGGGGAAGATCCAGACGGGGCTGTAGGAGCTCTGGGCGTAGTGCTCGTCCAGCAGGTTGTCGACCTCCAGGCGGGCGTCGAGCCTGGGGGTGATGGCGTATTCCACCGCCGCCTTGGCCTTCCAGTAGGACGGCAGGATCAGGCCCGAACCGTCCAGCGCCCCGGCCCGGTCGCCGACGTAAGAAGCGCCGACCGTCAGCGACCACTTGTCGAACCGGCCGACGGCGAAGGCGCCGCCCGAATGCTCGGGCACGTTCAGCACCGCGTCGGTGGCGAAGGCGACGTCGTCGGCGACCGCGTCGGTCCAGCTGTAGTTGACGACCACGCGCCAGGCGGCGCTGACCTCGAACGAGCCGTCCAGCTCGACGCCCCGGCTGGTCAGCTTGCCGACCGGAGCCAGGAAGCTGGCGTCCACTGGGTCGTTGGCCAGGATGTTGCGCTTTTCGATGTCGAAGACCGAGACCGCCACATCGACGCCTGGCCAGGCGCCGGCGAGGCCCAGCTCCCAGCCCCTGCCCTTCTCGGGCGCGAAGCCCTCGCCGGTGCGGCCCGTGCCGGAATTGAGCAGGAATGAGCGGCCGTAGCTGGCGTGGGCGGTCAGGGCGTCGGTCAGGCGGTAGCGGGCGCCGAAGCGGTAGTCGACCGGCGAGCCTTCGCCCCGGCCCACGGCGCCGGTGCGGTTGTTGCAGATGGTCTGGCGATAGCGATCGACCCGCGCGCCGGCGAAGACCCCCAGGCGGTCGGAGACCTGCCACAGGTCCTGGGCGTAGAGGGTCGCTACTCGCCGGGTCTCGCGGTTGTCGGTGAAGGGCAGCAGCGACAGCGCCGTCCCGCCATAGACCGGCGCGTCGATCGAGATGGCGTAGGGCGCGGCGGCGCTGGGATTCCGGCGCAGCAGGCCCTCGTGGTAGTCGAGGGTGTAGCCCTTCACGCCGATGTTCAGGTGATGGGCGCCGAGGCGGCCGTCGAGTTCGACGCGGCCCGACAGGTCCTCGACGCTGTAGTCGCGCTGGCGGCGCTGGCGCCACAGCTCGCGGCCGACCAGCCGCGACTGGTCGCTGGAGAAGCCCTGCATGTCGCCGGTGCGATAGCCCGCGCCCGCCGTCAGCCGCCAGTCGGGCGACAGTTCGTACTCGCCGGTGAGCTGGTGGCGCTCGTTGCGGAAGCGGGTCGTCCCGTCGCCCGGCTCGCCGAAAAAGCGCGAGCGCGGGATGGCCAGGGCGTCGCCGTTGACCGCCGGCACGCCGCGATCGAAGGGCGCGTCGAAGACGGTGAACTCGCCGACATAGGTCAGGCGCAGCGCGTCGGTGGGCCGCCAGGTCAGGGACGGGGCGATGGCGCGGCGGTGCAGGTCGACATGGTCGCGCCAGCCGTCGCTGCGCTCGTCGGCGACGACCAGGCGGGCGGCGATGGTGTCGCTGAGCGGGCCGGTCAGGTCGAGCTCAGCCCGGCGCAGGCCGTAGGAGCCGACGGTGGCCGCCACGCTGCCGCCCATCGTGAACTGCGGGGTCTTGGAGACGATGTTGACGCGGCCGGCCGGGTCGATGTCGCCGAACAGGGCGCCGGCCGGGCCCTTGAGGATCTCGATCCGCTCGGCCGTGGCCGGATCGCGGGGCGGCGCCAGGCCCCGATTGGCCAGGAAGCCGTCGACATAATATTCGGCCCCGCCGTCGGGCGTGCCGAGGAAGCCGCGGATGGCGAAGTTGTCAAGAAAGCCGCCGCGATTGTTCTGCTGGCTGACGCCGCTGGTCAGCTCGAGGGCGTCGGCCAGCCGGCCCGCGCCGACGGCGTCGAGCAGGTCGCGCTCGACCGAGCGGCTGGAGGGCGAGGTGGCCTGGGTGATCTCGCCCGCGCCCAGGGTGGCGTCGCGGGCCGCGCCGCGCCGGCCCAGGATGACGATCTCGCCCACGGCGTGGGGTTCGGCCTCGACGGCCTCGGTCGATGGCGAGGGCTCGGCAGCCGATAGGGCCAGCAGGCACGCGCTGACGCAGCTCCACGACAGGGGCAAGATGCAACTCCATTTGTAATGTTATTACATATCAGCTATGCCGCAGACACGATGCTGTCAACCGCCCCCTCCCCCGTCCTTTCCTCCAATCGGATCGTCGCCATCGACGCCCTGCGGGGCCTGGTCATGCTGCTGATGATGGTCGACCACGTGCGGGAGTTCTTCTTCATCCACGCCCAGGTTTCCGACCCGATGGACGTGGACGCGACGCAGCCCTCGCTGTTCTTCACCCGCCTTTGCGCCCACCTTTGCGCGCCGGTGTTCGTGGCCCTGACCGGCCTTGCCGCCTGGCTTTACGGTCGCAAACAGGGCGGCGAGGATCCGCGCGCGTCGGCGAGGGCGGCCAGCGGCTTCCTGTTCAAGCGCGGCCTCTTCCTGGTGTTCCTGGAGCTGACCTTCGTCAGCTTCGCCTGGACCTTCGACCTGACGCCGAAGACCTATTACCTGCAGGTGATCTGGGCGATCGGCCTGTCGATGATCGCCCTGGCCGCGCTGGTGCATCTACCGCGCGCGGCGATCGCCGCGGTGGGGCTGGCAGTCGTGCTGGGCCACAATCTGCTGGACCCGATCAGCATCGCGCCGGGCCAGCCCGGCCATGCGCTGTGGGCGATCCTGCACGATCGCGGCTTCATCGACCTGCCGTGGGGCGCACGGGCGCGGACCTCGTACCCGCTGCTGCCGTGGATCGGCGTCGCGGCGCTGGGCTACGCCATCGGTCCGTGGTTCGTGGCGACCTGGCGCGACCGCCGCAACCGCCTGCTGCTGACGGGCGTCGGCGCCCTCACCTTGCTTCTGCTGCTGCGCAATCTGAACGGCTATGGCGAGACGCCGTGGGTTCACGGCCCCGACGCCGTGCGCACGGCGATGAGCTGGCTGAACTTCACCAAGTATCCGCCCTCGGCCGACTTCCTGCTGCTGACCTTGGGGATCGGGGCGCTGCTATTGGCGGGGCTGGAGAAGATTCCGTCCCGGCTGCTCGCCCCCTTGGCGGTGCTGGGGAGCGCGCCGTTGTTCTTCTACCTGATCCACCTCTACGGCCTGCACCTGCTGCAACTGGCGGCGGTCGCGACGCTGGGTCCGAACCAGGGCGAGGTCTGGAGCCTGCCGGGCGTCTGGGCGATCTGGCTGACGGCGGCGCTGGTCGCGATCCCGTGCTGGTGGGCCTGCCGCTGGTTCGGACCGGTGAAGCGCGCCAGCCGGCAGCCGTGGATGAAGTATCTCTGAGCGTCCCTCTCTCTTTGAGAGAGGGAGGGGCCCACGCCGAAGGCGTGGGAGGGTGAGAGGTTACACTCTCACCGGATAAGGCGCGGCAGTTCGGCGTCGGTCCCGGCCACAGATCCGGATATTCGGAGAGCCACGCTCGGCGACGATGTTGCGGGTCTCCAGGCTGCTTGGCCCCCTCCGAGTTTCCCCTGGCCGGCGGTGAAACCTCTCACCCTCCCACCGCTTCGCGGCGGGCCCCTCCCTCTCTCTCAGAGAGAGGGGTCGCGGGAGACGCCCCCCCCCTCGACAGACCCTCGCCTCCTAGGCGAAATAACCCCGCGGCGTTCCTCCCGCGCCGAGGCGGTCAGCGTAAGAGTTCATGTTCACCAGCGACGAGAACGCCCGGCTGGCGGCGCTGCACGAATACGGCCTGGTCGACACCCCGCCGGAGGCCGCGTTCGACCGCATCACCGCCCTGGCGGCCGAGCTGTTCGACATGCCGATCGCCGCCATCACCCTGATCGACGCCGACCGGCAGTGGATCAAGTCGATCGTCGGGCTGGAGCCGGGCGGCACGCCGCGCGAGGACGCCTTCTGCCACTACACGATCCAGTCGGACGAGGTGACCGAGGTGCTCGATCCGGAGCACGACGAGCGCTTCCACGATAATCCCTTCGTCACCGACGACCCGAACATCCGCTTCTACGCCGGCGCGCCGCTGCGCCTGCCCAGCGGCCATCGCCTGGGGGCGCTGTGCCTGATCGACCGCAAGGCGCGCCCGCCGCTGTCGGCCGAGGAAAAGCGCCGGCTGGAGGCCCTGGCTCAGATCGTCGTCACCGAGATGGACCTGCGGCTGCTGGCCGCGCGCAGCGAACTGCTGACCCGCCAGGCCCAGGCGGCGACCGAGGCCAAGAGCGAGTTCCTGGCCAACATGACCCACGAGCTGCGCACGCCGCTGACCAGCGTGATCGGCTTCAACGGCCTGCTGGCCGCCTCGCCCAACCTGCCCGACAAGGAGCGGATGCTGGCGACCAAGGCCAAGGGCGCGGGCGAGAAGCTGCTGACCATCGTCAACGACGTGCTGGACCTGGCTCGCCTGGAAGCCGGGGCGAACGACCTCGCCGACGCGCCGATCGACATCGATCAGATCGCGCGCTCGGCCGTCGAGCTGTTCGCCGAACGGGCCCAGGACAAGGGCGTGGCCCTGACGCTGGAGATCGGGCCGGACCTGCCGACGGTGCGCGGCGACGCCGCCCGCCTGCGCCAGATCCTGGTCAACCTGTTGGGCAACGCCCTGAAGTTCACGCAAGGCGGCGAGGTCTCGCTGCGGGTGGCCGCGCGCGACGGCGCCCTGGACCTGGCGGTCGGCGACACCGGCGTCGGCATCCCCGCCGACCAGCTGGACCGCATCTTCGAGCGCTTCGAGCAGGTCGCCGGCACGGCCCAGCAGTTCGGCGGCACGGGCCTGGGCCTGGCCATCTCCCGCCGCCTGGCCCGCCAGATGAGCGGCGAGATCACCGTGCAGAGCCGGCCGGGCGAGGGCTCGACGTTCACAGTGACTCTGCCGGGAGCGGCTTAGGGACGCGCCGCCTCCCCGTCAGTTCGCGTAGACGGTCGGTTCGGGCATCAGCGGCGGCGTGCTGTCCATGAACTGCAGCCAGTTCGACCAGACCAGCCGGGCCCGCGACTTCGTGACCACCTGCCAGCAGTTTTCGTACATGGCGCCGCGAATGGTGCCCCCGCTGAACCAGGTGTAGACGGCGGAGCATTCCGCCTTACGGAAGGCCTCCCAGGCCGTCTGGGAGGCGTCGAACTCGCCTAGCGCCGCCTTCGTCGCCTCCCCAGAAAATTCGTCCTGGGCCTCCTGCGTCAGGCGCTTGCGGGCCGCCGCGACGTATCGGGCGAGTTCACGGTCGGCGCGGCGGGAATATTCGGCCTGGCATTCGTTGATCTCGATCGTGGAGCCGGCGCGTTCGCAGATCGCCGGCTTGTCGGAGATCGCCCCCAGCGCCTTGATCCGCCGCTGATAGAGGCCCGACAGGCAGGCCGCATCGGTGCAGGCCTCTCGCTGCTTCAGCCAGGCGACCTGCTTGTCCTTCAGCGCCGCAGGATCGGCCGAGCGATCGAGCGCCCCGCGATAGGCGCCCTCAAGCTGGGTGTCGAACGAGTCGAGGTCCGGGGTGTCGCAGATCAGGCGTTCGATCCGGCTCGCGGCCTTCTTGCAGTCGAAGCTGGCGGCCTGCGCGACCCCGCCCCAGAGCAGGAACACGCCGACTAGGCCGACGGCGAGGCCCGGCCGCATCGCAGCGGGTCCGAAGAAACGCCGCGCCGCCGCCCAGGGCTCACAGAGACCGAACACGCTCGCCATCAAGTTCCCCCGTCGCTCCACTCGCGCGAAGGTTAGCGTCGCGAACGCCCGCTTTCCATAGCGGACGGCCCTCCTATCCCACCGCCCGCCCCAGGTGCTCGGCCAGGCGGATCGACAGGGCCACGATGCTGAAGGTCGGGTTGGAGATGCCGCCCTGCGGAAACACCGACGAGCCGGCGACATAGAGATTGTCGAGGCCGTGGACCTTGAGGTCGGCGTCGACCACGCCGAGGGCCGGATCGGCCGACATCCGCGTCGTGCCGATATGGTGGCCGTTGACCACCAGCTGGCTCTTCAGGTCGTCCCACGACGGATAGTAGATCTGGCCGCCCAGAGGGCCGATCGCCTCCTGGAACAGGCCGGTCGAGATCTCGTAGGTCGCCTGGTCGCCGTCGCCGACCTCCCAGCGGATCCTGGTCTGCGGCTGGCCGAACACCGGATCGACCGTGTCGGCCAGGCTGACGAAGCTCTCGTCGTTGGGCAGCATCTCGAAATAGTAGGAGGCGGTGTAGGGGCGGAACCAGCAGCTGCCGATGCCGTGCGCGCGCTGGGTCTCCGCGCTGGGCGAGAACCGGCCCTGGACGGTGACGCCGTTCGGGTCGCTCCAGGCGCCGGAGCCGGCGCCCCGCAGTGCCTCGCCGGTCAGCAGCCGCGTCTCGGCCTCGTTCAGGAAGGTGTTGCGCACGCCGATGGCGTTGCTGTTGCTCAGCGGGTGGCACTGGAAGTAGCGGCCGACCTGGCCGTGCGCATTGCCGGCGTCCGACAGCAGCAGCTGGCGGGCGTTCTCGACGGCGCCGCAGGCCAGGACATAGGCGTCGGCCTTGATCGTGAACTCGGTGGCCTTGGTCGGCGGAGAGCCCGTGTTCAGCGAGGCCACGCGCAGGCCCTGCACCACGCCGCCGGCGTGGCGGATCTCCAGCAGGCTGGCGTTGACGATGACCTCGGCGTCGCTGTCGCCGATCGTCACGCCGTCGAAGGTGCGGGTGGCGAAGTTCAGATAGGCCTTGCCCATGAACTGATACATCTCGGTGTCGAAGCCGGGGATGTCGGGCACCTCGGCGCGCAGGACGCCGGCCCAGTATTCGGCGGTGAAGTCGTCGCTGTAGAGGGCGCACAGCGCGGCCGCCTGGGCGTAGTAGGGCTTCAGGTCCTCGTAGGTGATCGGCCAGCCGGGAAAGCCCGGCCGCGCCTCGAAGCTGATTGGATCGAGCGACCGCGACTGGCCGCCCCAGTGGGACGAGGTGCCGCCGAACACCCGCTCGCGCTCCCAGGCCCGGCTCGACTGGCCCCAATAGGGCAGGACCAGGAACTCGCGCTCATTGGTGGCGAACAACCCCTCGGCCTGGCCGGCGTAGAGCAGCGACTTCTCGGGCCAGCTTTCCTTGTAGGGCACGTTGCGGCCGCCCTCGATCAGCACGACCTTGTAGCCGGCCTTCTGCAGCAGCCAGGCCGCCGTGACCCCCGCCGGGCCCGTGCCGATGACGCACACCTGGGCGGAGATGACGCCGCCGTCGCCGATGTCCTTGCCGTCCGTGATCATGAGAGCCTCCCGATCGCTCTCATGTAGAATGCGGCGAATTACCCTTCTTGGTTGTACAAATAGTCACAAGCCCCCTTGATGGGGAGGGTTGGGTGGGGGGTGACCAGCGGTGTTGGCGGCTGAACCACCGCGTCACCCCCATCCCCGGCCCTTCCCCCATCGAGGGGGAAGGGAGAGAGATCAGCCCTTGATCGCCTTCAGCACGCTGGTCACGCGGCCGCAGTTGCGGCCGAGGTCGCCGCCGGCGTCGCGGGCGAGGGAGCGGACGTCGACGCGGGCCCCGGCGCTGTCGGGGCGGACGCGGACGACGAGGTCGTCCTTCATGCCGTACCAGAAGCTGGCGCCGGCGGCCTCGATGCGGCCGTCGTTGGGATCGTCGGTGACCAGCTTGAGGCCCTTGGCCTGGACGGCGGCCTTGGCGGCCTCGTAGGCGTCGGCCGGCGTGCGGTCGAGCACCAGGGTCCTGGCGGCGGGACAGGTCTCGGCGTTGACCTCGGCGACTCGGCGACCGGCGAACAGTTCGGAGCCGACCGGCAGGCTGGGATCGTCGAGCACCGGGGCGGCGGCCTCGCCGCGCGCGGCCAGCACCGCCTCGGAGAAGCCCAGCGGGGCCTTCCAATCGGTGGCGACGTCGCCGACGGGGGCGGCGCGGCCGCCGACGCCGGTGGCCAGGAACAGCACGCCGAGGGTGGCGATGGTGATGGCCAGGGCCAGCAGGGCCCGCTTCCAGTGGCGCTGGATGCCGCCAATCATCGCCACGACGACGCCCAGCGCCCCGGTGCCGAGGCTCAGCCAGGCGACCAGCGGCGCCAGATCGCGGGTCATCAGGTCGTAGGCGATCGCCTTGTCGAGCAGACCAAAGCGCGCGCCCAGCGCCCCGACCACGATCAGCGCGGCCGGGACCAGGGCGATGACCACCGCCCCGATCAGGATCGGCGCGGCCCAGCCGCCCTTCCCGCCCGTCTGGGTCTTGGCGGCCTTCGCGGTCTTCGCTTTACGGCCCTTGGAGGGCTGGATCGGCATGGCCAGCGGCGCCTCTTCGGCCACGAACACCGGCGGGGCGTCGAAGGCCGTCTCGGGCGTCGGCTCCAGCGGCTTGGCCTCGGCCTCGACCAGCGGCTCGTGCGGGAAGACGTCTTCCGGCGCGGGCGGCTCGGCGGGCTCGACCGCCTCGGCGACGTGCGCGACCGGGGTCGCCTCGGGATCGGGCAGCGAAGCGGCCAGGGCCTCGGCGCTGATCGGCTCGGCTTCGGCCTGGGCGGCCAGCACCTCGGGTTCGTGGACGGGCTCGACGGCCTCAACGGCTTCTGGCGCCACGTCTTCCGGCGTTTCGACCGGATCGGGCGCATAGAGCACCGGCGCGCCGGCGCCGTCGGCGGCGGCCAGGGTGGCGGTTCCGGCCGCGGCGGCGGCGATGGTCGGCAGGACGTAGTCCTTCATCCGTTGGCGGATGACCTTCTTGTCGATCTTGCCGGTGGCGCCCAGCGGGATCTCGTCGACGAAGACGACGTCGTCGGGCATCCACCACTTGGCGATCTTGCCCTGCAGGAAGTCGAGGAACTCCTCCTTGGTGGCGGTCTCGCCTTCCTTCAGCTTGACCAGCAGGATCGGCCGCTCGTCCCACTTGGGATGCGGCACGCCGATCACGGCGGCCAGGGCCGCCTTGGGATGGCCGACGGCGATGTTCTCGATCTCGATCGTGCTGATCCACTCGCCGCCGGACTTCACGACGTCCTTGGCGCGGTCGGTGATCTGCATGAAGCCCATCTCGTCGATGGTCGCCACATCGCCGGTGTCGAAGAAGCCGTCGGCGTCGAGGATCTTGCCGCCGGCGCCCCGGAAGTATTCGGCGGCGATGATCGGGCCGCGGATCTTGAGATGCCCGAAGGCCTTGCCGTCATGCGGCAGGGCGTTCCCGTCGTCGTCGGTCAGCTTCAGCTCGACGCCCATCGGCGGGCGGCCCTGCTTGAGGCGATAGGGCATCTGCTGGTCGTAGGGCAGCTTTTCCAGCGCGTCGGTCATGGTCGACAGCGTGCCGACCGGCGAGGTCTCGGTCATGCCCCAGGCGTGGACCACCTCGACGCCGTACTTCTCGTGGAAGGCGCGGATGATGGTCTCGGGACAGGCCGCGCCGCCGATGACCACCTTCTTCAGGGTCGAGATCGTGCCGCCCGTGCTTTCCAGGTGCTGCAGCAGCATCTGCCAGACGGTGGGCACGGCGGCCGAGAAGGTGACGCCCTCGGTCTCGAGCAGCTCGTGGATCGCCGCCCCGTCCATCCGCGCGCCTGGCATGACGATCTTGGCGCCGGTGGCCGGGGCCGAGAACGCCACGCCCCAGGCGTTGGCGTGGAACATCGGCACCACCGGCAGGATCACGTCGCGCTGCGACAGGCCCATGACGTCGGGCTGCATGGTGATGAAGGTGTGCAGGAAGTTCGAGCGGTGCGAGTACATCACCCCCTTGGGGTCGCCCGTCGTGCCCGAGGTGTAGCAGAGGCCGGCGGCCGTGCCCTCGTCGAACCCGCCCCAGACGCAATCGGCCGACTGCTCGGCGACCAGGTCCTCGTAGCAGAGCAGGCCCTTGAAGTGCGGGGCCTCGCCGGCCAGGCGGAAGTCGGTCGGCATGTGGTCGCGGTCGGTGAACACCACCACGTGCTCGACATTGGGCAGGCGCGGAATGATCCCGGCGATGATCGGCAGGAAGGTCAGGTCGGTGAAGATCACCTTGTCGCCGCCGTGGTCGGCGATCCAGGCGATCTGCTCGGGGAAGAGACGCGGGTTGAGCGTGTGGCACACCGCGCCGATGCCCATGATCCCGTACCAGGTCTCGATATGGCGGGCGGTGTTCCAGGCCAGGGTGCCCACACGGTCTCCGGGCGTGATCCCCAGCGACAGCAGCAGGTTCGACACCCGCTTGGCGCGGCTCTGGATCTCGGCGTAGGTCGTGCGGACGATGGGCCCTTCGACCGACCGGGTGACCACCTCGCGGCCGCCGTGCCACTGGGCGGCGTGGTCGATGATCTTGTCGAGCGTCAGAGCGCCATGCTGCATCAAACCTTGCATCGAAACCGCTCTCCCGCGTCCTGCTTATCGTTGTTCAGGAGAGGCTAGCGGCCGTCGCCGCCCCGCGCAACGCATGGCGCGCCCTGAGCGAACCTTGGGAGAGCCCCTCGCTCTCCCAGGTGGCGAGCGGACTTTGCGCCCGTCTGCACGCAAGTGTAGAGTTATACCTTCACCACACGGCCGCGCTGATCGGCCGCACCGCCCGTTCACTCCCAGAACGCCGTTTTGCGGCTAGCTTCAGCGGGACTGTTTTTGACCCGCGTAAGAAACGGGAGCGCAAGCCTTGAGATGGCTCGACGCGCTAGGCGCAGATGAACGGCTGGATGAAGTAGCGGCGGACACCCACCGCCTGATGACCGTGCGCGTCGTCTCGGCGGCCGTGGTCGCCGTGGTGGTCGGCGCGGCCCTGGGGCCGGTCATGGCGGTGACCTGGTTCGCCTGCCTCACCGCCTGCGAGACCCTGGCCTGGACGGTGACCCGCCGCTTCAAGCCCGACATGCCGACCACCGACCGGCTGCGCGCGGCCTTCGTGCTGGCCTCGATCCCGATCAACGTGGTGTGGACCTGGCTGGCGGTCTCGCTGTGGCTGTTCCCGGACGCCGACCTGCGGATCGCCGCGCTCGGCGTGTGCGTGGGCGGCATCATCTTCACCCAGAACTTCCGCCACCAGCCGCTGAGCCTGCTGGTGATCACCGCCGCGCCGCCGTTGGCCAGCCTGGTGATCTTCCCGTTCTTCCTGCATGCCCCGCACGGGGTGGGCCATCCGACCAACAAGTGGGCGCTGGTCATGGTGGTGGCCACCACCATCAACGCCATGCTGCTGAACCGCGCGGCCGCTCGCCGGATGGACGCCCTGACCCGCGGCCTGCGGCAGGAAAAGGAGCGCGCCCTGGCCGCCTCGCAGGTCAAGTCGGTGTTCGTGGCGACCATGAGCCACGAGATGCGCACGCCGATGAACGGCCTGCTGGGCCTGGCCCACGCCCTGAAGGGCACCGATCTGGACGAGCGCCAGCGCGACTATGTCGATCTGATGCTGCAGTCGGGCGACAGCCTGATGCAACTGCTGACCGACGTGCTCGACATCGCCCGCCTGGACGCCGGCGAGACCGAGCTGACGCCCTGCGACTTCGACCTGCACGACCTGGTCCACGCCGTGGCCGACGCCTGGACCGACATGGCCATGGCCCGCGGCCTGACGGTGGACGTGCGCATCGATCCCTCGACGCCGCAGCGCCTGCACGCCGACGCGGCGCGGATCCGCCAGGTGCTGGGCGGGCTGATGTCCAACGCCCTGAAGTTCACGCGGCTGGGCGGGGTGACGATCGAGATTTCGAGCCAGGGCGACGCGCCGGACGGGCTGGAGACCGTGGCCGTGCGGATCACCGACACCGGGCCGGGGATCGACCCGGCCTATGCTGAAAGGATCTTCGAGAGCTTCACCCAGGCCGACGAAACCATCTCGCGCGCCCATGGCGGCATGGGGCTGGGCCTGACCATCGCCCGGGCCCTGGCCCGGCGGATGGGCGGCGACCTCAGCCTGGAGCCCGCCCAGCGCGGGGCGCGGTTCCTGTTCATGATCCGCGCGCCCCAGCCGGCGCCCCCGCCCCTGCCCGCCGCCGTCCCCGAAACGGCCAACGAGGACGACGAGGTTGTCCCCCGCGTGCTGATGGCCGAGGACAATCCGATGAACCAGATGGTCGTGCGGCTGATGCTGGAGGCCGCCGGCGTCGACCTGACGGTGGTCGAGGACGGCCGCCAGGCCCTGGAGGCCCTGCGCGCCTCGCGCTTCGACTGCGTGCTGATGGACATCAACATGCCGGTGATGGACGGGGTCACCGCTCTATCGGAAATCCGCTCCGGCGCCGCCGGCCCGGCCGACACCCCGGTGATCGCCCTGACAGCTTCGGCCATGACCGGCGACCGCGAACGGTTCCTGAAGCTGGGCTTCGACGAGCACCTGGGTAAACCGGTCAAGCCGATGGACCTGATCGCGGCCATCGTCGCGACCCTGGACCGGACGCCCCCGCCCCAGGCGGCGGTGGGATAGCCGCCTGCGGCGGCCCCCTCAGTCGCTCCGCGACAGCTCCCCCAGAGGGGGAGCATCTATTCAGCGAAATCCTCCCCCTCTGGGGGAGGTGGCCCGGAGGGCCGGAGGGGGTCCCGCGGAGCGGGTTACCCCATCTGTTCCGCCAGGGCCCGCGCCTCGTCCTCGAACGCGCTGACCGTATCGACCCGGCGCCAGTCGATGTCGCCCGTATCACGCACCAGCTGGCTTTCCAGCACGGCGACGTCGGCGTCGGAGGCGTCGTTGACGCGGGCGGCGACGCGGGCGCGGAGGACTTCGGCCGGGGCTTCCAGCCAGACGCCCTGGAAGGCGACGTCGAGCTTCTTGGCGAGCGCCTCGGCGCGGGCGCGCTGCTCGGGCTTGATGAAGACGGCGTCGACCACCACCGAGCGGCCGGCCCGCAGCACCAGTTCGGCGTCGCGGAACAGCTCGTCATAGACCTTGTCGCTGACCTCGGCGGTGTAGGCCTCCTTGGGCAGACGCTGCAGGGTCGGCGCGTTCCACAGGCGCTTGCGGATCTCGTCGGTGCGCAGCACCACCGCCCCGGGGGCCGCGCCCAGGCCCGGCGCGCAGACGCGGGCGAAGGTCGACTTGCCCGAGCCCGACAGGCCGCCGGTGGCCACCAGGCTGACCGGCTTGGGCGCCAGGTGCTCGATGGCCGTGGCCAGATAGGCGCGCGCGGCCTCGTCGTCGCCGGTATAGGCCCAGACGTGGGTGCGCACGGCGGCGCGGACACTGAGCATCAGCGGCAGGGCGGCCAGGCCGGTCCACAGCCCCTCGCCGAAGGTGCGGGCGGCCTCGTCGAGATAGGCGTTCAGCACCCGGCCGGCGGCGTCGCGCCGGCGGCGGAAGTCCAGGTCCATCAGCAGGAAGGCCAGATCGTACTGCACGTCGATGTCCGACAGGGCGTCGTTGAACTCGATGCAGTCGAAGAGGATCGGCTTGCCGTCCTCGATCAGGATGTTCCCCAGATGCAGGTCGCCGTGGCAGTGGCGAGCGAAGCCCTCGGCCGCGCGGGCGTCGAGCTGCGGGCCCAGGCGCTTGAGGGCCAGGTCCGTCTCCTCGACCAGCCGCTCGACGGCCTGGGCGCCCAGGCGAGGCGCCAGGCCCCGCAGCAGGTTGGCGTTTGAGGCGATGGTGTAGCCGAGCGCCGAGACGCCGCCGCCCTGCGGGCGCAGCGCGGCGCCGGCGTGGAACTGGGCGATGGTGCGGCCCAGCGATTCCTCCAGGGCGTCGTCGATGGCCCAGGGCTGGGAGGCCAGCACGGCCTCGCCGTCGAAGCGGCGCATCTCGAGCGCGTACTCGACGACCTCGCCCTGGCCGTCGATCTCGATCCCGCCGTCGGCCGACCGGGTCAGCTGGCGCACGGCGCGATAGATGTCGGGGGCGGCGGCGCGGTTGAAGGAAAGCTCGCGCTGCAGCGACCAGCGGCGCAGCTCCAGGGTCGAATAGTCGAGGAAGCCGAAATCGACCGGCCGCTTCACCTTGAAGGCGGACTCGCCCACCAGGAACACCCGAGCGCACGAGGTCTCGATCGTCTGGTCGGCCTTCGCGCCGAGCCAGGCCGCGATTTCCTGTTCGCGCGCCGCTTCCGCGTCCTTGATCACGCCGTCCAACCTCGTCTTCGCCCGCCCCGATCGGCGGCGCCGGGGCGTCCCATAGCGCAAAGTTCGCTGCAAGTCCTCGCGGACGCTTGCTACATCTACTTAGACGATAGTAGCGTTTGATAACCACAGTCTGATGTTGAGGCCACCATGCTCATCGGCTCCGGCCTGAAGCGCTCCGAGCACAAGAAGGCCGAGATCCTGGCGGCGGCGCGCGAGATCTTCCTCAAGGAAGGCTACGCCGACGCGGGCATGGAATCGGTAGCCCGCGCCGCGGGCGTCTCGACCGCCACGCTCTATGCCTACTTCCCAAGCAAGGCCGAACTGTTCCGCACCGTCGTCGTCGACAGCGTACGGAGCATGGCCGAACCGGTGCGCGAAAGCGCCAATGCGGTCGGCGACGCCCGCGCGCGGCTCACCGCCCTATCCCGCGCCTACGCCACCTTCTTCGCCACGCCGGAGACGCGGGCGATGTTCCGGATGGTGACCGCCGAACGAAGGCGGTTCGAGGGGGTGGCCGACCACTTCCTGGGCGCGGCGCGCGAGTCGCTGGGCGGGGCGGCCATCCAGGTGGTCAAGGAGCTGACCGCGTCCGGCGACCTCAAGGTCGACAAGCCCTCCTGGGCGGCCGGCCAGCTGATGGGCATGCTCGACCACGCCACCCTGGTGCTGGGCCTGTCGGCAGGCGACGACGTGCAGCCCGACCGGCCGGTGAACCAGATCGCCGAGGACGCGGTCGAGACCTTCCTGGCGCGATACGCGACCAAGTAGGGTCCCCATGACGAACGTCCGTCGCCGCCTTAGGCTGGCGGTGACGGCGGCGCGTTACGCGCGCCGTCTTGGGGGCTGGAGGGGGAAGTCATGCCGACGAGGATCGCGATCGCCGGGGCTGTGGCCCTGGCCGCATTGGCGCTGTGCGGGTTCGCCGCCCAGGACGGCTATTTCGGCGAGCCGGACGGCCGCAGCGACGGCGATCCGCAGTTCGCCAGGAGTCAGGCCCTGTGCCGGGCCGTGCGCGACCGCGCCCCGCCGCCACAGGACGTTCCCGACGCGGCGACCGCCCGGACGCTGAAGGGCTGCTCGTCCGAGGCGCTTTACTACGGGATCGGCATGGCGGCCGATCCGGTCAAGGCCCGCCAGTGCGCGATCCTGGAAATGAAGACCGGCGAAAAGCCGTACGAGCCGTTCGCCGGCGCCGGCATGCTGATGACCATCTACGCCAACGGTCGGGGCGCGAAGAAGGACCTCGACCTGGCGGTGCACATGGCCTGCGCCACCTGGGGCGCGCCGGTCGACAGCGACACCCTGGTGCAGGCGCTGGACGTCCGTCGCCGGGGCGGACCAGCGGACGAGCCCTTCGATTACTGCCGCGACGTGGTTCCCGGCTCGTCCAACGTCTCCGCGCCGGTCTGTCTGGCGCACGGGGCGCGGCAGGCGCAGCCGGTGCGCGCCGCGAAGCTGGCGGTGCTGACCCGGGGCTTCTCGCCGGCGGCCCGCCAGGCCTACGCGGCGCTGAACGCGGCCGAGGCGCGGTTCGTCGAGGTGCGGCAGGCCAACGAATCCCCGCCGGGCGCGATGAACCGGGGCGTTCCGCTGCGGATCTCCGAAGACGCCCATGACTTCCATGTCGAGCAGCTGGAACAGCTGTCAGGCGCGGCCCGCGTCACCGGCGTGGGCGAGCATCGGGAATACGACGGCAGTCTCAACCGCGTGTACGCGGTGGCCATGGGCGAGCTTCCGCCCCGGCAGCCGGGACAGCTCGGCGAGATCACCCGCGAAGGCGTGCGCGAGACCGAGCGGGCCTGGATCGCCTATCGCGACGCCTGGCTGGCCTTCGCCCCGGTCGCCTGGCCCAAGGCCTCGACCGAAGCGCTGGCGGCGCGGCTGACGCGCGATCGCGTCGGCCAGCTGGCCTGCATCCTGGCCGACCACGACATCGACCCGAACTATGCCGAGCGCTGCTCGGGCTACTGAGGCTCAGGTCAGGGGAACAGCCGCTTGGTCGTCCAGGCGCCGTCGACGCGGTCGTAGACCAGGCGCTCGTGCAGGCGGAACGGGCGGTCGCGCCAGAACTCGATGACCTGCGGTACGATACGGAAGCCCGACCAGTGGGGCGGGCGCGGCACCTTGCCGATCAGGCCGTGCTTGAGGCCCATCTCGGCCACGCGGCGCTCCAGGGCCAGGCGGTCGGGCAGCGGCCGCGACTGGTCGCTGGCCCAGGCGCCCAGCTGGCTGTGGCGGGCGCGGCTGGCGAAATAGGCGTCGGCCTCGGCCTCGCTGACCGGCTCGACGACGCCGCGCACCCGCACCTGGCGGCGCAGCGACTTCCAGTGGAACAGCAGGGCGGCCTTCGGGTTGGCGGCCAGCTCCACGCCCTTGGCGCTTTCCAGGTTGGTGTAGAAGACGAAGCCGCGGCTATCGACCTCCTTCAGCAGCACCATGCGCGAGTCGGGCATGCCGGACTCGTCGACCGTCGAGACGGTCATGGCGTTGGGATCGTTGGGCTCGGACTTGCCGGCCTCGGCCAGCCATTCGCCGAACAGGTGGATCGGATCGCCCTCCGGCAGCAGCGGCGGCGGGGTCGCGGTGGTCACCTGGGAGACGTAGTCGTCCTCGCTGGGCGAGGCGGGGATCAGCGGCGCGTCGGTCATGCCCTGGATATAGGCCCGCGCGCGTCCGGGGGCCATGCTTGACCTGGGCCTGCTCGCCCCTCAGTTTCGCCGCATGACGCTAGCAACCCGCGCCCGCCTCGCCTGGATCCCGTTCGCGCTGTGGATGGCGATCAGCGCCTTCTGGCTCGTCGACAGGCTGCGGACCCGACCGCCGGAGGATCTGCTCGACTGGTTGAGCTGCATCCTGATCTATGGCGGCGCCTTCGTCGCCGGCGTGTACGCGGCGGTGCAGGAGGTCAAGCGCTGGGCGCTGAGGGCGCGGACCGAGGGCCCCTCCACCCATGTGCCCATCACCTGGCACAAACGCAGCGGTTCCTGGCTGGTCATCGGCATGGTCACCGTGATGGTCGTGATGTTCGGAAGCCTGGCGCTGATCGCCGCACGGAGCTGACCGAAAGTCTTAACTTAACCCGGCGTTGACCAAGTCCGCGCGAGGGTCGCGGCATGACCGCCGCCTCGGCCCCTTCCCTGTCCCTTTCCGCCGCCCGCGCCATTCTGGGCGTCGCGCCCGGCGCCGACGAGCGCGAGCTGCGCGCGGCCTATCGCGAGGCCGCCAAGCGCGCCCACCCCGACCGTCCGGGCGGCGACGCGGTCCTGTTCCGCGACGTGCTGGCGGCCTATCGCATGCTGCAGGGCGTGGATGCGCCCGCGCCCATGGGCTTTCCGCCCGCCACCGTCGAGACCCCGGCCATGCCGAGCCAGGCCTGCCTGGACATCGACGCGGCCTTCGCCTTTTCCGGCGGCGCCTTGGAGGCCCGGATCGGTGATCGCCGCCTGCGCCTGACCCTGCCCGCGGGCCTTCGCCAGCGCGACACCGTGCGCGTCGGCAACACCCTGCTGACCGTGCGCATCAAGGCCGATCCCGCCGCCCTGGTGCGCAGCCACGACCTGTGGCTGACCGTGCAACTGGACGCCCAGGTCCTGGCCGAAGGCGGCCGCGTGGAGCTGGACACGATCATCGGCCCGCGCACCGTATGGATCTCGACCAAGGCCGCCGAGCGAGGCCTGGTGCGCCTCAACGGCCAGGGCCTGCCCGCGCGCGGCGCCCATCCGGCCGGCGACCTCTTCCTGCGCCTGGAGCGCACCGGAACCGTGCACGAAAGCGCCGCCCGCTCGCAGCTGAAGCGCTTCGCGGCCGCCTGGGCGGCCTGACCCTCACTCCAGCGTCATGCCCGGCGTCCAGCCGCTGGCGGCCAGGAAGGCGTGCACGTCCGAGACCGTGAGGATCTCGCGCAGCGCCGCCTGCTTGTCCGGGGCCTTGTCGTAATAGGCCTTGGCGATGCGGTAGCCGACCCAGTAGCCGAGGTCGGCGGGCTTCTCGAGCGTGGAATTGTAGAACCAGGCCGACAGGTCGGTCTTGTCGAGATCGGCGGCGAAGGCCGTCTCGATCTCGCGCTCGCGCCCCTTGGTCAGCGGCCCGAAATAGACATAGGCCGGGCGGCCCAGCAGCAGCTGGGTGACGAACTCGGCCCCGCCTTCGACGAGGGCGCTTTCCAGGACGGTCGGCTGCTGCTTCTCGGTCAGCAGCGGGTTCTGCTGAGCGTGGGCGTATTCGTGGATCAGCACGCCGACGAAGCGGCTTTCGACGTCGGGATCGATGAAGTCGACGGTGCACAGCGCCTCCAGCCCCACCTGCACGCCGGTGACCGGACTGCCGATGGCGATCGGCTTGCCCCGGCCGACGGCGAGCGTCACCGACGGGACGCGCGCTTCGGGATACAAGACCGCGAACCTGGCCAGGGCCGTATCGACCCGGCCCTTCACCCGCGGCAGGGTCGCGGCGCAGTCGCGGGCGCGGCTGTAGAGCTCGGGCCGGGCGGCGATGGTCTCGGCCAGCCGGGTCGCGGTCGTGCGGCGGGCGTCGAAGAAGGTGCGCAGGCCCGGCGAGCCGGCGTCGATGTAGCGGCCCTGCAGCTGCTCGGCGCTGGGATGGCCGCCGGTCTCGTCATAGAGGCGGTAGAAGAGATCGACGTCGGCGGTGTCGAGCGTCGCCTTCCCCGTTTGCGTCGAGGTCGGCTGCGCCCAGGCGGGGCTGGCCAGCGTCAGCGCGGCCACCAGGCCCGCCTTCAGAAACCAGGATCCCATGCGCCCCTCCCCCGTCTTTCGAGAGGGCGAGGCTGACCCGCGCCAGCGGCCAAAATCAAGCGCGCGAAAAAATCGACGGTGTCGCTCTTGTTTTTATATCGTGCACGATTAAATCGTACTCACCAATTCAATCGCAGGAGCGAACCCGATGAGCACTCTCTACCAAACCCGCGCCACGGCCACCGGCGGCCGCGAAGGCGGCGTCCGCAGCGCCGACGGCCTGCTGGACGTGCGCCTGGCCATGCCCAAGGCCCTGGGCGGCAAGGAAGACGGCACCAATCCCGAGCAGCTGTTCGCGGCCGGCTACGCCGCCTGCTTCCAGAGCGCCATGGCCTTCGTGGCCCGCCAGCAGAAGATCCCGCTGACCGGCTCGACCGTCACCGGCGTCGTCGGCCTGGCCGCCCAGGAAGTCGGCTTCAAGCTGGAAGTCGCCCTGGAAGTCGAGACCCAAGGCCTTTCGCAGGAAGCCGCCGAAGCCCTGGTTGCCACGGCGCACCAGGTCTGCCCCTATTCCAACGCCACCCGCGGCAACATCGACGTCGCCCTCAGCGTAAAGGCCGCATGAGTTCGGAACCGGACATTTCCAAGCGTGACGCGGTCGAGGTCTTGCGCCTCGACCGCCAGCTCTGCTTCGCGCTGTACAGCGCCGCCAACCGGGTGACGCGGCTCTACCGGCCGCTGCTCGACGCCCTGGGCATCACCTATCCGCAGTACCTGGCCCTGCTGGTGCTGTGGGAGAAGAACCCGCGCACGGTCGGCGAGGTGGGCGAGGCGCTGGACCTGGAGTCCAGCACCCTCACCCCCTTGCTCAAGCGCCTCGAGACCGCCGGCCTGATCGCCCGCGGCCGCGACCCGCAGGACGAGCGGCGGGTGATCGTCTCGCTGACCCCGGCGGGCGAGGCCATGCGCGACAAGGCGCTGGAAGTGGCCGAGCAGTTCTTCTGCAAGCTCGACACGCCGCTTCCGGAGCTGGTGGAGTTGCGCGAGCGGCTGAAGCGGCTGGCGGTTTAGATCAATACAGCGCCCGATCGTCCCGCAGGTAGCGCTCGACGAACTCGGTGAAGCTGTCGGCGACGAAACGGTTGGAATCCGACACTAGGAAGACACGGCCAAAGTCCGGTCCCTCCTCGCAGCAGATGGCCCAGGCCGAGCACCAAATGAGGGTGTCGGCGAAAATCAACGCTTTCATCGAGGCGACGGCCAGGACCGGATCCCTCTCGGGTCCGCCGCACTCCTCGATCACCGATCGGATCCGTTCGAGACCCCACCAGGCATTGAAGAAGTTGTCCATGTCGCCGCCGTCGTCGACGGTCGAACAGGCGTGGATCAGGTAGTCGCGGAAATCGTCGGGCAGGCGGACGCCGTAGTGCGCCGCCAGGGAGGCGACCTCCGCCTCGCCATGCGAGACGAGCCGGTGACGGGCGTGCTCCGGCCTCTCCCAGAGCGCGGTCAGCCGCTCGTGAGGCGTCGCGCCGTCCGCGACGCCGGGCCTGAACGACGCGCCTTCGACGGCGGGCCTTGCTGGCCGAACCTGTACTTGGGCATCCCCCGAGAAATAGCCGTCCGAAGCCGTCGGCGAGACCTCGACGTGGACCTCCCCAGTCCAATCCCTTTGGCGCTGCGATAGATAGACGGCCTGGCCGTCGAACGCATGGCCGGGCTCGCGGACCACCCCGGCCCAGACGTGGGTGATCGCGGCCTCGAGCCTCACCTTGAAGGGCTCGGGAACAGGCGGATTGTGGCCGAAGTCGCGCGACCGCCAAAACTGGCTCGGCGTGACCAGAATATCCTGCTGAAGCGCCATGCCCCAAGCTAGGCCGCGACCGGTTCGACGGCAATGCGAACCTCGTCGCCGCGCGCTGCGCCCATCCGCCCATGGCGCCCGCGCCTCCAACCCGCTAAACCGCGCCCATGCTGCGCCTTTCTGAACTGAAGCTGCCCCTGGACCATGCGCCGGAGGCCATGGCCCCGGCCATTTGCGCGCGCCTGGGGATCGATCCGGCCGACCTGCTGGACGTCAGGCTCTGGCGGCGCGCCCATGACGCGCGCAAGAAGTCGGCGATCCTGATGATCTACACGGTGGACGTGGCCCTGCGCGACGAGGCCGTCGTGCTGGAGCGCTTCGCCGCCGACCACCAGGTGCGGCCGACGCCCGACACCGACTACCGTTTCCCCGTCCGCGCGCCGGAGGGCTTCGACGGCCCGCGCCCGGTGGTGATCGGCGCCGGCCCCTGCGGCCTGTTCGCGGGGCTGGTGCTGGCCCAGATGGGCTTCAAGCCGATCATCCTCGACCGCGGCAAGGTGGTGCGCGAGCGCACCAAGGACACCTGGGCCCTGTGGCGCAAGAGCGAGCTGAACCCGGAGTCCAACGTCCAGTTCGGCGAAGGGGGCGCGGGCACCTTCTCGGACGGCAAACTCTACAGCCAGATCAAGGATCCGCGCTTCCTGGGCCGCAAGGTGCTGGAGGAGTTCGTCGCCGCCGGCGCGCCGGAAGAGATCCTGACCGAGGCCCACCCGCACATCGGCACCTTCCGCCTGGTGCACATGGTCGAGAACATCCGCGCCCTGATCGAGAGCCTGGGCGGCGAATACCGCTGGCAGCATCGGGTCGAGGATTTCGACATCGAGACCGGCGAGGACGGCGCGCGCAAACTCAAGGGCCTGCGCCTGTCGACCGGCGAGTATCTGGAGACCCAGCACGTGGTGCTGGCCGTGGGGCACAGCGCCCGCGACACCTTCGAGGTCCTGCACGAGCGCGGCGTCCACATCGAGGCCAAGCCGTTCTCGATCGGCGTGCGCATCGAGCATCCGCAGTCGTGGATGGACAAGGCGCGCTTTGGAGCCTGCGCCGGCCATCCGGACCTGGGCGCGGCCGACTACAGCCTGTCGCACCACTGCTCCAACGGCCGCACGGTCTACAGCTTCTGCATGTGCCCGGGCGGCACGGTGGTGGCGGCGACCTCGGAGCCGAACCGGGTCGTGACCAACGGCATGAGCCAGTATTCGCGCAACGAGCGCAACGCCAACTCCGGCTTCGTCGTGGCCATCGATCCCGAGCGCGACTATCCGGGCCACCCGCTCGCCGGCATCGAATTCCAGCGCAAGTGGGAGAGCCTGGCCTTCACCGCCGGCGGCGGCGACTACAAGGCCCCGGCCCAGAAGGTCGGCGACTTCATGGCCGGCCGTCCGTCCGAAGCGCTGGGCGAGGTCTCGCCGTCCTACAAGCCGGGGATCAAGATGACGGACCTGGCGCAATGCCTGCCGCCGTTCGTGCTGGAGGCCATGCGCGAGGCCCTGCCCGTCTTCGGCCGCCAGATCGCCGGCTACGACCACCCGGACGTGCTGATGACCGGCGTCGAGACCCGCACCTCCTCGCCGATCCGCATCACCCGCGGCAAGGACGGCCAGAGCCTCAACACCGCCGGCCTGTTCCCGGCCGGCGAAGGCGCGGGCTATGCCGGGGGGATCCTGTCGGCGGGCGTGGACGGCATCAAGATCGCCGAGGCTGTGGCGGCGGCGTACGTGGCGCGGGGGTGGGCGGCGGAGGCGTAAGGCTGGCTCGATCCTTCTCCCCTTGCGGGAGAAGGTGGCGGCCGAAGGCCGACGGATGAGGGGTCTCTCAGATGGGACACGCATCACCCAGCCTGGCCGCCGCACGCGGCTTTGAGTTCTGAGAGACCCCTCACCCGACCTCCCTCCGGGAGGCCACCCTCTCCCGCAAGGGGAGAGGGTTTCAGCCGCCACTCGGTCAAATATCAATGGTCGCCAACAATTCTCGCAAAAGAAGAATTATTGGCGACACTCTCTTTTCGCGAAAATTACACCGAAATCATTGATATCGGAATTTAACCTTGTTGCGCTAGGCTGAACTCTAGTCGGCGTTTTCCAGGGATTTCGATCGTGACCCAGGCCAAAGGCCGCGAAGCCTTGCTCGTGGACGCCAGTTCGTTCTTCGAGGTCTCGCTCGACCTGCTGGTCATACGCGACCTGCAAGGCACGGTGCTGAAGGCCAGCCGGTCCTGGCAGACCAAGCTGGGACACAGCCCCGAGGACATGGAAGGCCGGCCCCTGCTGCGGCTGGTCCATCCGGAAGACATGCCAGGCACCCAGGACAGCGTGGTCGAGGTCGAGACCCGGCGCGACGGCGACCCCGTCCTCGGCTTCATCAATCGCTATCGCCACGCCGACGGCCACTACCGCACGCTGGAATGGCGGGCCCAGCGGGCCGGCGACCGCATCTACGGCGTGGCCCGCGACGTCACCGACCGGGTCGCGGCCGAGCGCCACCTGCTGGAGGCCAAGATGGCGGCGGAGGCGGCCAACCGGGCCAAGTCCAACTTCCTGGCCAATATCAGCCACGAGATCCGCACGCCGCTGAACGGCGTCATCGGCATCATCGACGCCCTGTCGCGCACAACGCTCAGCCCCGAGCAGGCCGAGATGGTCGGGCTGGTGCGCGATTCCGGCGCGACGCTGGAGCGGCTGGTGTCCGACTTTCTCGACGTCTCCAAGATCGAGGCCGGCCAGCTGCAGCTGGAGAACCGCTCGTTCAACCTCGACCAGGCGCTGCGCCTCGGCGTCGAGATGCTGCGCCGCCGCGCGCAGGAGAAGGGCCTGACCTTCACCATCGAGCGCCCGGCCCTGACCGGCGGCCGGCACCTGGGCGACGGCATGCGCCTGAGCCAGGTGCTCAACAACCTGCTGTCGAACGCCATCAAGTTCACCGACGAGGGCGGGGTGACCCTGCGCGTCGGCTCCGAGGAGATCGCCGGCGACACCCGCCTGACCTTCGAGATCGAGGACACCGGCATCGGCTTCGAGGCCGACCAGGCCGGGGGGCTGTTCAACCGCTTCAGCCAGGCCGACCAGTCGATCAGCCGCCGGTTCGGCGGCACGGGCCTGGGGCTGTCGATCTGCCGCTCGCTGGTCGAGATGATGGGCGGCGAGATCTCCGCCACGTCGCGGCCCGGCCTCGGCAGTCGCTTCGTCGTCTCGCTCAGCCTGCCCCGCCTGCAGGAGGCCGTCGAAGCCGACGCCGACGTCGATCCCGTCCCGCTCGAGCCGATCGCCCTGCCCGACCAGCCGCTGCGCGTGCTGCTGGTCGAGGACCATCCCACCAACCAGCGCGTGGCCCAGCTGATCCTGGCCTCGCAGGGCGCCCAGGTGGTGACCGTCGAGGACGGCCTGGAGGCGATCGCCGCCTTCGGCGACGGCGCGTTCGACGTGGTGCTGATGGACATGCAGATGCCGCGCATGGACGGGCTGACCGCCACCCGGGCCATCCGCGCCCTGGAGGCCGAGCGCGGCGCGACGCGCACGCCGATCGTCATGCTCAGCGCCAACGCCCTGATGAAGCACCGCCACGAAGCCCTGGACGCCGGCGCCGACCTGCACGTCTCCAAGCCGATCACCGCCGCCAACCTGCTGGCGGGGATCCACGCGGCGGTGGCCTAGCGCAGGAGCGAGGCCGGGGCGTCGACGGGGACCACGGCCGCGCGGCCGGTCCTGGCGTCGACCAGCACGTCGTGGGGGCCGCGCACGCCCTGGTCGGTTCGCGTCTCAAGGCGCCAGACGCGGCCTTCACGCCGGGGCGCGGCGGCCGTGTAGGGCATGTAGGACAGGCGCAGCGTATCGAAGGCGATACCCTTGGCGGCGTCCGCGTCGGCGTCGCGCAGACGGACCTCCCAGGCCAGCATCTCGGGATGCAGCGCGGCCCAGGTGATGGGCGCGCAGCCGTACCAGTCGCAGCTGCTGGCCTCGGCGATCATCGGCGCGGGGATCGTCAGGGCCAGGAAGGCGGTCGCATAGGCCATGCGGCGACGCCAGATCCAGAACGCGGCGCCGGCAAGGCCCGCCACCCCGGTCACGACCGTCAGGATCGACAGCACGGCCCAGGTGTTGAAGACGTCGCTGCGGGTGGCGATGTACCAGAGGTAGTCGACGCCGCCCTGGATGCGGAACAGCGCCCCAACGGCCACAAAGGCGGCCACGGGAGCAAACAGCACCCAGCCGACGATCCTGGCCCACGTCCCGCGCTTGATCTTCACCGGCCGCCCTCCCCCTGACGCCACGCCCGGAAAGACTAGAGCAACCGCGCAGGTTGACCAGCCCCGCCCTACACAAGCGAAAAGGCCCGGACGATCGCTCGTCCGGGCCTTCGTCGTTTCAGTCCGTAAGCCCGATCAGGCCGCTTCGGCCTGCTCAGCGGGAAGGCGGATCAGGTAGTCGAAGGCCGACAGCGAGGCCTTGGCGCCCTCGCCCATGGCGATGATGATCTGCTTGTACGGCGTGGTGGTCGCATCGCCGGCCGCGAAGACGCCCGGCATCGAGGTCTCGCCGCGATAGTCGACTTCGATCTCGCCGCGATTGCTCAGGGCGACGTTCGAATCCTTCAGCCACTCGGTGTTGGGCACCAGGCCGATCTGCACGAACACGCCTTCCAGATCGACGCGGTGGGCCGTGTCGTGGTTGCGGTCCTTGTAGGACAGGCCGCTGACCTTGGCGCCGTCGCCGTGGATCTCGGTGGTCATGGCCGAAGTGACGATGGTGACGTTCGGCAGGCTGGCGAGCTTGCGTTGCAGAACGGCGTCGGCGCGCAGCTGGCTGTCGTACTCGATCAGGGTGACGTGGGCGACGATGCCGGCCAGGTCGATGGCCGCCTCGACGCCGCTGTTGCCGCCGCCGATCACCGCCACGCGCTTGCCCTTGAACAGCGGGCCGTCGCAGTGCGGGCAATAGGCCACGCCCTTGTTCTTGTACTCGGCCTCGCCGGGCACGTTGACGTTCCGCCAGCGGGCGCCGGTGGACAGGATCACGGTGCGCGACTTCAGGCTGGCGCCGTTCTCGAGCTTGACCTCGATCAGGCCGCCCGGGATCTTGGGAGCCACCAGGCCGACGGCCTTCTGCAGGTTCATCACGTCGACGTCGTACTGCTTGACGTGCTGTTCCAGCGCCGTGGCCAGCTTGGGGCCTTCGGTGTGCTGGACCGAGATGAAGTTCTCGATGGCCATGGTGTCGAGCACCTGGCCGCCGAAGCGCTCAGCCGCCACGCCGGTACGGATGCCCTTGCGGGCGGCGTAGACGGCCGCGGCCGCGCCGGCGGGACCGCCGCCGATGACCAGCACCTCGAAGGCGTCCTTGGTCTTGATCTTCTCGGCGGCGCGGGCTTCGGCGCCGGTGTCGAGCTTGGCCAGGATCTGCTCGACCTCCATGCGGCCCTGGCCGAACGGCTGGCCGTTCAGCAGGATGGTCGGCACGGCCATGACCTGGCGCTGCTCAACTTCCGCCTGGAACAGCGCGCCGTCGATGGCGACGTGGCGGATGCGGGGGTTCAGGGCGCTCATGGTGTTCAGCGCCTGCACCACGTCGGGGCAGTTCTGGCAGGACTGCGAGAAATAGGTCTCGAAGCTGTAGTCGCCGTCCAGGCCCTTGATGCGCTCGATCACCTCGGCGTCGAGGCGCGGCGGGTGGCCGCCGACGTGCAGCAGGGCCAGCACCAGCGAGGTGAACTCGTGGCCCAGCGGCAGGCCGGCGAAGCGCACATCGGCGTCGCCCGAAGCGCGGGTGATGGCGAACGAAGGCTTGCGGGAGTCGTCGCCGGCCAGATTCAGGCTGACCTTGTCGGAGGTCGAGGCCACGTCTTCCAGCAGGGAGAGCATGTCCTTCGAACCCTTGTCGTCGCCGAGGGAGGCGACCAGTTCGATCGGCTGGCGCAGGTTCTGCAGGTAGGTGGTCAACTGGGTCTTCAGACCGGCGTCCAGCATGGCGCGCTCCCAAAAGGCTAGGGGGAGGAAAAGACAGGCGTTCGATTGTCGGGGGAGGATCGAACGCGGCGAACGATCGAGGGGTGCGCCGCCACCCCAGAAGGGAGAGGAGCGGCGGCGCGGGGTAGGCTTTAGTGCTTAGATCTTGCCGACGAGGTCGAGCGAGGGAGCCAGGGTCTTTTCACCCTCTTCCCACTTGGCCGGGCAGACTTCGCCCGGGTGCGAGGCCACGTACTGGGCGGCCTTGATCTTGCGCAGCAGCTCGATGGCGTTGCGGCCGATGCCTTCGGCGGTGGTCTCGGTGAACTGGATCACGCCTTCCGGGTCGATCAGGAAGGTGCCGCGGTCGGCCAGGCCGACGCCCGGACGCATCACTTCGAAGTTGTTGGTGATCGTGCCCGAGGGGTCGCCGACCATGTGGTACTTGATCTTGCCGATGGCCGGCGAGCTGTCGTGCCAGGCCTTGTGCGAGAAGTGGGTGTCGGTCGACACGGCGTAGATCTCGACGCCCAGGCGGGTGAAGACCTCGTAGTTGTCGGCCAGGTCTTCCAGTTCGGTCGGGCAGACGAAGGTGAAGTCGGCCGGGTAGAAGAAGACCACCGACCACTTGCCCTTCAGGTCGGCGTCGCTGACCGTGACGAACTTGCCGTCCTTATAGGATTGGGCGGTGAAGGGTTTGATCTCGGTGTTGATCAGCGACATGAGACGCTCCGTTGGAAAGGATGCGTCGTAGGTATCGCGCCGCAGCAAATAGGTCCAATCGATAAAATCAGTTCGCGAGATAGATAGGGCCTATGAGGCTCTCAGGACGCCTTCCGCTCAAGCTTAGCCACGGGCAAAGCTTGCGGGCCATAGGGTTCGGCGAGCGGCAGGCAGCGCACCAGGACCTCGGCGACGAGGCCCGGCTCGGAAGTGATCGGCGGCGGCTCGCCGAACACCGTGCGCCAAAGTTCTGCCAGTTCTTCGCAGGTGCGGTCGGTCACGCGAAATCCTCGTTTCCGAGGAGGGAAAGCGTTGTGACGCCAGGGGTTGCTGGTTAACGAGCGGGGCTGGAGTGGAAATTCCCCTCTCTCATCGAGAGAGGGAGGGGCCCGCGCCGAAGGCGTGGGAGGGTGAGAGGTTATAATCTCTCAGGATGGGGCTCGGACGTTCGGCTGCCCTGGCCAAACGCACAGGGTTTCCCGGCCAGCGGTGAAACCTCTCACCCTCCCACCGCTTCGCGGCGGGCCCCTCCCTCTCTCTAAGAGAGAGGGATTTTGAGTTCGAACGGCGTCGCGGGCAGGCGGTTGTGGCCGTAGAGGTTCAGCACCGGGCTGTCGGCCCAGGCGAAGCGGACCTTCACGGCGGCGTAGCCGGCCGGGACCGTTAGGCGGACCTTGGCGCCGTCCACGGTCGCATCGACGAAGCGGCACGACTCGGGCGCGTCGCAGAGTTCGAAGCCGGCCGGGCGCGCCGAGCCGTAGACCACCGCCGGCTGGTCCAGAGTGACGACGACGTCGGCGCCGTCGCGAACCGCCGAGACCGGCGCGGGGCCGGAGGCGTTCAGGGCGGTTTCGCCATAGGCCAGCTTCCTGGCGAGGCCCGCCAGGCGCAGGCCGACCTGCAGCTTGTCGGCCGGGTGGATGTCGTAGGGCGAGCCGATGTCGACGGCTGAAGCGAGGCCCGTCGTCGGGTCGGCGGCGACGGTGCGGCGCTGGACGTCGCGCAGCTCGGCCCAGCGCGAGACGCCGGGCTTGTCGGTCTGTGGGCCGAAGCTGGCCAGTTGCACCATCAGGAACGGCGCGTCGGGCGCGGCGAATTCGCGGCGCCAGTCGGCGATCAGGGCCGGCATCAGGCGGGCGTATTCCGGAGCCTCGGTGACGTTGGCCTCGCCCTGGTACCAGGCGAAGCCCTTGACGCCGTAGGGCGCCAACGGGGCGATCATGCCGTTGTGCAGGGTCGACAGGCCAGACGCCCCCAGCCACGGCGCGTGCGGCGGCAGGCCGGTGTCGGAGAGGTTGGTCGAGACTTTGTAGCGCCAGCTGTCGCCCAGGGGCACGAACGAGCCGTCAGCCAGCTTCAGGCCCTTGTCCTTGGCCGGACCCCAGGCCCCGCCGCCGCCGCCGGCGTCGATCGCCCGCACGGCGACGACGTTGGCGCCGGCCTTCAGCACGCCGGCGGGAACGGCGTAGGCGCGCTTGGCGTCCCAGCCCTCCTGCGAGCCGACGGCGCGGCCGTTGACGAAGGTGGTGTCGATGTCGTCGACCGGACCGAGCACCAGGGTCGCGCCCCCCTTGGCTTGGGCAGCCGCCTGGGCCTTGGTCAGGGTGATCGTGGCGCGCAGCCAGATCGTGCCGTCGAAGGTCTCCAGGCCCGGATTGGTCTCCCAGAACTGCTGCGCCGGCATGGTCTTCCAGGCGCGGTCGTCGAAGCCGGGCTTGGCCCAGTTCGCGGCATGGGGCTCGACCTTCGCGGCCCAGCGGTCGAGCATCGCGCCCCAGCGGGCCATGCCCTTGGCGGGATCCTGGGCATAGTCGGCCAGCACCGACAGGCCCTCGTCATAGTTGCCCAGCGCCTTGAGGCCCGGGCCGCTGATCCAGTCCTGGATCACCGAGCCGCCCCAGGTGGCGTCGATCAGGCCGACCGGAGCGCCGGTGGTCTTCTTGATCTCGCGGCCCATGAAGTAACAGGCCGCCGAGAAGTTGTTGGCGCTGTCGTAGCTCGACGTCTTCCAGACGGCGTAGGCGGGCAGCGTGTCGGTCGGATGCGGCAGGCTGGTGCGGCCGGTCTGCAGCAGGCGGATCTGCGGGTCGGCGGCGTTCTGAGCCTCGGCCTCGCCCTGCAGCGCGCGGCGCAGCGGATATTCCATGTTCGACTGGCCCGAGCACAGCCAGACGTCGCCGACCAGCAGGTCGGACACGGTCTGGGTCTCGGCGCCGGCCGTGACGGTAAGGGTGAGCGGCGCGGCGCTGGCGGCGCGAGCCGGCAGTTGCGCGGACCAGCGGCCCTGGGCGTCGGCGGCAGCCGTCACGGCCTGGCCGGAAAGATCGATGGAGACGGCGGCGTTCGGGGCGGCGACGCCCCAGACCTGGATCGGCCGGTCGCGCTGGAGCACGGCGTGGTCGGTGAACACCGAGGCCAGCAGCGGCGCGGCGGCGGCGGGGCTCACGACGGCCAGGGCGGCCGCCCCGGCGAGCAGGTGACGGGTCAGGCGCACGCGAGGTCTCCGCTTAGTCGCTACTCTAAAATTCGTCATCCCGGCCGGAGCGCGTAGCGCGGAGAGCCGGGATGACATCCTTCTGGTCAGGTCGGCTCGACATTCAGCAGCGCCCCTCCCCCAATCCGTCAAATCCCCGCGAAGGCGGGGACCCAAGCTGGCTTTCAGGGCGTGGCGCGGCCGTGGATTATCTCCGAGCTCGGCTTGGATCCCCGCCTTCGCGGGGATGCTCGGAGAAAAATGGCCGAGGGTTCCGAATGTCGATCCCCAATCAGTCCGCCTTGGCCGGGCAGGTCGTGCCGGTCGGGTCGGTGGTCAGCTTCACGCCGCTGATCGAGACCGTCAGCGAGCCGGCCGTGGCCAGGGAGAACGGGGCCTCGACCTTGGTGACGTCCGTGCCGGCCGACTGGAAGCACTTCAGCGGCACCTTCAGGCTGCTCCACTCGCCGACCTTGGCGCCCGACAGCACCGAGGTGACGTCGAGCTTGCCGGCGCCGATGCCCAGCGTCGTCTTGGCCGAAGGCGCGGCGTCGACGCGGTAGGCGATCTGCAGGGCGATCTCGGCGTTGGTCTGGAAGGTCAGGTCGAAGGCCTTGTCGGCCGCGATCTCGGCCGCGGCGGGCACGCCGCCGCCGAAGGTCAGCTGGCGGCCGGCCTCCTGCACGTTGCCGGCGTCGATCGGCTTGATGTGCACCGAGGTAGTCGGCAGCAGACGGAACTCGAACGGCGCCGGGGTCTTGCCGCCGACGAAGTAGTTGCTGTCGTTGGCCGCGATGGCGGTGACGCCCGAGACTTCCGACAGCTTGGCCACCCTGCCCGGCTTGGCGTAGCTGAGGCCGTAGCCGTAGGCGAACAGCGGCGAGTAATTCTTGTCGCCCTTGTTCAGCGAGGTCTGGGCGGCGGTCTTGGGCCAGCTGAACGACAGCTTGCCGTTGAAGTCGCGGCGAGCCTTGCCGGCCTTGTCGCCCACCAGCACGTCGGCGATCCCGCCGCCTTCCGAGCCCGGCAGCCAGGCGGCCACGAAGGCGTCCGAGGCGTTGATCTCGGGGTTCACCCACAGCGGGCGGCCCGACAGGAACACCGCCACCACCGGCACGCCGGCGGCCTTCAGCTTCTTCAGGAGCGCCAGGTCGGTCTTGTCGCCCGGCTGGTATTCCAGGGTCTTCAGGTCGCCCACGCCTTCGGCGTAAGGCGTCTCGCCGAACACCACGACGGCGACGTCGGGCTTGTCGGTGAACGAGCCGTCGACGCTGAGGGTGGCGCTGCCGCCCGAGGCCTCGACCGCCTCCTTGAAGCCCGAATAGATCGACTGGGCGTTGGGGAAGTCGCTGTTCTTGTTGTCGGTGCCCTGCCACGACAGGGTCCAGCCGCCCGACTGCTGGCCGATGTCGTCGGCGCCCGAGCCGGCCACCAGCACCTTCGCCGACGCCTTGATCGGCAGGACGCCGTTGTTCTTCAGCAGCACCAGCGACTTGGCCACGGCCTCCCGGGCGACGGCGCGGTGATCGGCGTTGCCGACCACGCCCTCGCGGCCTTCCCACGGACGGGCGGTCTGGAAGAGGCCCAGCTTGGCCTTCACGCGCAGGATGCGGCGCACGGCGTCGTCGATGCGCGCCATCGAGATCTCGCCCGACTTGGCCTGGGCCAGCAGGTTGTCATAGAGGCCCTTCCAGCTGTCGGGGGCCATGTACATGTCCAGGCCCGCATTGGCCGCCTGGGCGCAGTTGGTCGGGGTGCAGCCGTCGACCTGGCCATGGCCGTTCCAGTCGCCGACGATGAAGCCGTCGAAGCCCATCTTGCCCTTCAGCACGTCGGTCAGCAGCGACTTGTTGCCGTGCATCTTCTGGCCGTTCCAGCTGTTGAACGAGGCCATGATGGTCATGGTCCCGGCGTTGATGGCCGGGACGTAGCCCTGGGCGTGCAGGCGGATCAGCTCCTGCTCGGACACCTCCGTATTGCCCTGGTCCTTGCCGTTGGTGGTGCCGCCGTCGCCCAGGAAGTGCTTGGCGCTGGCCGCCACGTGGCCCTTCTGCAGGGCCTGGCCCTCGCTGACGGCGCCCTGCAGGCCCAGGATCATCTCGCGGGCGTAGAGGCGGACGATCTGCGGATCTTCCGAATAGCCCTCGAAGGCGCGGCCCCAGCGGTCGTCGCGCGGCACGGTCAGGGTCGGACCGAAGGCCCAGTCGAAGCCTGACACCGCTGTCTCCTGGCCCGTGGCGGCGCCGATCTTGCGGATCAGTTCAGGATCATGGGCGGCGCCCAGGCCGATGTTGTGCGGGAAGAGCGTGGCGCCGACGACGTTGTTGTTGCCGTGCACGGCGTCGATGCCGAACATCAGCGGGATGTTGGTCCCGCCGCGCTGGGCGGCCGCGTCGCGGAAAGCCTTGACGGTGTCGACCCAGGGGCCGACCGGCGAGCGGTCGGGCGCGCCCAGGGGCGGCGAGCTGCCGCCGGCCAGGATCGAGCCCAGCGGATAGGTCTTGAGGTCGTCGGCCTTGATCGAGGCGGTGTCGGCCTGGATCATCTGGCCGATCTTCTCCTCGAGCGTCATCTTGGCCAGCAGGCCGTCGACGAAGGCCTCGGTGGCCGGATCGACCAGGCCCTGGCTCTTGGCCGCGGGCCACAGGGCCGGATGGGCGGTGCTCTTTGGACCGTCGGCGGCGAACGCCGGAGCCGACAGAAGGGTGGTCGCCATCAGGGCGATGGTCAGGGTCCTGGTCTTCATTTTCCCCCGCTCTTCCTTGCGCTTCGACGGTCTGAAAGCCGCCTGAATGTTACCGGTATCGAAAGCTCGACGTCGATCCATACACGGTCTAATTAATACGACAAACACTGAGACAACGAATTTTGGGGAGATGATGCATGGGGGCCATTCGCAACGCGCTGCTGGCGGGAGCCGCATTGACAGCGCTGTATGGGGCGGAAGCCTCCGCCGAAACCCGCACCCTCTCCTCCCCTGACGGCGCCATCTCGGTGCAAGTCTCCGACGAGTCGGGACAGGCGCGCTACGCCGTCGCTTACAAGGGCAAGCCCCTGATCGCGCCCTCGGGCCTGGGCCTGGAGCTCTCCAAGGGCGGCCGCTTCTCGTACGGCGTGAAGATCGTCGGCGCGGAGACCGGATCGGGCGACGACGTCTACGACCTGCCGGCCGGCAAGGTCAGCCACGTGGCCCAGAAGCGCAACGAACTGGCCGTCGACTTCCAGGAAGAAAGCGGCCGCCGCTTACGGGTCGTGTTCCGCGCCTACGACCAGGGCGTGGCCTTCCGCTACGTGCTGCCCCAGCAGGAGGCGACGGCGGCGACCAACGTCAATGACGAGGTGACGGGGTTCTCGTTCCCCAGGGACTACGGCTGCCACGGCCTCAACCTCGGCAAGTTCGGCACCAGCCACGAGGGCGAGTTCGACGCCGTCCAGGCCTCGAAGTTCCGCGAGCACAATCTCTATGACGCCCCGGTGGTCTGCCAGGGCGACAACGCCGCCTTCGCCATCGCCGAGGCCGACCTGAAGGACTGGGCGGGCATGTACCTGACCGGCCGGGGCGACGGCCGCCTGGGCCTGTCGGTCAAGCTGTCGCCGCGCCTCGACGGCTCGGGCACGGCGGTGAAGACCCGCCTGGGCGCCGACGTCGCCTCGCCCTGGCGGGTGATCATGATCGCGCCCAAGGCCGGCCAGTTGGTCGAGAACACACTGCTGACCACGCTGAGCGCGCCGTCGGTGGTGGCCGACGCCAGCTGGATCAAGCCGGGCAAGGCCGCCTGGGACTGGTGGAACGGCCCCTCGCTGAAGGCCGTGCCCAACGCCGGCATGAACCCTGAGACCATCAAGGCCTATATCGACTTCGCCGCCAGGAACGGCCTGGAATACATGCTGATCGACGAGGGCTGGAACGTCGGGGCCGGCGGCGCCTCGGTGGTGCGGCCGGGGGCGGACGTCACCCGTCCCAAGCCCGAGCTCGACCTGCCGGGCCTGGTTTCCTACGGCCAGGACAAGAAGGTCGGCATCTGGCTGTGGCTGAACTGGAAGGCGCTGGACGCCCAGATGGACGAGGCCCTGCCCCTCTATGAGAAGTGGGGGATCAAGGGCATCAAGGTCGACTTCATGGACCGTGACGATCAAGCGATGGTCGATTTCTACCACCGCCTGCTCAAGCGCGCGGCCGAGCACCACCTGATGGTCGACCTGCACGGCGCCTATCACCCGACGGGCCTGATCCGCACCTATCCGCACTACCTGACCCAGGAAGGCGTGCTGGGGGCCGAGTACAACAAGTGGAGCGCGCGGATCACCGCCACCCACAACGTCAATCTCGCCTACACCCGCATGCTGCTGGGGCCGATGGACTACACCCCCGGCGGCTTCCGCAACGTCTCGCCCGACAAGTTCGAGCCGCGCGACAGGCTGCCCTTCGTGCAGACGACGCGCGGCCAGGCGCTGGCGATGTTCGTGGTCTTCGACAGCCCCTTCACCATCGTCGCCGACAGCCCCGACACCTATGCCGAAAGCCCCGAGGGCCTGGACTTCGTCGGCGCCGTGCCGACCACCTGGGACGAGATCCGCTACGTGACCGGCGAGATCGGCCAGTCGATCGTGGTGGCCCGCCGCAAGGGCGACGAATGGTGGATCGGCGCGCTGAACAACGAGACCGCCCGGACGGTGAAGGTTCCGCTCGACTTCCTGGGCAAGGGATCGTGGAAGGCCGATGTCCGTCAGGACGGGGCGACCCCCACCAGCCTTGCGGGTTCGAATCCCACCCTGTCCGCCACCTCGACCCTGACCCTGAAACTCGCCGCCAGCGGCGGCGCGGCCGCGCGTCTGACGCCGGTCCAGTAACGGATAAGCTTGCCATGCCCTTCACTCGCCGCGCGCTTCTGGGCGCGACCGCCGGCCTCGCCGCTTCTCCCGCACTTGCGGCTCCCCGTGGGCCGTTCAAGGCCAGCTGGGAGTCGCTGGCGGCCGGCTACAGGACGCCCGACTGGTTCCGCGACGCCAAGCTCGGCATCTGGTCGCACTGGGGTCCGCAGTGCGTGCCCGAGTACGGCGACTGGTACGGCCGGCAGATGTACCAGCAGGGCAACCCCTTCTACGAACACCACGTGAAGACCTACGGGCACCCGACCAAGTTCGGCTTCATGGAGTTCATCCCGCGCTGGAAGGCGGAGCTTTGGGATCCCGAGGCGCTGATGAAGACCTATGTCGCCGCCGGGGCGAAGTTCTTCATGTCGATGGCCAACCACCACGACAACCTCGACATGTTCGACAGCCGCCACCACGCCTGGAACACCACGCGGGTGGGTCCGGGTCGCGACATCGTCGGGACCTGGGAAAAGGTCGCCCGCAACCACGGCCTGAAGTTCGCCGTCTCCAACCACGCCGCCCACGCCTGGCACTGGTGGCAGACAGCCTATGGCTACGACGCCGAAGGGCCGCTGAAAGGCCAGCGCTACGACGCCTTCCGCCTGACCAAGGCCGACGGCAAGGGCAAGTGGTGGCAGGGCCTGGACCCGCAGCAGCTCTATACCGGCCGCAACATGGTGATCCCCGACGGGATCGGTTCCATCGCCGAGGCCAACGCCTGGCACGACAAGCACGACGGCGAGTGGCTGGAGACGCCGCCGCCCAACAACCCCGCCTTCGTACGCAACTGGCTGCTGCGCCAGAACGACCTCGTCGATCGCTACAAGCCCGACATGGTCTATTTCGACAACTACGCCCTGCCGCTGGGCCAGGCGGGGCTGGAGGCGACGGCGCACTTCTACAACAACGCCGTCCGCCAGACCGGCCGCACCGACGTGGTGGTGACCGGCAAGAAGCTGACGCCCTTCCAGCGCAAGGCCATCGTCGAGGACGTCGAGCGCGGCTTCTCCGACCGGCTGCGCGACGAGCCCTGGCAGACCGACACCTGCATCGGCAACTGGCACTACGACCGGGGGCTCTATGAGCGCAACGGCTACAAGACCGCGAAAGACGTGGTGCAGCGCCTGACCGATGTCGTCAGCAAGAACGGCACGCTGATGCTGTCGATCCCCCAGCGCGGCGACGGCTCGATCGACGACAAGGAAGCCGCGGTGCTGGCCGACATGGCCGGCTGGATCGCCGTCAACGGCGAGGCGATCTATTCGACCCGCCCGTGGAAGATCTACGGCGAGGGTCCGACGCGTCTCGTCGAGGGCATGCAGAACGAGGGCGACGCCAAGCCGTTCGAGGCCACCGACATCCGCTTCACCACCAAGGCCGGCGCGCTCTACGCCCTGCCGCTGGTCGAGCCCGGGCGGGAGATGGTCATCGAGAGCCTGGCGGTGGGCGCGCCCCATGCCAGCGGCGAGGTGCGGCGCGTGTCGCTGCTCGGCGGCGATCCCCTGCCCTTCAGCCGCGACGACAAGGGCCTGAAGATCACCCTGCCCGAACGCCGCCCGGCCTTCACCCCGGTGGTGAAGATCGAAGGACCGGGGCTCGTGTAAAATACCGCTCCCTCTCCTCATAGGAGAGGTGTTTTCAGGACAGTTCAAACACCCGTATGCTCCCTTCCGAAACCGAGGGAGCATACGCCATGACCGACCTTTCCGGCCGCACCGTGCTGATCACCGGCGCCTCGTCGGGCATCGGGGCGAACCTGGCCCTGGCGGCCGCCCGGGCCGGCGCGCGGGTGGCGGTCGCGGCAAGGCGGGCCGACAGGCTGGCCGCCCTGGTCCGCGAGATCGAGGCGGCCGGCGGCTCGGCCCTGGCGGTTTCGATGGATGTCGAGGACGAAGCCTCGGTGATCGCCGCCTACGACGCGGTGGAAGCCGCCTGGGGCCCGCCGAACTCGGTGATCGCCAACGCCGGGATCAACGTCCGCGCCTCGGCGCTGGATATCGCCATCGAGGACTTCGACAAGATCATCGGGGTCAACACCCGGGGCGTGTTCCTGACCGCCCGCGAGGGCGCGCGGCGGATGATCAGGGCCGGCGTCGAGGCCCGCGGCCGGGTGCTGCTGGTGGCCTCGATCGGCGCGCACAAGGTGCTGCCGGGCATCACCGCCTACTGCGCCTCCAAGGCCGCCACGGCCCACATGGGCAAGAGCCTGGCCCGCGAGTGGGCGAGCAAGGGTATCAACGTCAATGTGCTGTGCCCTGGCTACATCCGCACTGAGCTGAACGACGACTGGTTCAGCACCGAGGGCGGGCAGAAGCTGGTGTCGGGCTTTCCGCGCAAACGGCTGATGGAGACCTCGGACCTGGAGGCGACGGCGCTCTACCTGGTGTCGGACGCCGCGCGGGCGGTGACGGGGTCGGTGATCACGGTGGACGACGGGCAGTCGCTCTGAGGCCTTCGGGCCCTTCCACCGTAAAATCCCCGCGAAAGCGGGGACCCAGGTGTTTTATCGTCGAGCGCCGTGGGTTTCAGAAAAAGCCTGGGTCCCCGCTTTCGCGGGGATTTTACGGAAGAAACGAGTTCTCTTCCCCCCAACGAAAAACGCCCCCCGGGCCGAAGCTCGGAGGGCGCTCTTTCAGGTCAGTAGATCAGATCAACGCAGCTTGGCGCTGACCGAGATCCCGACGATGCGGGGCTCGTTGAAGACCGAGGCCATGTAGTTCTCGATCACGCCCTTGAGGTTCTTCTCGTTGGTGATGTTGCGGCCGAACAGGGCCACTTCATACGCGCCGCCCGGAGCCGAGTAGCCCAGCTTCACGCCGCCCTCGAAGTTGCCGTCGGAGTAGAACTCCTTGGTCTTGTAGAGGACGTAGTTGGTGTAGCCCTGCTGGTTCCAGTCGGTGGCCGCGAACAGCAGGCCGCCGTTGCCCAGCGGGATGTCGTAGCGCGCGGTGAAGTCGATGTTGTACTCCGGCGCGTTCGGCAGCGGCTGGCCGTCGATCTGGGCGTAGACGTTACCGTTCGACGTCGTGATCGTCGGGTTCTGCACAGTGCAGACCACCACGCTGTTGAGCATGCAGACCTGGGCGTAGACGCGCTTGTCCTTGATCTCGCTATGCAGCAGCGAGAGGCCGGCGGTCAGGGTCAGGTTGGCGATCGGCTTCCACTGGGCTTCGGCTTCCATGCCGTAGGCCTCGGCCTTGTCGGCGTTGAACAGCACGCCGTTGCCGTTGCTGTCGTTGCCGTTCAGCTGGATGTCTTCGACCTTGTAGGTGAAGGCCGTGGCGTTCAGGCGCAGGGTGTTGTCCAGCAGCTGGCTCTTGAAGCCGGCTTCCCACGACAGGATCGTCTCGGAGTTCGCCGTGGTGAAGTCGCTGTTGAACACCGCCGAGCGGCCCTGGATGGTCGGGCCGCGGAAGCCGCGGGCGACGCGGGCGTAGACGCTGACGTCGTCGGTCACCTTGTAGAGCGCCGACAGGTCCCAGCTGGGCTGGGTGTCGGACATCTTCACATAGCGGCGGCCGGTGTAGGTCACCGCGCCGGCGGCCGTGTCGGCGGTCTTCAGCAGGGTGGTCTTCTTGGTGTCCTCGGTCTCGCGCAGGCCGGCGGTGAGGGTCAGCTTGTCAGAGAGGTCATAGCTGACCTGGCCGAACACCGCCCACGAGGTGTTGGCGTTCTTAAGCGACACCCAGTTGTTGGGGTTGGTGCGGACGAAGTAGGCGCGCTGGTAGAAGTTGGTGATGTCACGGCTGTCGAAGAAGAAGCCGCCGACCTGCCACTTGAAGGCGCCGTCCGTATCGCTGGCCAGGCGGATTTCCTGGGTGATCTGGTCGAGGTCCTTCACCGCGCCCTGCGACTGGCCATAGCCGTTGGCCACGCCGCCGACCGGGAAGTTGGCCGCCGCGCCGCCGTCGGTGTCGCCGCGGCTGTAGCCGTCGGTGCCCTCATAGGCGCTGATCGAGGTCAGCTTCACGCCGCCGAAGTCGTAGTCGATCTTCAGCGAGGTCCCGACCGTGTCATAGGCCTGCGGGTTGTTGACCGCCTCGTCGAAGGCGACCTTGTCGCGCTCGGCGTACTGGGTGCTGTTGGAGCCCTTCTTCAGGCCGGCGCGGTGGAAGAGGGTCGAGGTGCCCTCGTAGCTGCGGGCGTGGGCCGAGGCCAGAACCGACAGGTTCTCGGTCGGGGTGGCCAGGATCTGCAGGCGGATGTCGCGCTCGTCGAAGCCGCCCATGGCGTCGCTCTGCGGCGTCTTGGTCCCGTCGGCGCTGGTCCCGGCGAAAGTGTTGTCCACCCAGTCGTCGCGGTGCTGGTAGAGGGCCGAGACGCGGAAGGCCAGCTTGTCGGCCACGATCGGGCCGCCGATGCCGCCGTCGAAGGTGGTGGTGCCGTAGCTGCCGTACGAGGCCTGGGCCTGGCCCTGCAGGGTCTGGGTCGGCTTGGCGGTGTCGAACTTGATGATGCCGGCGGTGGTGTTGCGGCCGAACAGCGAGCCTTGCGGGCCGCGCAGCACTTCGACCTGCTGGACGTCGAACACCGGGTTCGACTTCAGGACCACGTGCTCGAGCACGACCTCGTCCTGGATGATCGACACCGGCTGCGAGGCGCCGAGGTAGAAGTCGATATTGCCCAGGCCCCGGATGTAGAAGCGCGGGAAAATGCGGCCCGTGGTGGTCTCGGCGTAGAGGCCGGGCACGCGGCCGGCGAGCGCCAGAATGTCGTCGCCGCCGGCCTGCAGGGCGCGCAGGTCCTGACCGCCGACCACGGCGACCGACAGCGGCGTATCCTGCAGGTTCACCGAGCGGCGCTCGGCGGTGACGATGATCTCTTCCAGGCTGGTCGAGTCGGCGGTTTCTTGGGCGTTGGCGACGGCGGCGCTGGCGAGCGCGCCCATCGCACAGGTCAGCATCAGCGCCGACCGGGCGATCATGGACTTGGACACGAAGTAATCCCCTTTTTACGTAGAAGCGCCTGTGGTTGTTGATTATTTCCACAGAACAGCGTCCGCGTAACAGGCGCTTGCGAAACTGTCATGACAGCCGCTGGCGCCGGTTGGGGATAATGTCAGCTTACGAACAATAAAGCGGCATGCGCCGTCAGATCTGCGACAGCCCCAGCCACAGCAGGCCCAGGATCAGCAGCAGGAAGGCGGTCTGGGTGGTGAACCAGACGAACCCCGTCTTGACCACCGCGCCGAAAACGCTCGACCCGTAGACGCCCCGAAGGGTGGCGAACAGGTTCACCGGCGCCCAGATCAACGCCGCCAGGATCGCGATGTCCTTCACCGGCTTGGGCAGAACGAACACCACAGCCCAGAGCAGGAAGACGAACGACAGGTAGTTCATCGAGACGATCAGGTGGTCGTACATGAAGAACTTGCGGCGATAGAAATAGCAGGCGCCCAGGGCCAGGGCGAGGATCGGCAGCATCAGCACCGCCAGCCGGTGGCCCCAACCGAACACCACCACCATGAAGTAGCCGGGCGTGGCGATCGCCTTGCTGAGCTGGGTGTTGAACCACTCGTTGCGGGCCTTCTCGGCGGCGGGGGCGTCGGGATCGGACTCCACGAACTGCTGCTTGCCATCGGCGCCCGGCTTGTCGGTCAACACGCCGTCTTTCTTCAGAGAGTCGCGCAGCTCCGAGGCGACCTGGCCGGGCACGGCCTGGACCGTCGCGTCGGCCTTGGCGGACTTGTCGTGGCCGGCCGCCGTCGCGGGCTTGCCGTGCTCGTCGTGACCGGCCTCCGCCTGGGCTTGAGCGCCGTGGCCCGCCCCATGCTGGGCGTCGTGCATCGACTTGTGGATCACCGTCTCGGCCGAGAGGATGAACAGCAGCAGCGAGACCAGGAACAGGCGGAACGGCGGCACGTGCCGCGCCCGCTTGCCGTCGAGATATTCGCGGCTCAACCGGCCCGGCCGCACGAACAGCCACGGCACGGTGCGCCACAGCCGGCCGTCGAGGTGGAACATGCCCTCGATGGCTTCCCAGGTGACGTGCAGGATCGACCTGTGATGGTTCGACGCCTCCTGGCCGCAGGCGTGGCAGAAGTGGCCGACCAGCTCGGTCTCGCAGTTCTCGCACTTGGTTCCGGGCGGTGGCGGCGCATGGGACGAGCGCCCGTCCGACTTGAACCGCGCCAGCCAGCCGCCCAACGCCCCGCCGGTGATCGCCTCGAGTTCCTTCACGCAAGCCCCCCAACGCCACGATCACGCCCCGGGCGCGATTTCGCCGACCGCTCGCATAACGATGTATGACGACTCGACCGAACACGCACCTGGGAACGCCGAAGCGCGAAGATCCCGGCCGTTCCGCCCAGGCGGAGGGCGCCGACCGCCCGTTCCCGGCCTTAGTCCAGCCAGTCCCAGTAGGCCTTGCCCTCGAGCGTGCGCAGCTTCATGCCCACGGCCCACTGCTCGACGTTGAAGAAGGTCTGATGTTCGTTGTCCATGGCGTCGTGTCGATAGGACAAGGCGGGCGCGCCGACGGTTCCCGCCAGGAGCTCGGCCACCTCCGGCGAACAGGTCTGGGGACGCGTGTCGGTGAAGGCGAACTTGGTGTTGCGGGCGGCGACGGCCTCCATGGCGTTCCAGGCCAGCAGCGGGTTGGCGAAGGTCCGCTCGGACGATCCCAGGGCCGAGAAGATCAGGCTGTCCTGGATGACCCGCTTCTCGACCAGGACCGGCTTTCCCTCCAGCACCTGCAGGGCGCGCAGGTGCAGCACGCGCCGTTCCTGGGTGTTGGTGCGGTCCTGATTGAAGTCGTACATCCGATGGATGACGTCGAGGATCCGCACCTCGCGAGGCGGCGGATCGTTCATCTGATCCCAGAGGTCGAGGCCCGGCAGGCGCGTCTCGGCGTTGAGCGTGGTCTCGGTCATGCGGTGTCCCCCGTGACCGGCGCCCCAAGGCGCCGGTTCGCGCCATGGTGTAGCCTTGCGGCCCTTAACGCGGAGGTATCGCACCTAACGCGCGGGACCGAACCTCGCCACCAGGTCATAGGCCTCGCCGGGGAACAGCTGGCGCACGTGGGTGACGGGCTCGCCGGCCCGCCAGGTGCGGCGCTCGACGGCCAGCAGGGCGGTTCCGACATCCAGGGCCAGCAGTTCGGCGACGGCGGCTTCCGCGCCGACGGCGCTGATCCGGCTTTCCGCTTCCGTCCACGGCACGTGGTGCAGCAGCCAGGCGCCGGGCGGCTCGGCGGCGAAGTCGGCGGCGGCGGCCTCGGGCACGGCGGCCAGGCTGATCAGACGATCCTCCAGGGCGAAGGGTCGGCCGCCGGCCACGTGCAGGCCGCGCAGCACGATCAGGTCGCCCTCCCCCGCCAGCTCGGCCTCGTCGCCGTCGTCGGGATCGGCGGGGCGACGCTCGGCGGCCAGCAGCACGAAGGCGTAGGTCTCGCCGCGGGCGGTGATCTCGGCCTGGATGTCGGGGATGTCGAGGACGGTGGAATGCACCTTGGGCCGGGCCACGAACGAGCCGGCGCGGCGGCGGCGAACGACCAGGCCGGCGTCGGCCAGGGCCGACATCGCCTTGTTCACCGTCATCCGCGAGCAGCTGTACTGGGCCATCAGCTCGCTCTCGAACGGCACGCGATGACCGGGCGCCCAGACGCCCGAGCGGATCAGGCCCTCGATCTCGTCGCGGATGCGCTGGTGGAGAGGAGCAGCCGTCAAGACAGCAGGCCCTTCAGCACCCGGCGATAGCGCTCGGCGATCGCCTCGCGATGCCGGTGGCGGCCGCCCGAGACCACGGGCCGTCCGGCGCGCCAGACGCTGTCGATCGCCCCATGGCGGCCGGCGAAGACCAGGCTGTCGACCAGGGCGTCGCCGCCGCGCCCGACGATGGCCGGGTGCTCGCGATCCAGCGTGACGAAGTCGGCCGGCGCGCCGCGACGCAGGCCCGGACGGCCCGCGCCCAGAGCCTGGGCCCCGCCCGCCACGGCCGCGCGCCAAAGCTCGCCGCCCGTCGAGCGCTTGGGACCGCCAGCCAGCACGTTGCGGGCCCGGCGGGTCAGGCGCTGGGAATATTCCAGCACCCGCAGCTCCTCGGCCGCGTCGATCAGCACGTTGCTGTCCGAGCCGATGCCGAAGGCCCCGCCGGCGGCCTGGTAGTCGTGGGCGGGGAAAACGCCGTCGCCGAGATTGGCTTCGGTGATGGGGCAAAGGCCGGCGACCGCGCCGCTCTTGGCCAGACGCTCGGTCTCCATGGCGTTCATGTGGGTGGCGTGGACCAGGCACCACGACTTGCCGACCTCGGCGTGGTTCATCAGCCAGCGCACGGGCCGCTGGCCGGTGGCGGCCAGGCAGTCGTCCACTTCCTTGGTCTGCTCGGCGATGTGGATGTGGATCGGGCCGCCGGCCGCCAGCGGCGTGATGGCGGTCAGCTCCTCGGCCGTAACGGCCCGCAGGCTGTGCGGCGCGATCCCGACCACCGCCTCGGGCAGGCCCGCGACGGCGGCGCGGCTGGCCTCCAGCAGCCGGGCGTAGCCGTCGACGTCGGTGACGAAGCGCTTCTGGCCCTCGCCCGGCGCGGCGCCGCCAAAGCCGGCGTGGGCGTAGAACACCGGCAGCAGGGTCAGGCCGATGCCGGTCTCTTCGGCGGCGGCGGCGATCCGCGCGCCCATCTCGGCCGGGTTGTCGAAGGCGGCGCCGTCACGGTCGTGGTGCAGGTAGTGGAACTCGCCGACGCGGGTGAAGCCGCTTTCCAGCATCTCGACCTGGCCCATGGCGGCGATGGCCTGCAGGGCGTCGGGATCGAGCCGCTCGACGAAGCGGTACATCAGCTCGCGCCAGGTCCAGAAGCTGTCGCTCCCTTCGCCGCGCGCCTCGGTCAGGCCGGCCATGGCCCGCTGGAAGGCGTGGCTGTGCAGGTTGGGCATGCCCGGCAGGGCCGCGCCCAGGCGGGGCTCGCTTCCGGCGACGACGTCGGTGTCGATGCGGGCTATGCGGCCTTCGGAAAGGGTCAGGCGCACGCCCTTGGCCCAGCCGTCGGCCAGCAGGGCGCTCTCGCACCAGATCACGACGTCTTTCGGGGCTTCGGGCGCCGCCTGCGGGGCGGGCTCGCTCGCGGTCTCGACGGAGCTCTCCTCGGACACTGGTTGGGGGGACGCCGGTTCGGGGGCTTCAAGATTCTCGGCGTCGCTCACTGGACAATCCTCGTCGCTCGCGAATATGTCTATACATATTGAACCGGGCCGCAAGGGTCGCGGGAAACGACTCAAAGCGGCTTCGGAGGCGTTGGCGATGCGGTGCGATCGGGTTTGGATCAAGGCCCGCCTTGCGACCCTCGCCGAAGCCGCGCCCGGCCTGGGTGTCGTCGAGGACGGCGTGATCGCCGCCAAGGACGGCCGGATCGTCTATGCCGGCCCCGCCGCCGACGCCCCCGCCTTCGAGGCGGCCGAGACCACCGACTGCGACGGTCGCTGGATCACGCCCGGCCTGATCGACCCCCACACCCACCTGATCTTCGGCGGCGACCGCGCCCACGAGTTCGAGCTGCGGCTGGCCGGCGCATCGTACGAAGAGATCGCCCGGGCCGGCGGCGGCATCGTCTCGACCATGAAGGCCACCCGCGAGGCCACCGAGGACCAGCTGGTCGCCGCCGCCCTGCCCCGCCTGGACGCCCTGATCGCCGAGGGCCTGACGACGATCGAGGTCAAGTCCGGCTACGGCCTGGCGCTGGAACATGAGCTGAAGAGCCTGCGCGCCGCCCGCGCCCTGGCCAAGGCCCGGCCCGTCTCGGTGAAGACCACCTTCCTCGGCGCCCACGCCCTGCCGCCGGAGTTCAAGGGCGACCCCGACGGCTACATCGATCTGGTCTGCCGCGAGATGATCCCCGCCGTCGCGGCCGAAGGTCTGGCCGACGCGGTGGACGGCTTCTGCGAGGGCATCGGCTTTTCGCCGGCCCAAATCCGCCGCGTGTTCGAGACCGCCTGCGCCCACGGCCTGCCCGTGAAGCTGCACGCCGAGCAACTGTCGAACCTGCACGGCGCCGCGCTGGCCGCCGAGTTCGGGGCGCTATCGGCCGATCACCTGGAGCATCTGGACGAAGCGGGCATAGCGGCCATGGCCAAGGCCGGGACGACGGCGGTGCTGCTGCCCGGCGCCTACTACTTCGTACGCGAGACCAGGCTGCCGCCGATCGACGCCCTGCGCGCGGCCGGCGTGCCTGTGGCGCTCTCGACCGACTGCAATCCCGGCACCTCGCCGCTGACCAGCCTGCTGCTGACCATGAACATGGCCGCCACCCTGTTCCGCCTGACCGTGGACGAGTGCCTGGCCGGCGTGACCCGGCAGGCCGCCCGGGCCCTGGGCGTGCTGGCCGACCGTGGAACCCTGGAAGCCGGCAAGGCCTGCGACCTCGCCATCTGGGACGTCGAGCGTCCCGCCGAACTTGTCTACCGCATGGGCTTCAACCCGCTCCATGCGCGCGTCTGGAGCGCCGTTTCGTGAATACTGAAGTCCTGCATCCCGGCGAGGTCTCCCTCGCCCAATGGAAGTCCGTCTATCGCGGCGCGTCGGCCCGCCTCGCGGACCATGCCTGGCCGGTGATCGAGGCCAGCGCCGCGGCGGTGACCCGCATCCTGGCCAAGGGCGAGCCGGTCTACGGCATCAATACGGGCTTCGGGAAACTGGCCAGCGTGCGCATCGGCGACGAGGACCTGGCCACACTCCAGCGCAACATCGTGCTGTCCCACGCCGCCGGCACGGGCGAGCCCTCGCCGGTGGCGGTGATCCGCCTGATGATGGCCCTGAAGCTGGCGAGCCTGGCGCAAGGCGCCTCGGGCGTGCGGGTCGAGACCGTGAAGCTGCTGGAAGCGATGCTGGCCCTGGGCCTGACGCCGGTGGTGCCGAGCCAGGGCTCGGTCGGCGCTTCGGGGGACCTGGCGCCGCTGTCGCACATGGCCGCGACCATGATCGGGGTCGGCGAGATCGACGTCGGCGGCGTGCGCAAGCCAGCCCTCGAAGCCCTGGCCCGCGCCGGCCTCGCCCCCGTCGAGCTCGGCCCCAAGGAAGGCCTCGCGTTGCTGAACGGCACCCAGTTCTCGAACGCCAACGCCCTGGCCGGCCTGTTCGAGGCCGAGGTGCTGTTCCAGTCGGCCCTGGTCACCGGCGCCCTGTCGACCGAGGCCGCCAAGGGCTCGGACACCCCGTTCGATCCGCGCATCCACGCCCTGCGCCGCCACGCCGGCCAGATCGAAACCGCCGCCGCCCTGCGCAGCCTGATGGCGTCGTCCGACATCCGCGCCTCGCACCTGAAGGAGGACGAGCGCGTGCAGGACCCCTACTGCCTGCGCTGCCAGCCGCAGGTGATGGGCGCGGCGCTCGACGTGCTGCGCCAGGCGGCCACGACCCTCTCCACCGAGGCCAACGGCGTCTCCGACAACCCGCTGATCTTCCCGGAAGCGGACGAGGCGCTGTCGGGCGGCAACTTCCACGCCGAGCCCGTGGCCTTCGCCGCCGACATGATCGCCCTGGCCGTCTGCGAGATCGGCTCGATCGCCGAGCGCCGCATCGCCATGCTGGTCGACCCGGCCCTGTCGGGCCTGCCGGCCTTCCTGACGCCCAAGCCCGGCCTCAACTCCGGCTTCATGATCCCGCAGGTCACGGCCGCCGCCTTGGTCTCGGAGAACAAGCAGAAGGCCTATCCGGCCAGCGTCGACTCCATCCCGACCTCGGCCAACCAGGAAGACCACGTGTCGATGGCCGCTCACGGGGCGCGCCGCCTGCTATCGATGGTCGAGAACGCAACGGCGGTGATCGGCATTGAACTTCTGGCCGCCGCGCAGGGCTGCGACTTCCACGCGCCGCTGACCTCCAGCGCCGCCCTCGAGGCGGTGCGGAAGTCGGTCCGCGAGAAGGTGCCGCACCTGTCGGACGACCGCCACTTCCATCCCGACATGGAAGCGGCCAACATCCTGGTGCGGACCGGCGCGGTCATCGTCGCGGCGGCCGGCGTTCCCTTGCCCGGAGCGACCTGATGAGCAGCGACTGGCTGGAAGTCTGGCGGGGCGACGCGCCCCTGATCGTCAGCATCCCGCACTCGGGATCCTTCATCCCCGAGGACATCGAAAAGCGCCTGACCTCGCCGTGGCTGGCCCGCAAGGACGCCGACTGGTGGATCGAGCGGCTCTACAACTTCGCCGACGACCTGGGCGCCACGACGGTGCGGACGGCGGTGTCGCGCACGGTGATCGACGTCAATCGCGACCCGTCGGGCGCCTCGCTCTACCCCGGCATGGCCACCACCGCCCTCTGCCCGACCGACACCTTCGACGGCGAGCGGCTCTATGCCGAGGGCCAGGAGCCGGACGAGGCCGAGATCGCCGCTCGCCGCGAGCGCTGGTTCATCCCCTATCACGCGGCGCTGCGGGCCGAGATCGACCGGCTGCTGGCCCTGCATGGCAAGGTCGTCTTGTACGACGCCCACTCGATCCGCTCGCGGGCGCCGCGGCTGTTTCCGGGTGAGCTGCCAGTGTTCAACATCGGCACGAATTCCGGCCAGAGCTGCGATCCGGCCCTGGCGGCGGCGGTCGAGGCGGCCTGCGAGACCTCCGGCCTGCCGATGGTGACCAACGGCCGCTTCAAGGGCGGCTGGATCACCCGCCACTACGGCAAGCCCGAGCGCGGCATCCACGCCGTGCAGATGGAGCTGGCCTGCCGCGGCTACATGGACGATCCCTCGCCCCGCATCACCCCACAGTCCTGGCCCTCGCCCTACCGCCCGCCCAAGGCCGCGCCGATGCGCAGCGTGCTGACCGACGTGCTGAAGGCCTGCGTGGCGTTCGCCAGCCAAGCTCCTCCCCCGTGAAACGGGGGAGGTGGCGCGACGCCATCGGCGTCGTGACGGAGGGGGCGACCGCGCGCGCCGAGCCCAGTCTCGCCCCCTCCACCACTTCGTGGTCCCCCTCCCCCGCAAGCGGGGGAGGAGCGTTCAAATCCGTCCAGACAGAGACCCGTCGTCCATGACCCGCCTCGACAACACCCGCGTCATCCGCCCGGCCACCGGAACCGAGCTCACCGCCAAGTCCTGGCTCACCGAAGCCCCACTGCGGATGCTGATGAACAACCTGCATCCCGACGTCGCCGAGCGTCCGGAGGAGCTGGTCGTCTATGGCGGCATCGGCCGCGCCGCGCGCGACTGGGAAAGCTACGACAAGATCGTCGAGACCCTGCGCCGGCTGGAGGACGACCAGACGCTGCTGGTGCAGTCGGGTAAGCCGGTCGGCGTGTTCCGCACCCATGCCGACGCGCCACGGGTGCTGATCGCCAACTCCAACCTGGTGCCACGCTGGGCGACCTGGGAGCACTTCAACGAGCTCGATAGGAAGGGCCTGGCCATGTACGGCCAGATGACCGCCGGCTCGTGGATTTATATCGGCGCCCAGGGCATCGTTCAGGGCACCTACGAGACCTTCGTCGAGATGGGCCGCCAGCACTATGCCGGCGACCTGTCGGGCAAGTGGCTGCTGACGGCGGGCCTGGGCGGCATGGGCGGGGCGCAACCGCTAGCCTCGGTGTTCGCCGGGGCCTCGTGCCTGGCCATCGAGTGCCAGCTCTCGCGCATCGAGATGCGGCTGCGCACCGGCTATCTCGACAAGTCGACCGACAGCCTCGACGAGGCCCTGGCCTGGATAGAGGAGTCGTGCGCGGCCAAGACCCCGATCTCGGTCGGCCTGCTGGGCAACGCCGCCGAACTGCTGCCGCAGATATACGCGCGCGGGATCCGCCCGGACCTGCTGACCGACCAGACCAGCGCCCACGACCCGATCAACGGCTACCTGCCCGCCGGCTGGACTCTGGATCAATGGGCCGACGCCAAGGCGCGTGACCCGGCCTCGGTGAACAAGGCCGCCCGCGCCTCGATGGCCGTGCACGTCCAGGCCATGCTCGACTTCCAGGCCGCCGGCGTGCCGACGGTCGACTACGGCAACAACATCCGCCAGATGGCGCTGGAAGAAGGCGTCGAGAACGCCTTCGACTTCCCCGGCTTCGTGCCGGCCTATATCCGCCCGCTGTTCTGCCGCGGGATCGGTCCGTTCCGCTGGGCGGCGCTGTCGGGGGATCCGGAGGACATCGCCAAGACCGACGCCAAGGTGAAGGAACTGATCCCCGACAATCCGCACCTGCACAACTGGCTCGACATGGCCGGCCAGCGGATCAAGTTCCAAGGCCTGCCGGCGCGCATCTGCTGGGTGGGCCTCGGTGATCGCCACCGCCTGGGCCTGGCCTTCAACGAGATGGTCGCCAAGGGCGAGCTGAAGGCCCCCGTCGTCATCGGCCGCGATCACCTGGACAGCGGCTCGGTCGCCTCGCCCAACCGCGAGACCGAAGCCATGAAGGACGGCTCGGACGCCGTCTCCGACTGGCCGCTGCTGAACGCCCTGCTCAACACCGCCTCGGGCGCCACCTGGGTGTCGCTGCACCATGGCGGCGGGGTGGGCATGGGCTTCTCGCAGCATTCGGGCATGGTCATCGTCTGCGACGGCACCGAGGCCGCGGCCAAGCGCATCGAGCGGGTGCTGTGGAACGACCCGGCGACCGGCGTCATGCGCCATGCCGATGCGGGTTACGAGATCGCCCAGGACTGCGCACGCGAGCACGGGCTGGACCTGCCGGGCATCCTGTAACTCATATCCCCATCAAAGCTCGTCATCCCGGAAAGCGCGTAGCGCTTATCCGGGAGCCAGGGGTCGCCGCATCGCGTCGGCCAAAGCATGGGCGGTGAACCCAGGCGCGGCGCCCAGTCCCCTGGGTCCCGGCTCTGCGCTGCGCTCCGGCCGGGATGACGAAATTAGTTAGCTGGAGACAGCCCCCATGCGCCTCCTCCCCGCCGCCGAGCGCACGCCCGCCCCGTGGAAGAACGGCGGCGGGACGACCTGGGAGATCGCCGCCCAGCCGCCGGGCGCGGGGATGGACGCTTTCGAGTGGCGGCTGAGCATCGCGCGGGTCGCCGCCCCGGGGCCGTTCTCGGTGTTTCCCGGCGTAGACCGGGTGCTGACGGTGATCGCCGGCGCGGGCCTGCGCCTGACCATCGAAGGCCTGGGCGAGGTCATGCTCGACGAGACCTCTGCGCCGCTGGCCTTCCCCGGCGACGCCCCGGCCGCCGCGACGCTGGACGGCGGGCCGATCCGCGACCTCAACCTGATGGTCCGGCGCGGCGCCTGGTTTGGACGCGTCCGGCGGATCGCAAAGGCCGAGCAAATCGTCGCAACGGCGGACGTCACGGTCCTGGCGGCCCTCTCCCCTGCTCGCGTGAACGACGCGCGGCTGGCGGCGGAAGACGCCGTCGTCGCCGAACCCGGCCAGACCCTTGCCGTGGAAGGAAGTCTATTGTTGATCGAGATCGAAAAAGCCTGACCGTTCGATCAGATCAGCTCAATCCAAGCTGGCGCGAAACAACAGACACGAACAACGTCAGGCAGTTTTCTCAAAAATTAGCTTGAGCATAAATGAGCACACACGCGTCGTCCTGACGCAGGAGTTGCGCCTTTTCATCGCCTTATCTGGATGGTTAACGACGCCCAACGCACAGACGGGCGTAACGATCCATAGGATGGCGAGATGCACTTTTCGGCGATGAAGAACCTCCCTCCCCAGGCGCGCGTAGCCCTGGGTCTGGCCGTGCTCTTCGCGCCGATGGCGGGCCTGGCGATGGAAAGCCCGCACGTGGACCGCAACGCCCGCCCGGCGGTGCAGAAGCTGCTCGACCAGATGGAAGCGGCCCCGCCCAAGCCTGTCCGCATGGAAACGGTGTGGAAGGGCGCCGACGTCGACGGCGACGGCGCGCCCGACTTCGCCAATCCCACCGGCGCGGCCCCGCGCCAGCACGACGACTTCGGCGACGGCGCCTTCGGGGCCCGCCGCGACGGCGGCTCGCGACGGCACGAGGGGGTGGACTACACCGCCCAGGCCGGCCAGCCCGCCAAGGCTCCGATCTCGGGCTACGTCACCAAGGTCGGCTACGCCTACGCGGACTCGACCGACCTGCGCTTCGTCGAGATCACCAATCCGGCGCTGGGCTATGTGGCGCGCGCCTTCTACGTCGACCCCGACGTCGCGGTCGGCCAGACCATTCGCCTCGGCCAGACCATCGGCCACGTCGCCAGCCTGCAGAAGCACTATCCCGGCATCACCAACCACGTGCATCTGGAAGTGATGAAGCCCGGCGGTCGGCGGATCAACGCCGCGGCCTTGATCCAGCCGAAGCTGGTGGCGGCGGCCTGATCCGACGGAAATACAAACTCCGTAAAACCCCCGCGAAAGCGGGGGCCCAGGCTTTTTCCGCAACCCACGGCGCTCGACGATAAAACGCCTGGGTCCCCGCTTTCGCGGGGATTTTACGGAAGAGTGGGAACCACCCCTACTTCTCATCCGCGTAGATCGCCGTGCCCTTGCCCTTGGCGCTGGCCCAGCCGCGATACATGCCTGAGCTGTTCATCGGGAAGGCCACCTCGCCCTTGGCGTTCATGGTGATCATGCCGCCGTCGCCGCCGATGTCGCCGATGGACTTGATGGTCGCCGCGCCGGCGGTCTTCAGGTCCTGGCCGGCCAACGCGATGCGGGCGCAGACCTGGTGGGCGGCGCTGGTGCGGATGAAATATTCGCCCGAGCCGGTGGCCGAGACCGCGCAGACGCCGTCCTGGGCGTAGGTCCCAGCGCCGATGATCGGACTGTCGCCGACCCGGCCCCACTTCTTGCCGGTCATGCCGCCGGTCGAGGTCGCCGCCGCCAGGTGGCCCTTGGCGTCGATCGCCACGGCGCCGACCGTACCGTAGAGGTGGGTCGGATCCAGCGCGGCCTTCTGTTTGACCCGCCAGGCCTCCAGCTGCTTCCAGCGCTCCTCGGTGCGGAAGTAGGACGGATCCACCTGCTCCAGCCCCTGCTCGACCGAAAACGCGTCGGCGCCCTCGCGGGCCAGCATCACGTGGGGCGACTTCTCCATCACCGCCCGGGCCAGGCTGATCGGGTGCTTGGTGCGGGTGACGCCGGCCACCGCGCCGGCCTTCAGGGTCGCGCCGTCCATGATCGAGGCGTCCAGCTCGTTCTTGCCGTCGGCGGTGAAGACCGCGCCGCGGCCGGCGTTGAACAGCGGATTGTCCTCCAGCACCTTCACGGCCGCCTCGACGGCGTCGAGGCTGGAGCCGCCCTTTTCCAGCACTTCAGAACCGGCCTTCAGCGCCGCGTCGAGCCCGGCGCGATAGGCCGCGTCCTTCTCAGGGCTGAGGTCGCCGCGATTGATCACGCCGGCCCCGCCATGGATGGCCAGCGACCAGTCGCCGGCGAAGGCGGCGGGCGCGGCGGCCAGCGCGGCGACCAGGGAAGCAGCGAGCAGGACGGACTTGTACATGGCGACTCTCCGGGGGATCTCGGCGCGATAAGAGCACCTTCGCCGTCCGGTTTCACTGGCGCTTAAGGTGAAGCTCGCCCTAGGGTCGCGCCATGATTGGCAGCGTGGTGTATCGGATCGGCCCCTCGGACCGCTCCATCGTGGCGGCGGGCTGGCTGGCCGTATGGTCCGTGGCCGTGGCGTTCTGGCTGATGTTCAAGCCGTGGCCCTATCCCGTCGTCATGACCCTGGCGGCCCTGACGCCTTGGGCGGCGATCTGGCTGGTCAGGCGCGATCCGGAACTGTCGCTGTTCGAAGCCAAGGGCATGCCGGGAGCGGAGAACCTCTTCATGGCCTGGTGCATGCCGGCCCTGGCCTTGTGCATCCCGAGCTTCCAGCAGCATTTCATAGACTGCGGCGGCCTGCTCGCCGTGGCCGCCGGCCTGGGCGCCGTGCTCTGGATTTCCATGATCATCGCCGACACCCATGGGCGGAACCTGACGACCAAGGCCTTCGCCGCGGTCATCGCCTTCGCCTGGGGCTGGGGTGTCGTCTCCGCCGTCGATCTCGCCGTCACGCGCAACGACTTCACGGTCGTCCAGGGCGTGGTCGAGGACGCCGTCTGGCCAAGCCGAGGCCGTCCCAGCCTCTATGTCGGGGCCACCATCGACGGCCGGCGCGAAACCTTCGACGAGCTCTCGGTGACGGCGGACATCTATGGCCTGCACCCGATCGGCGCACCGGTCTGCGTGGAGATCCACAAGGGCCTGCTGGGCTCGCGCCACGCCTATGCGGTGACCTGCCCCCTTGTCTGAGACGGCTCCGAAACGACGAAGGGCCCGGCGTCGCCGCCGGGCCCTCGCTGGCTCACATGATGTGAACCTACTTCCGGGTCAGCACCACCGGCTGGCCCTCGTATTCGACGGTCAGGTCGGCCGCCGCGTCGAAGTCGGTCGGCTTGGCGCCCTTGCCGATGAAGCGGACCTTGAAGGTGCGCTTCTCGACCAGACCCTTGAAGCCGCCCGAGCGGGCGCCGATGGTCACCCGACCGCTGGCGTCGTCATAGGAGATCGGCGTGCGGGCCCAGGCGCCGCGGGCGTAGCCGTTGGACAGGCCGTCGTCTTCATAGAGCTCGTACTTGCCGTCCTTGCCGGTGAAGACCAGCAGGGTGATCGGCGCGTCGGGCTTCTCGCCGACATACTGCTGGACGTCGGTGGTCGGCACGATGGCGCCGGCCTTGACGAACAGCGGCATGCGGGCCAGCGGCGCGTCGGCCTTGACCGTCTGGCCGCCCTTGAAGGCCTTGCCGGTCTCGAAGTCGTACCAGGTTCCGGCCGGCAGGTAGACGCCGCGCGAGCGGGCCTTGAACTGCGTCACCGGGGCCACGAGGAAGTCGTCGCCGAACAGGTACTCGTCGGCGACGCTGCGGGCCTTCACGTCGGCCGGATAGTCCATCACCAGGCCGCGCATCATGCTGCCATCGCGGTGATAGGTGTCGGCCGCCAGGGTGTAGACATAGGGCATCAGCCGGTAGCGAAGCTCGTCGTACCAGGCCAGCGACTTGTAGACGTCGCTGCCTTCGTCGGCGAGTTCGTAGATCTCGCGGAACGGCAGCTCGCCGTGGCTGCGGAACAGCGGGCTGAAGGCGCCGAACTGGAACCAGCGCAGGTTCAGCTCCTGCCACTCGGCCCAGTGGGCGGGGTCCTTGCTCTCGTAGCGCTTCTCGACCGAGAAGCCGCCGATGTCGGTGGTCCAGTTGGGGATGCCCGACATCGACAGGTTCACGCCGGCCGAGATCTGGTCGCGGAAGTCGTCCCAGCGGGCCACGACGTCGCCGCTCCACACCGCCGAGGCGTTGCGTTGCAGGCCGCCGAAGCCCGAGCGGGTCAGGATGAACGGACGGACGTCCGGATTGTCCTTGATCTCGCCCTCATAGACGCCGCGGGTGTGCTCCAGCGCGTAGCTGTTGAAGTACTCCGCGCCCGGGCCGAGCGCCGTCGGGCTCATGCGCAGGGTACGCTCGGGCACGTCGACATTGGAGTGCAGGTCGGGCTCGGAGGCGTCCATCCACCAAGCGTCGACGCCGTAGACCTTCAGGTTCTTCTTCACCTGACGCCAATAGATGTCGCGCGCTTCCTGGGTGTAGGGGTCGTAGAACGAGTTCAGATAGCCGGGACCCACCCAGTCCAGCGCGCCCTGCTCGACATTGCGGTGGTACATGTGACCGGCCGCGTCGAGCTCCTTGTAGTTGTCCGTGGTCGGATAGAACTTCGGCCAGATCGAGATCATGAAGTGGGCGTTCAGCCCATGGATGTCGTCGATCATCTTCTGCGGGTCGGGGAAGCGCGTCTCGTCGAACTTGTGCGTGCCCCACTCGGGGTCTTTCCAGTAGCGCCAGTCCATGACGATGTTGTCGAGCGGCAGGCCGCGCTTGCGGTACTCCTTCACCACGCCGACGATCTGGTCCTGGGTCTCGTAGCGCTGGCGCGACTGCCAGAAGCCGTAGGCCCAGCGCGGCATCATCACCGCAGAGCCGGTCAGGTCGCGATAGCCGGCCACCACCTGATCCAGGTCGTCGCCGCCGACATAGTAGTAGTCGATGGCCTTGCCGACTTCCGAGGTGAACTGCAGCGAGTGACGGTCGGCGCTCGGCATCGGGTCGTTGTGCAGCAGGCCGATATAGCCGTCGTCCGGCGTCCACTCGACGCGGATCTTGTGCTTCTTGCCTGGCGTCAGCTTGGCGTCGAAGTTGTGATACCAGGGGTTCCAGTTCTGGCGCCAGCGGTCGATGACCAGGTGGCCGTCCAGCCAGACCTTGGCGTAGCTGCTCGAATAGAGCTTGAAATTGTGCTCGCCGGCCTTGTCGGTCTGGATCGCGCCTTCCCACACCACGGTCTGGCCTGGCTGGAGCTTCTTCTCGGCCGTCTGCAGCTCCGAGGGCCAGTTGGGCAGGTCCTTGAGGAAGCGGTAGTCGATGTCCTTCTCGACCCGCGTCACCTTCAGCTGGCCGTTCTGGTAGTACTTGGCCGTGAAGCCGCCGGCCTTGCCGTCGGCGTCGAAGATCTTCAGGTCGCGCGAGGCGACGTCATAGGGGATCGGGTTGCCGAAGCGGGTGATCGAGTTGTTGTCCCACAGCAGGCCGTAGCCGCGCGAGGACAGCAGCATCGGCACCGCGATCGAGCGGTTGTACTGCAGCAGTTCGACGTCCTGGCCATTGTAGTCCATCTGGCCGTTCTGGTGCTGACCCAGGCCATAGAAGGCCTCGTCCGTACCCGGATTGAACTGCTGGCGGACGACGTAGAAGTCCTGCCCCTCGACCTTGGTCGGGGTGAAGGCGCCGCGGTCGCGCTCGCCCAGAATCTTGCGGCCCTTGGCGTCGAGGAAGTCGACCGTGCCGTCGCTCAGCGAGACCTGCGCCGTGGCCTTGGCCGTCTTCAGCGTCAGCACCCCGCCCTTTTCGTCGACCGTGAAGCCGGTGGTGACCGGCTTGGCCGTGACCATCAGGCTGGGCGGGGCGTCGAAGGTGTCGGTCGGCGAGGCGGTGACGTGGATGATCCGCTCGCCCATCACCTGCAGCCGGACCTTCTTGGCCGGGCCCGAGGCGGGGGTGACGACCACGCCGTCGGCGGTCTTCTCGAAGGCCCCGTCGAGGGCGAAGGCGCTGGTCGAGGCCAGCAGGGAGAGGGCCAGGCCAGCGGCCAGGCCGCCGCCCCGATAGATGCTGCGCATGTCTTCGTTCTTCCCTGTTCTCGTTGTCTTTTTGTGGGGAGAAACCGACGACCTAGTAGGTCGCCAGCTTCACCTTCAGGATCTGGGGCAAGGTGGTCAGGTTCAGGCCGTAGTCGACCTGGTCGCCGTTCCAGACGCGGTCGAACACCCACTGGCCCGCCTCGTCGAAGTGGCCTTCCTCGACCCGCGAGACCATGAACTGCTCGCCCTTGGCCGAGCCGAAGGTCAGGCGGGCGCGATAGCCGGTGATCAGGAACTCGTCGGGGCCGAGCTGGGCGATCAGGGCGCCGGCGTCGGGGATCTCGCGGTCGGGCTGCTTCTCGGCCTTGGCCATCCACGGCGCCTCGATCGAGCCGAACTGCCATTCGCCGTAGGTGACGCGCACGTTCCAGCGGCCGCCCAGGTCGAGGGTCTCGGGCTTGCCGCCCTCCTGCTCGCCCACGCCCCAGACCTTGCCCTCGAACGAGAGCTTGGCCCACTCGCGGGCCATCGGGGCCAGCAGGCGGTAGTGGACGCCGAAGTTCTCCAGCGTCTTGGCGTCGACCGTCTTGGCGCCGAGCGGGTAGTTGGAATAGCCGGTGTAGTCGAGGCCGAACGGCGCGAAGCCGATGCCCTGATGGCCCAGCACGTCGTAGATGTAGCGGGCGTAGGCCTTGTCGCTGCCGATCTCCGGCACGAACAGCGGATTGTCGGCGCGGCCGTACTGCTCCAGCGTCTTCCGGACCTTCTCGCTCTCGCGCATGTAGATGTCGGGGGCCAGGGCGTCGATCGACGGGGCGGCGGCCTTCCAGACGTCGAGCACGTTCCAGGTCGGGCCGCCCGACGAATAGGTGAACGGGTCCTGGTCGTGGAAGGGGTCGCGCAGGGCGGCGTTGACGTACATCGGCAGCGGCAGCTCGCGCTTGCCGGCTTCGGCGATCTCATCGACATAGCGGCCGATGGACCAGGCGTAGAAGAACTCGTCGGCGTCCTTGCCGAACACGTCCTTCCAGGTCCCGGGCTTCTTGCCCATGGCCTTGAGTAGCTCCTTCGGAACCTGCCCATCGAAGATCTTCTGGGCGGTCGGCGAGAAGTCGCGGATGGCGCTGTAGGCGCCGACCTCGTTCTCGGGCTGGACCATGATCACGGTGTGGTCCGGGTCGGCGGCCTTCAGGTGGCGCATCAGCGCGACGAAGGCCTTCTTGTCGGCCTCCAGCGTCGCGCGGAAGTGCGGCGACAGCGAGTTCTTCATCTCGCCCTTGCCGTTGATCAGCCGGGGGAAGCGCTTGTTGTCGAGCTTGACCCATTCAGGGGCGTACTGCGGGCCGTTGTTCTTCCAGGTGGCGAACCACAGGATCACCAGCTTGGTGTCGTTCTCGCGGGCCTCTTTCAACAGCAGGTTGACATAGGAGAAGTCGAACTTGCCCTCGACCGGCTCGATCTGCTCCCAGGCGACCGGGATCTCCAGGGTGTTGGCGTTCAGGGCCTTCACCGCCGGCCACACCTTGGGCAGTTGCGAGGGATAGTTGGCGGCGTTGTTGGCCTGGACGCCCAGCATCAGGAACGGCTTGCCGTCGACCAGCAGGGCGTGCTTGCCGTTCTTGGTCACCAGCTTGGGCAGCGGGGCTTGGGCGAAGGCCGGGGCGGCCAGCGACAGGCTGAGGATCGCGCCTAGGGCGGCGAGCCCGTGCTTACGGGTTCGAAACGTCACGCGAAAACCTCCTGCTGGCCGGCTGGTCGGACCTTAAGCCTGCATCGAGCGTTCGCCGCGGAAGTAAGCGCTGTCAAAGGGAATGGACATGTCCCCTCGCCTCCTCCCGATCCGGCGGTCGCGCGAGAGACTTCAGCCCCGCCAACTCGTTACCGCTACCATTCTTATAAATAGGACAATTAGCCGAGGCAGCCGCGATTGCAACCGGTTTTCACGGCCTTCGTCGAGCGTCACGTCGCTCAGCAACTCTTTGTAACAGTTGGATAAAAGGCAAAAAAATCCGCGCATCGCCCGCAGGAGGCGATGCGCGGTTGAAAAGACTTCGCGCGAGACCGGGGAGGTGGTTCGCGCGGCGCGCTGGCAGACCTCGCAGGAGATCCGCACGGCCGAACAGTCGCTTTCGCGACCTCGGCGCCACTCGTCATATGTATAATCATACAAATGACGGCGCAAGGGAATTGATAGCGTTGTCAGCCCATTTTTTGCGGGATCACGCCTCCGCGCGGCAATGGCTGGCGATGAACGCCTCGTGGGAAGGCAAGGCTTGCGCGGTCTGGCGCACCGCCGCCTGGATCGCGCCCAGCTGACCGCGCAGGGCCGCGCCGTCGATCAGGTCCGCCAGGGGATCAAGTCGCTCGGGTCGCGCCCCCTGCCCCTCCAGCACCGCCAGCCAGCTGTGCTCCTTGAAGAGTTCGTTGGGCTGGACGTGGATCCGGCCGTGGCCGCGATAGAGGTCGATCTTGCGACGCAGGCTGCCTGGCAGGCTCATCGCCTGGCAGTAGCGCCACAGTTCGGTGTCGTCACGCTCGCCGACCGCGTAGTGCAGGATGACGAAGTCGCGCGCCTCCTCGAACTCCTGCGCCGACAGCCGGTTGTATTCGTCGACCGTGGCCGGGTCGAAGTCGCGGTCGGGGAAGTAGCTGAACAGCCGCGTGATCGCCGTCTGGATCAGGTGGATGCTGGTCGACTCCAGCGGCTCGATGAAGCCGGAAGCCAGGCCCAGGGCCAAGACGTTGCGGTTCCAGGCCTTGCGCCGGCGGCCGGGCGTGAACCGCAGCGGACGCGGATCGGCCAGGGCCTCGCCGTCCAGCCCCGCCAGAAGGGCCGAAGCCGCCTCGTCGTCGCTGATGTGGGCGCTGCAATAGACGTGGCCGTTGCCCGTTCGGTGCTGCAGCGGGATTCGCCAGCGCCAGCCGGCCGCCTCGGCGGTAGACCGCGTATAGGGCGTCAGCGGGCCGACGTTGGCGCTGGGAACCGCCAGGGCGCGGTCGCAGGGCAGCCAATGGCTCCAGTCCTCGTAGCCGGTCTTCAGGGCCTGCTCGATCAGCAGTCCCCGGAACCCCGAGCAGTCGATGAAGAAGTCGCCTTCGATGCGGCGGCCGTCCTCCAGCGTCACGGCCTCGACGAAGCCGTCCTCGTCGCGCAGGGCGACGTCGACGATCTTGCCCTCCGTCCGCCGCGCGCCCCGCGCCTCGGCGAAGCGGCGCAGGAACTTCGCATAGAGCGAGGCGTCGAAATGGAAGGCGTAGCCGAAGGTCGAGAACACCGGCGGCGCCTGGCCGGCCGGCGGGCGCACGAAGCGGTTCAGGGGCGCGGCGCTGGCGGCCAGATTGTAGGCGTCGAGGTCGTCCGCCACCCCCTCGGCCCTGGCCCGCAGCCAGGTCTGGTGGAACGGCGACAGCCCCATCGGCGCGCCGTAGGCCCCGAACGGGTGGAAGTAGCGCCCGCCCTTGCGGCCCCAGTCGCGAAACTCGATGCCGAGCTTGAACGCCCCCTGGGTCGCGCGGACGAAGGCGTTCTCGTCGATACCGAGCAGGGCGTGGAAGAGATGCAGCGGCGGGATCGTCGCCTCCCCCACCCCGACCGTGCCGATCTCGTCGGACTCGACCACCTCGATCGCCCCGAACCGGCCGCCGACCAGCTGCGACAGGGCCGCGGCGGCCATCCAGCCGGCCGTGCCCCCGCCGACGACCACGATCTTGCGAAGGCTGCGATCGGTGTCCTGCATGTTTCCCTCCCCCAAGGGTCTTGTCGTTGTCTCAGCCGATAGGCTCGGCCGCGCAATGCTGGGCGATGAACGCCGCCTGGGTCGGGATCGACTGGGCGGCATGGCGGATCACCGCCCGCCGATGATCCATCAGCCGGCGCAACTCGGCCTCGGGAATGCGGTCGGCGAGCGGATCGTAGGCCTCGGGCACCACGCCCAGGCCGTTGTAGATCGAGATCCAGCTGGGCCGCGCGAAGCCGTCGCCCTCGTGGATCGCCACATGGCCGCGCGCCTTGTAGAGCGCGATCTTGGCCTGCAGGCTGTCGGGCAGCTCGACCTCGCGCACCTGCCGCCACATCGGCTCGTCCCGCTGGTTGATGCAGTAGTGCAGGATGATGAAGTCGCGGATGCGCTCGTATTCCTGGGCCGAGACGCGGTTGAACTCGTCGGCCAGCAACGGATCGCAGCGACGGTCGGGGAAGAATTCCAAGAGCCGCGCGATCCCGTTCTGGATCAGGCTGATCGAGGTGGATTCCAGCGGCTCCAGGAAACCGCCCGACAGGCCCACGGCCACGACGTTGCGATCCCAGAACTTCTTGCGACGGCCGGCCAGGAAGCGCAGCGGACGCGGATCGTCCAGGGCGTCGCCATCGAGGTTCGACATCAGGGTGTCGGCCGCCCGCTGGTCGTCGACGAAGGCGCTGGAATAGACATAGCCGTTGCCGATGCGGTGCTGCAGCGGGATCCGCCATTGCCAGCCGGCCTCGCGGGCGGTCGAGCGGGTGTAGGGCGTCAGGCCGTCGCCGCCCAGCTTGCAGGGCACGGCCAGGGCGCGGTCGCACGGCAGCCAGCGCGACCAATCCTCGAACCCGGCCTTCAGGGTCCCTTCGATCAACAGGGCGCGGAAGCCCGAGCAGTCGACGAAGAGGTCGCCCTCCACCCGCCGGCCGTCGTCCAGCACCACGGCCTCGACGAAGCCGTCGGCGCCGCGCAGGGCCACGTCGACGATCCTGCCTTCGGTGCGCACGACGCCCCGCGCCTCGGCGTAGCGGCGCAGGAAGGCCGCGTAGAGCCCGGCGTCGAAATGGTAGGCGTAGGAATAGTCGTGCAGCGGCGAGCGCGGATCGGGGCTGGGCGGGATGAAGCGGTTCAGCGCCGCCGCCGCCGTCGGCAGCGACCAGTCCTCCAGGCTGCTGTCGTCGCCCAGGGCCCGCAGGCGCCTCCACAGCTGATGGGCCTGCACCTGCTCGTGGTCGGCGCCGAAGTCGCCGAAGCCGTGGAAATAGCGGTGGCCGACCCGGCCCCAGTCACGGAAGTCGATGCCCAGCTTGAAGCTGGCCTGGGTCTGGCGGATGAACTCGACCTCGTCGAGGCCCAGCTTTTCGTTGAAGTTGCGGATGGTCGGGATGGTGGCCTCGCCGACGCCGACCGTGCCGATGGCCTCGGACTCCACGACCTCGACCTGCACCGTCGGGCTGACCAGCAGCCGGCTGAACGCCGCGGCCGTCATCCAGCCGGCGGTTCCCCCGCCCACCACGACGACCTTGCGAATAGGCTGATCCAACACACGCCCTCCCACACGAGCGTCCTCTTGCGCGACGCCCCTCAACAAAAAAGCCCTCCGACGGCCCCGACCATAGCTGGTCCGGATCGTCGAAGGGCCCTTTTTCAGGTCAAGTCAGACCGCCTTAGAAGGCGGCGCGAACCGCGAAGGCCACGCGACGGTCGGTCTCCACCCAGTTGTAGGGGGCGACGCGTTCCGGATAGCCGACCTCGAGGACGGTGCGTTCCTTGAGGATGTTCGTGGCCTGGACGCCGACCTTGTACTGCTTGTTGATGCTGTAGAAGACCGAGCCGTCCAGCTGGCCGTAGTCACGCGACCAGACCGGAGCGTTGACGTTGGCCGCCGAGCTGGTCAGCAGGTAGCGCTGACGCCAGTTGTAGGCCAGGCGGGCCGAGATGCCGTACTTTTCGTACATCACGGCGACGTTGTAGCTGCGGCCCGACATGCCTTCGATCGGCAGCTTGGAGTTGGCCGCGCCCACCTGGGTGCTGTCGAACACGCTGGCCGGAGCGTTGGCGCCGCCCTCGTTGTCGATGAAGGTGTAGTTGGCCTGCACGCCGATGCCCGACAGGGCGCCCGGCAGGAAGTCGTAGAACTGCTGGTAGCCGATCTCGAAGCCCTGGACCGAACCGTCCGAACCGTTGGCGTAGCGGGTGACGGCGAAGTCGATCGACTGGCCGTTCTGGACGTAGGTCTCGGTGCTGGTGGCGGTGTAGATGTAGTCTTTGATGTTCTTGCGGAACAGCGCCAGCGTCAGGCTGCCGGTCGGCGCGAAGTACCATTCGGCGCTGAGGTCGAACTGGTTGGCCTTGGTCGGACGCAGGTTCGGGTTGCCGCCGGTGCCGGTCGCCCACAGGGTGGTCGCCGTGGTGCCGCTGGAGGCGAAGTTGAAGCCCAGGGTCGTGTAGGGCTGCAGCTGCACCATCGTCGGACGCACGACGGCCTTCGAGGCGGCGAAGCGGATCTGCAGTTGCGGCGTCACGTGCCAGCGCAGGTTCAGGCTGGGCAGGACGTCGGTGTAGTCGTTGTTGGCGCCCGCGGTGGTCAGGGTGCCGCTGCCGAAGGCCACGGCGGCGTTGCAGTGCGCGAGGTCGGCGGCGATGACGCCGGTGGCGCAGCTGGTGGTCGGGGCGCTCGAAACCGCGGCGCCGGCGCCGGCGGTGGCTTCGGTCTTCACGATCCGGACGCCGATGTTGCCGTCCAGCGGCATGTTCGTGCCGAACGGGGTGTCGGAACCAAAGCGCAGCAGGCCGTAGCCGGCGTAGGTCTTCTCGTTCTGATTATTGTTGTTGGCGTCGGCGTAGGTGGTGACCGGCGACCAGCCCCAGCCGGCCGTCTCGGTCGACTTCAGCAGGTTGTAGGCGTTCTGGGCGCCGTTGGTGACCACCGAGGCGCTCGGGAACCAGGCGTAGCCCGGGACCTGCACGTCGCCGCCGAAGAAGTTCTTGAAGGTGTAAAGCTCGGACAGGTTCGAGGTGGCGCTGTCGGTCAGGGCGACCGGCGTGCCGCCGCCCCAGTACTGGGCGCTCAGCAGGCTCCAGTTCCAGCTCGACTCGCGGGATTCGAATTCCTTGTCGGTGGCGCGGACGCCGAACCGGAAGGTCTTCAGCCAGCCGTCTTCCGGGAACTCGTAGGTCGCGTCGAGGCGAGCGACCTTCTCGCTGGCCTCGCTCTCGTCGATGTGGTCCATCGCGGCGGCCCAGTAGTATTCCGACTTCACCTGGGTGTTGTTCAGGCCCGAGATACTGACGGTCGGCACCTTGGTGGTCAGGTCCCAGGTGACGTCCGGCAGGTCGTTCTCGATGTCCGTGCCGTCGGCGTTCTTGTGGTCGGTCAGCTGGGTGAAGACGGTCAGGCTCGAGGTCTTCGAGGTCGACTTCACGTATTGCAGGTCGCCCGTGATCGTCCAGGCGTCGTTGACGAACCACTTGCCGTTCAGGGCGATGTCGCCGGTCTTCTTGTGACCTTCACCGGCGCGGGTGTCGGCCGTGTAGTAGGCGTTGTTGACGGTGCCGCCGGTGAACACGCCCGACGAGTTGTAGGTGTAGCCGTTGGCGTTTTCCTGCGTCATCGTCTGCTCGACGAGCGCGGCGCGTTCCAGGTCCTTCGGATCGGCCTTGGAGCCCATGGCCTGCAGGGTGAACTCGAACTTGTCGTTCGGGCGCCATTGGGCGGCGAAGGCCAGGGATTGGCGCTTCTGCTCCCAGTCGACCGAACGCCAGCCCATGGCCTTGGGCACATAGACGGTCTTGCCGTTGACGGTCATCGGGTCGTAGCGGTCGACCGAGATGCTGTTGGTGCGGTTGCCGACTTCCGAATAGCTGTAGGCCAGCAGGGCGCCGAATTCGCCGATGTTGGTGTCCCAACGATCGCTGGCGATCACGTTGCCCGAGTAATAGCCCTTCTTCTGAAGTTCGCCGTAGTTGTAGTCGCCCGAGAAAGCGAACAGGCGGCCCTTCTGGTCGAAGGGCGTGCGGGTGCGCAGGTTGACCGTGCCGCCGATGCCGCCTTCGATCATGTCGGCCGACGGGTTCTTGTAGACGTCGACGCCGGCCAGCAGGTCGGCCGACACGTCTTCGAAGCTCAGGCCGCGGCCGTTCTTGGCCGAGAAGATGTCACGGCCGTTGGTTTCCGAACGCACCCACGACAGGCCGCGAATGGCCACGCCGCCGCCTTCCGCGGCCATCCGGGCCGGGTCGCGCGCTTCGTTGGTGCGTTGCAGGGTGATGCCCGAGATGCGCTGCAGGGCTTCCGAGACCGAGCGGTCCGGCAGGGCGCCGATGTCGACGGCGGTGATCGAGTCGACGATCACTTCGGCGTTCTGCTTGATCTTCTGGGCCGACTGGATCTGGGCCCGCTGACCGGTGACCACGATCTCTTCGACCTGGGTGTCTTCGGTGGTCGTACCGGCGGTCTGCGCCAGCGCTGTCAACGGAGCCACGGCGCACAGCGCCAGGACCGAAGCGCCGAACATGAAACGATGTGAGTTATTGAGGCGTCGCATGCCCGTTTCCTTCCCCAGTAGGTGAATCCGCCCCGGCGTTCTCATCGGCGCCGGTGACGTGCGGGACAACCCGCCCCGCACAATCTGATTGGTAGCTATAGTCATATAATTGTGGTCATCAAGCCAAAATTGATAGCGCTATCATTTCCGCTATAGGCGCCGCTTTTGGGTCACAGGCGCAAACGCTACAAACCTAAACCCCTAGGCGAAACAATGGTCTGACCACACCCACAGGAGGCTGGACCACCCTGCCGTTTGCGCCGATCATTATTATATTATAAATGCCTTGCGACCCGGCGTGAAAGACTCCCGCCAGGCGCGCGTTTAGGGACGAACATGACGCAGGCTGACGACTCCGGACGGCTTCACCAGGGAAGCGCTCGAAACGGGGGAGCCTGCTGATGGTCGCGTCCGATCCGTCCATCACCATCTTCGGCGACTGGGGCACCTCGCGCCTGCGCCTCTATCTGCGCCAGGGCAAGAGCGTGCTGGACCGCCGCGACGGCCCCGGCATCGGCTCGCTGAGCGCCTCGCCCGAACAGACCTTCCTCGACCTCGTCGGCGACTGGCGTGAAGCCGGTCCCGAGACGATCCTGCTGTGCGGCATGGTCGGCTCGCGCAACGGCTGGGTCGAAGCCCCCTACGCCCCCTGCCCCGCCAACGCCGCGGCGATCACCGAGCGGCTGGTCAAGGTCGAGGCCCAGGGCCTGACCGTCTCGATCGTGCCGGGCCTGTCGTGCACCAACCCGCTGGGCGGTCCCGACGTGATGCGCGGCGAGGAGACCCAGATCCTCGGCGCCCTGGCGCTGAACCCGGAACTGAAGACCGGCCGCCACCTGCTGGCCATGCCCGGCACCCACACCAAGTGGGTCGTGGTCGAGGACGGGGCGATCACCTCGTTCCTGACCGCTCCCGTCGGCGAGGTCTTCGCCATCCTGCGCGAGCACTCGATCCTGGCCAAGGCCGCCGCTGGCGATGCGCCCGCGACGCCTGAAGGCTTCGACCTGGGCCTCTCGCGGATCACCGACAAGGGCGCGGCCCTGCTGCCCCACCTGCTGTTCGAGACCCGCAGCCGCCAGCTGATCGACGGCCTGCCCAAGGCCGACGCCATGGGCTTCCTGTCGGGCCTGCTGATCGGCGCCGACGCCGCCGGCGCGGCCGGCTGGTTCGGCCAGCTGGGCAAGGTCGCCCTGATCGGCGCCCCGGCCCTGAACGTCCTCTACGCCAAGGCCATCGCCGCCGCCGGCGGCGACAGCTTCGAGATCGACGGCGACGCCGCCGTTCTCGCCGGCCTATCCTCCCTGTCCACCTCATTGACGCGTGATGCCCATGTCCTTGCCTGACGCCCCGCCCATCGTCGCCATCCTGCGCGGTGTGAAGCCCGACGAAATCGTCGCGATCGCCGGAGCCCTCGTCGACGCCGGCATCGGCTACATCGAGATCCCGCTGAACTCGCCCGACCCGCTGGTCAGCATCGGCAAGCTCTGCGAGGCCTTCGGCGACAAGGCCCTGTGCGGCGCCGGCACCGTCCTGACCCCGCAGGCGGTCGATGACGTGGCCGCGGTCGGCGGCAAGCTGATCGTCACCCCCAACATCGACCCCGAGGTCATCGCCCGCGCCGTCGAGCTGGGCCTGACCGTCATGCCCGGCTTCTCCACGCCGACCGAGGCCTTCACGGCCGTGAAAGCCGGCGCGAAGGCGCTGAAGCTCTATCCGGCCGGCTCGTTCGGCCCGGGTCACCTGAAGGCCGTGCGCGACGTCCTGCCCAAGGACATCGCGGTCTATGCGGTCGGCGGCGTCGGCGCGGCCAACCTCAAGCCCTGGCTCGACATCGGCGTGGCCGGCATCGGCGTCGGCGGCGAACTCTACCGCCCGGGCTACACGGCGGCCGAAGTCGGCGAGCGCGCCCGCGCCCTGGTCGCGGCCTGGACTGCGCAGACCGCCGGCTGAGCCGTCTAACGATCATAACGAAGAGCAGCCCTAAAGGGGGGAAGCCCACGTGAAGAACCTAGCAACCATCGATCTCGCCATCCTGGCGATATACGCCGTGGCCATCTTCGGCCTGGCGCAGTGGGTTTCCCGCGATAAGGGCGGGCACAAGAAGAACTCGACCGACTACTTCCTCGCGTCGAAGGCTCTGCCCTGGTGGGCGATCGGCGCCTCGCTGATCGCCGCCAACATCTCGGCCGAACAGATCATCGGCATGAGCGGCTCGGGCTACGCCATCGGCCTGGCCATCGCCTCCTACGAGTGGATGGCGGCCCTGACCCTGCTGATCGTCGGCAAGTTCTTCCTGCCGGTGTTCCTGAAGAACGGCATCGTCACGATGCCGCAGTTCCTGGAGCAGCGGTACGGCCCCAGCGTGCGGACCATCATGGCCGTGTTCTGGCTGGGCCTGTACGTCTTCGTGAACCTGACCTCGATCCTGTGGCTGGGTTCGATCGCCGTGCACACCGTGACCGGCATGGACCAGATGATGGCCCTGGCCGCCATCGGCGTCTTCGCCCTGGCCTACCAGCTGTGGGGCGGCCTCAAGGCCGTGGCCCTGACCGACATCGTCCAGGTGGCCCTGCTGGTCATGGGCGGCCTGATCATCGCCTGGCTGTCGCTCGACAAGATCGGCGGCGCGGGCGGCGTCATCGGCGGCTTCCACCACCTGACCACCCAGTTCCCCGAACACTTCGACATGATCCTCGACAAGGCCAGCCCGCACTACAAGGACCTGCCCGGCCTGTCCGTGCTGTTCGGCGGCCTGTGGATCATGAACATCAGCTACTGGGGCTTCAACCAGTACATCATCCAGCGCGCCCTCGGCGCCAAGGACCTGCCGGAAGCCCAGAAGGGCATCGCCCTGGCCGCCTATCTGAAGCTGCTGATGCCGGTCATCGTGGTGCTGCCGGGCATCGCCGCCCTGGTGCTGGTGCCGGGTTCGATCAAGCCCGACCAGGCCTATCCGGAGATGATGAAGCTGCTGCCGCCCGGCCTGCTGGGCCTGGTGTTCGCCGCCCTGGTGGCCGCGATCGTCGCCTCGCTGGCCGCCAAGATCAACTCGATCGCCACCATCTTCACCCTCGACCTCTACGCCAAGGCCAAGCCGCAGGCCTCCGAGCAGCACCTGGTGCTGGTCGGCCGCATCACCGCCGTCGTGGCGGTGGTGATCGGCATCCTGACCGCCAAGCCGCTGCTGGGCGGCGCCGAGCAGGCCTTCCAGTTCATCCAGGACTTCACCGGCTTCTTCACGCCGGGGATCGTGGTGATCTTCATGCTGGGCCTGTTCTGGAAGCGCGCGACCACGGCCTCGGCCCTGGTGGCCGCGATCGGCGGCGCGGGTCTGTCGGGCCTGTTCTTCTTCCTCAACAAGCTGGGCATGTTCGGCATGCCGTTCATGAACCGCGTGGGTCTGGTCTTCCTGCTGACCCTGGCCGCGGCCGTGATCGTCTCGCTGGTCGCCCCGCAGAAGAAGGAGGTCAACGTCGTGACCCTCGAGGGCGTCAGCTACAAGACGACCAAGGGCTTCAACATCGCCGGCGTGGGCGTGATCCTGATCCTCATCGCCCTGTACGCCACGTGGTGGTGATCTCCAGCCAGACGCCGGCCGCGATCATCGCGGCCGGCGACGTGCTCGGCGAGGGGCCGGTGTGGGACATCCACGCCGGCCGCCTGCTGTGGACCGACATCCAGAGCCGCCGCCTGCGCGCCTTCGACCCCGCCAGCGGCGCGGTCGAAACCTTCGCCGCCCCCGAGCGCATCGGCTCGATCGCCCTGCTTCCCGATGAGGCCGGCCGCGTCGTCGCCGCCTTCGAGACGGGCCTTGGCCTGTTCGACCTCGCCTCGGGTCAGGTCGAGTGGCTGCACCGCGTCGAGGCGCAGGCCAACGGCCGCCGCTTCAACGACGGCCGCGTCGATCGCTCGGGCCGCTTCTGGGCCGGGACCATGGTCGAGGACGAGGCCATCCGGCACCGCGCCGAAGCCAGCGTCTGGCGTCTGGACCACGCCGGCGACTTCACCGCCCACTTCGGCGGCGTGCAGATCGCCAACGGCCTGGCCTTCAGCCCCGACGGCAAGACCGCCTATTTTTCCGACAGCCCGCTGCAGACCATCTTCGCCTTCGACCTCGACGAGGACGGGACGTTGAGCAACCGCCGGGTCTTCGCCGAGGTGACCGAGGGCTATCCCGACGGCGCCACGGTCGACTCCGAAGGCTGCCTGTGGAGCGCCCGCTGGGCCGCCGGAACCGTTGTGCGCCATGCGCCCGACGGCCGCGTGCTGGAGACCCTGCACGTCCCCGCCAGCCAGCCCACCTGCGTGGCGTTCGGCGGCGATGACCTTCGCACGCTGTATGTCACTTCGGCCCGCGACGAGCTCTCGGAAGACGAATTGGTCAGACAACCGCGCGCGGGCGATGTATTCGCTTATGACGTGACCGTTCCGGGTCTGCCCGAACCACGTTACACAGGGGCGATTCGTTTCGCGTCCGACGTATAGAAAAGAAGACTTTGGCGATGCGCACCCAGCCTGGACTGAGCCTCACCTACGGCCTCGTGGAATCTCTTGGTCAGGCCATCGTCACGGGCGAATACGCCGAGATCGGCTTTCCGACCGAAGGCGAGCTGTCCAAGAAGTTCGGGGCCAGCCGCACGGTGACGCGCGAGGCGGTGAAGATGCTCACCGCCAAGGGCCTGCTCAGCGCCCGCCCCCGCCACGGCACGGTGGTCGAGCCGGAAGCCAACTGGAACCTGCTCGATCCCGACGTGCTGCGCTGGCTGCTTGAGCGCAAGTTCAGCCTGCGCCTGCTGTCGGACTTCACCGAGATGCGCCTGGGCATCGAGCCGGTGGCCGCGGCACTGGCCGCCCGCAACGCCGACGAGGCGGGCCTGGAGGCCATCCGCAAGGGCCTGGCCCGGATGAAGGCCGCCGCCGAGGGCGAGGACGATCCGCTGACCGCCGACATCGCCTTCCACATCGCCATCCTCAGCGCGACCAAGAACCCGTTCTACAGCGAGCTGCACGAGCTGGTGAACACGGCGCTGCGGATCTCGATCCGCTTCACCAACCGCATCAAGGGCCGCACGGCCTCGATCCCGTCGCACGAGGACGTGGCCAACGCCATCATCGCCCGCGACGCCGTGGCCGCCCAGACCGCCATGCAGGCGATCATCGTCGACGTGCTGGAGCTGATCCGCGCGGCCTCGGCGACCGAGGCGCAGGGCGCGCGCAAGGAAGCCTGACCCCTCCGTCTGCCCGCTGGACGCGCCTTACCCCGATTTAATTCGGCGAACCCGGTTTCTCGTCTAGAAGTCCCAGCTGGGACTTCGACGAAAAAGGGGCAGGTCGTGGGTTACGGGTTCAAGGGGTCTTTCGGGCGCACGACGGCGCTGGCCCTGGTTCTGACGGTTTCCGCCGTCGGCCTTTCCGCCTGCGGCAAGGAAAAGAAGGCCGAGGCCAAGGGCAAGAAGCCCGTGGCCGCCCAGACGGTCAGCGTCGCGCCGGTCGCCGTGCTGCCCCTGCCCCGCGTGGTCAACGCCTCCGGCACCATCTCGGCCTGGGAAGAGGTGCCGGTCGGCGCCGAGACCGGCGGCCTGACCGCCGTCGCCGTCAACGCCGAGGAAGGCCAGTTCGTCCGCCAGGGCCAGGTGCTGGTCGCCCTCAACGACACCCTGCTGCGCGCCCAGCTGCGCCAGCAGGAAGCCGCCGTCACCAGCGCCCGCGCCACCCTGGCCGAGGCCGAAGCCTCGCTGCGCCGCTCGCGCGAGCTGCAGGCCAAGGGCTTCCTGTCGGCCTCCTCGCTCGACACCGCCACGGCCAAGCAGGCCACCGCCGCCGCCCAGCTGGCCTCGGCCCAGGCCGCCCAGGGCGAGACCGCCGCCCGCCTGGCCCAGGCCTCGATCCGCGCGCCCGTCTCGGGCCTGATCGTCCGCCGCAGCGTCACCAAGGGCCAGATCGTCAGCGCCGGCAGCGAGCTCTTCCGCATCGTCCGCGACGGCCGCCTGGAGCTGGACGCCGAGATCCCCGAGACCGACCTCGGCGTGGTCAAGGCCGGCATGCCCGCCCGCATCGCCTCCGAGCAGGTCGGCCAGGCCGAAGGTCGCGTGCGCCTCGTCACCTCCGAGGTCGACACCCAGACCCGCCTGGGCGTGGCCCGCATCGCCCTGTCGTCGATGGGCGCCTTCCGCCCCGGGATGTTCGCCCGCGCCCAGATCCAGGCCGGCGACCAGGCCTCGCCCGTCGTGCCCAGCGCCTCGATCCTCTACCGCCAGAACCAGGCGGGGGTGTTCCTGATCGACGCCCAGCACAAGGCCCAGTTCCGCAAGGTCGCGGTCCTGGCCCGCACCGGCGAGGTCACGGCCGTCGACGGCGTGCAGGCCGGCGAGCGCGTGATCGTGCAGGGCGCCGGCTTCCTGGGCGACGGCGACGCGGTGCGGGTGTCGGGCGTGCTGCCCGCGCCCACCCTGCCCGCCCAGTCGGCCGCCAAGCGCTAGGGCCCGGCGATGGACACCAACAACATCTCGCGCTGGGCGATCAAGAACCCGATCCCCGTCCTGATGCTTTTCGTGATGCTGACGATCACCGGGATTTCCGGCTTCGCCAGCATGCGCATCAACAACAACCCCGACGTCGACCTGCCGCTGGTGGTGATCTCGGCCTCGCGCCCGGGCGCCGCCCCCAGCGAGCTGGAGACCCAGGTCACCCGCCTGATCGAGGACTCGGTCGCGGGCCTGGGCCAGGTGCGCCACATCACCTCGACCGTGGGCGATGGCTACTCGTCGACCATGATCGAGTTCGAGCTGGGGGTCGACCACGAGCGCGTCACCAACGACGTGCGCAACGCCATGTCCAACCTGCAGTCCGCCCTGCCGCAGGACATGCAGATCCCCAACGTCACCCGCATCGACATCTCGGGCGACCCGCTGATCACCTACGTGGTCAAGGGTCCGAACATGACGCCGGAGCAGCGCAGCTGGTTCGTCGACAACGAGGTCGCCCGCACCCTGCTGGCCATCAAGGGCATCGGCGAGGTCAATCGTCTCGGGGGCGTCAGCCGCGAGATCCAGGTCGCCCTGGATCCCGACCGCCTGTCGGCGCGCGGCGTCACCGCCGCCGCCGTCAGCCAGGCCCTGGCCAGCACCAACGCCGACCTGCCCGGCGGCCGGGTGACCGTCTCGGGCTCCGAGCGCGCCATCCGCACCCTCGGCGCGGCCGGCTCGGTGGACCAGTTGCGCGAGACCAGCATCCCGCTGTCGTCGGGCGGCACCGTGCGCCTGGGCGATCTGGGCGAGGTCACCGACCGCTGGGCCGAGCCGCGCAACCGCGCCCGCGCCGACAACCAGGAAGTCGTGACCTTCAACATGGTCCGCTCGCGCGGCGCCAGCGAGGTCAAGGTCGCCGACAAGGTCCGCGCGGCCATCGAGAAGCTCGACAAGGAGCATCCCGAGCTGACGATCACCGAGCTGACCTCGAACGTGAAGTACATTGAGGAAAGCTACTGGGCCTCGATGGAGGCCCTGATCCTCGGCGCGGTGCTGGCCGTGCTGGTGGTGCTGCTGTTCCTGCGCGACTGGCGGGCCACCTTCCTGGCGGCCGTGGCCATCCCGCTGTCGCTGCTGCCGACCTTCGCGATCATGGCCCCGCTGGGCCAGTCGCTGAACGGCGTCACCCTGCTGGCCCTGTCGCTGACCGTGGGCATCCTGGTCGATGACGCCATCGTCGAGATCGAGAACATCGTCCGCCACATGCGCGGCGGCAAGTCGCCCTACAACGCGGCGATGGAGGCCGCCGACGAGATCGGCCTGGCCGTGGTGGCCACCACCTTCACCATCGTAGCGGTGTTCGCCCCGACCGGCTTCATGCCCGGGATCATCGGCCAGTTCTTCAAGGCATTCGCCCTGGCCGCCTGCATCTCGGTGCTGTTCTCGCTGCTGGTCGCCCGCATGCTGACGCCGCTGATGGGCGCCTACATGCTCAAGCCGCACCACAAGCCCGACACCGACCCGTTCTGGATGCCGGGCTATCTGCGCGCCCTCAACTGGTCGCTGCGCAACAAGTGGAAGGTGCTGATCATCGGCTTCGTCAGCTTCGCCGCGTCGCTGGCCCTGATCCCGCTGCTGCCGTTCGAGTTCCAGCCGGCGGCCGACCGCGGCCGCGCGCCGTTCTCGATCGAGCTGCCGCCCGGCTCCACCCTCGACGAGACCGACGCCATCGCCCAGCGCGTCTCCCGCGAACTGAAGGCCCGTCCGGAAGTGAAGAGCGTCTACGCCTCGGTCGGCAACGACGGGGTCAACAAGGCGCGCGTCACCGCCGACCTGGTGCCCAAGGGCGAGCGGATGAACCAGCAGCTGTTCACGCGCCAGATGGTCGACCAGTTCAAGGCGATCCCCGGCGCCCGCATCGGCGCGGGCAGCAACAGCGGCGGCGGCCCCGGCGACGGCGGCAGCTACACCCTGCGGCTGGTCGGCGACGACGGTCCCGAACTCGAAGCCGCGGCCCGCAAGGTCGAGGCCGAGATGCGCACGGTCCCGGGCCTGGCCAACGTGGTCAACACCGCCTCGATCGCCCGTCCGGAGATCATCGTCACCCCGCGTCCCGACCAGGCCGCCCGCATGGGCGTCTCGGCCGGCGCGATCTCGCAGGCCGTGCGGGTGGCGACCATCGGCGACGTCGACCAGTCGCTGCCAAAGTACAATCTGGGCGACCGCCAGGTGCCGATCCGCCTGCGCCTGACGCAGAACGCGCTCGAGGACCTGTCGGTGCTGGAGACCCTGAAGATGCCCTCGTCCAGCGGAGCCTCGGTGCCGCTGAACGCGGTGGCCGACATCCGCTTCGGCGCCGGTCCCTCGCAGATCAACCGCCAGGACCGCTCGCGCGTGGCCGAGATCACCGCCGAACTCGACGGTATCGTGGTCGGCGACGCCTCCAAGCGGGTGCACGCCCTGCCCTCGGTCAAGTCGCTGCCCAACGGCGTCAAGGAAGTGGCCGCCGGCGACGCCGAGTTCATCGCCGAGATGATCTCCGGCTTCGTCATGGCCCTCGTGACCGGCCTGCTGCTGATGTACGTCGTGCTGGTGCTGCTGTTCCGCAGCTTCGCCCACCCGGTGACCATCATGGCCGCCCTGCCGCTGGCCATCGGCGGGGCCTTCGCCCTCTTGAAGCTGGTCAACAGCAGCTTCTCGATGTCGAGCCTGATCGGCATCCTGATGCTGATGGGCATCGCCGCCAAGAACTCGATCCTGCTGGTCGAGTACGCGATCATGGCGATGAAGGGCGGCATGACCCGGCGCGAGGCCCTGATCGACGCGGCCCACAAACGGGCCCGGCCGATCCTGATGACCACCGTGGCCATGGGCGCGGGCATGGTGCCGGTCGCCGTCGGCTTCGGCGCCGACGTCGAGTTCCGGGCCCCGATGGCGATCACCGTCATCGGCGGCCTGATCACCTCGACCTTCCTGTCGCTGCTCTACATCCCGGTGGTGTTCGTGTTCATGGACCAGGTGAAGAACTGGTCGAACAAGCAGATGGGTCGGTTCTTCCACCACTCGCACCACGCGCCGGCGCCGACCGGCGAGGCGGCCCCCGCCGGCCACGCGCCGCAAGGACCGCTGGTCGACTGAGCCGGCCAAGAACGATCGAAGGGGCGGACTTCCGGGTCCGCCCCTTTTTCGTGCCCGCGATCCTAGGCCAGACGCCGCAGGGCCGAGGCCAGCACCGCTCGCTTGCCCGGCGCGCCCAGCGACAGCCGCGCGCCATCCATAGCGGTTCCTGGGGCGACGATGCCGGGCGCGGCGAACAGGGCGGCGGGCGCCAGCGACAGTCCCTCGGGCGCCAACGCCTCCACCCGATCCAGCCAGACGTGGAGGCAGCCGGCCGGGCCAATCGCGCGCGGCAGGATCTCGGCGGCCAGGGCGCGCCGGGCCAGCGCCTCGGCCCGCACCCCGGCCAGGATCGCCTGGGCCGTCCCCTCGCGGATCCAGGCCGTCGCCACCGCCGCCATCAGCGGCGCGGGCATCTGGCACAGGGCGTGGCCGGCGGCGGCTAGGCGCTCGGCGGCGACCGCATCGGGCGCGGCGACGTAGGCGATGCGCAGGCCCGGCGTCAGGGCCTTGGCCAGGGTCGCCACGTGCCACGTCCACTCGGGCGCTAGGCGGGCCAGGGCCGCCGGCGCGGGTTCGGGCAGCCGGCCATAGGCGTCGTCCTCGACGATGCGGACGCCGGCCCGAGCGCAGACCTCGACGATCGCCGCGCGCCGCTTGGAACTCATCGTCGCCGTGGTCGGGTTCTGCCAGGTCGGGGTGACGACCACGAGCCGCGCGCCGCTCTGCGCCAGACGCTCGGCGAGGGCCTCGGGGACCATCCCCTCCCCATCCATCGCACAGGCGACGGCGCGCGCGCCGCGCGCGGCCAGGGCCGCCAGCAGGCCGGGATAGGTCAGGGCCTCGACCACCACGGCGTCGCCCGGCGCGGTCTCCACCGCCAGGATCGCCGACAGCGCCGCCTGGGCGCCGGCGCAGACCACGACCCGTTCGGGATCGACAGGACCCAGGCCCGGCGCCAGCCAGGCCGCCCCCGCCGCCCGCTGCGCCAGCGAGCCGGGGCCGGCGTGATAGGCCATCAGGGTCGCAGGATCCGTGCGGGCCAGCACCGCCGCCGTCGTCTCGCGCAGCAGAGCGGCCAGCGACAGGCCCTCCGGCTGCGGCGGCAGGTTCATCGACAGGTCGACGCGCCCGGCCTCCTCCTCGCCCGCCCGCCGACGCACGAAGGTGCCGCGCCCGGCCGTGCCCTCCACCAGCCCCTGCTCGCGGGCCAGGGCGTAGGCGCGGGTGACGGTGGTGAAGTCGACGCCCAGCAGGCCCGCCACCGTCCGCTGCGGCGGCAGCTGCTCGCCGGCCGACAGCTCGCCGTCGGCGATGGCGCCGCGCAGGGCCTCGAACAGCCGCCGGTAGATCGGCCCCTCGCCCGCGGCCACGCGCCGCAGCCAGGCCGCCCCCGCCGGAAGATCCCTTGCGTCGCCCATCATTGATCCATACATTTACAGAACAATGTATGGATCAATTTTCGGATTGTAGGTAGGGGTCATGACGCCCGCTGACGAGTTTTTCGATCCGCCGCCGGTGATCAGCGGCCTGCGCCAGCGCTGCCCGCGCTGCGGCGAGGGCAAGCTGTTCAAGGGTTTCCTGGCCCTGGCCCCGTCGTGCGACCGCTGCGGCCTGGACTACGGCTTCGCCGAGCCGGCCGACGGCCCGGCCTTCTTCGTGATGAGCGGCGTCGGCATCCTGGTCACCTTCGTCTTCGCCTGGGTCGAGGTCGCCTACCACCCGCCGGTCTGGGTGCACTTCGTCACCACCTTCCCGGCCCTGATCGTCGGGTGCCTGGCCACCCTGCGGCCGGTGAAGGCCTGGCTGGTGGCCGCCCAGTTCGTCAACAAGGCCGAGGAAGGCAAGTTCGAGAGCCTGGGCCGCCACGACCACGATCCCAGAAGGCTCTGAAGCAGGCTCTGAAGCAGGCGCTGAACGAAGCCGGCCACGGCGGCGTTTGACTGCAAAGCGCCTGGAGCCCGCCGTGGAAAAGTTCTTCGCCAAGTTCGCCAACGCCACCGCCCAGGTGACTGGCCGCCCCGTCACCTTCCTGGCCTGCCTGGGCCTGGTGATCCTGTGGGCGGTGTCCGGGCCGGTGTTCAAGTTCTCCGAGACCTGGCAGCTGGTGATCAACACCGGCACCACGATCATCACCTTCCTGATGGTGTTCCTGATCCAGAACACCCAGAACCGCGACAGCGAGGCCGTCCAGGCCAAGCTCGACGAGCTGATCCTGACCTCGACCGCCGACAACGACTTCGTCGGCATCGAAAAGCTGTCGGAGAAGGAGCTCGACGCCTACCACGCCCAGTGCAAGGCGGCCGCCGAGCGGGCCCACGACCGGCTGGAGAAGGTCACGGCCCTGCGCGAGAAGAAGGGCAAGGCGACGCCCGCGAAGAAGCCCGCCGCCAAGGCCGCGCCCCGCAAGCGGGCGGCCGCGAAGGGATAGAGCCGTTAAGCCCCTCTCCCATAGGGAGAGGGAGGGGCCCGCCGCGAAGCGGTGGGAGGGTGAGGGGTTTCACCGCTTGCCGGCAAATCCACGCCTCACCGAAGCCGTACCTTGTCCGGAGAGAATGTAACCTCTCACCCTCCCACGCCTTCGGCGCGGGCCCCTCCCTCTCTCAAAGAGAGAGGGGTTAAAGCGCCGCGCCCTACTTCTTCTCCAGCAGCAGCGTCCCCTGCTTCTTGACCTGCCCCGTGATCTTGCCGGCGATCATCCCCAGGAACCCAGGCAGAACGACCTCGACCAGCACCACATTGGCCGCGACGTTGAGCTTCCCGGTGATGGTCTGGCCCATGATCACGGCAGAGAAATCCATCACGTCGTCGCGCCAGGCCTTGGTGACGTTGGCCAGGCCGCCGGGGATCTGGGCGCCCAGCTGCTCGAAGCCGCTCTCGATCCGCCGCTTGGCCTCGGCCACGCCGAGTTCGTGGGGGATGTTGATGGTGACCGGCTTCGACATGGGAACTCCAGAAGGACGTATTTCGCCCCAGACATAGGGACGACATGGCAGTTCGACTATACGTCCAGTTCTGACGCATCCAAGGCGCAGGTTCGGCAGCGTCCACGGAGGAAGCCATGACCGACATCGCCATGACCCAGTACTTCGACGCCCCCGTCCGCACCGCCCGCCGCGTGCGCGCCGGCCGCCCGGGACGTCCGACCGGGATCTGGGGATCGATCTCCTACGCCGGCGTGCTGCTGGTCTGGGCCGGCCTGTTCGTGATCCGCCCGCGCCTGGCCCTGCAGGTGATGGTCCAGCGCCGCGCCGACTCGCCGATCCCGCGCTTCGACAAGCGCTGATCCCTCTCGCAAAAGCGCTCGAACGGCGCCAAGCCAGGGACATGAGCCGTCTCGTCGCCGTCCGCCCCGTCAGCCACCCGCTCGCCGCCCCGTTCCGCATCTCGCGCGGGGTCAAGACCGCCGCCGAGGTCGTGGTGGTCGAGATCGCCGAGGGCGGCCACATCGGTCGCGGCGAGAGCGTGCCCTACGCCCGCTACGGCGAGACGGTCGCGGGCGTCGAGGCCCAGCTGGCCCCCGCCGCCCGCCTGATCGCCATGGGCGCTGACCTTTCCGAAGCCCTGGCCCTGCTGCCGGCCGGCGCCGCGCGCAACGTCCTCGACTGCGCCATCTGGGACCTGCGGGCCAAGACCACCGGCGTCTCGGTCACCACGAGCACCGGCCTCGCCGTTCCGCCGTCCCTGGTCACCGCTGTCACCGTCAGCCTCGATACGCCAGACGCCATGGCCGCCGCCGCCCGCAAGGTCGCCGACGCACCGCTGATCAAGATCAAGCTGTCGGCCGAAGACCCCGCCGCGCGCCTGGCCGCAGTGGCCCAGGCCGCCCCCGACGCCGCCCTGATCGTCGATCCCAACGAGGGCTGGACCTTCGAGATCCTGCGCGGCCTGGAAGACCAGCTGTCGCGCCTGAACATCGCCCTGGTCGAGCAGCCCCTGCCGGCCGGCGAGGACGCCGCGCTTGAGGGCTACACCCCGCCCTTCCCGATCTGCGCCGACGAGTCCGTGCACACCGCCGCCGACCTGCCGGCCCTGCGCGCGCGCTACCAGGCCGTGAACCTGAAGCTCGACAAGTCCGGCGGCTTGACCGAGGCGCTGTCGATGCTGCGCGCGGCCAAGGATCTCGGCTTCACCCTGATGACCGGCTGCATGGTCGCCTCGTCCCTGGCCATCGCCCCGGCCCTGCACCTGGCCGCCGACTGCGCCTTCGCCGACCTCGACGGGCCGTGGTGGCTGAAGGAAGACCACCCGGGCGGCCTGCGCGTCGAGGCCGGCCGGATCGTGCCGCCGGCCGCCGGGTTCTGGGGGGATGCGATCGACGCCGAGGGGCTTTGGCTCTGAGACGATAAACTCGTCCACCTCCCCCTTCTCTCCCGTCATTCCCGCCCTTGTGGCGGGAACCCCTGGTTCAGATCGCACGTGAAGCGCCAGCGGCGTGCCGAGCACGCCGCCCCTCCTGCCCTTGCGGCTGACAGAGGGGTTCCCGCCACAAGGGCGGGAATGACGGGAGTTTAGGATGGTCGGGAATCGCCCCCTTGACCGCCCCCGCATAACACCGTGCTCTCTGCGGCATGACCGACGCCCTCGCCGACGCGCCGCCTCCGCCCTCGCCCCCTGGCCGCAGGAACCCATTTCAGGTCTGGTTCGGGATCTCGCTGTGGAAGCGGATCCTGGCCGCCCTCGTGGTCGGGGCCGTGGTCGGCTATTTCTGGGGCGAAGGCGCCACCAGCCTCAAATGGATGGGCGAGATCTTCGTGCGGCTGATCCGCATGATGGTGGCCCCCCTGGTGTTCGTGATTATCGCCTCGGGCGTGGCCCAGCTGGGCGACGCCAAGCGGCTGGGCGGCATCGGCGTCAAGACCATCGCCATGTACGTGCTGACCACCCTGATCGCGGTGACCATCGGCCTGATCATCGCCAGCCTGCTGGGTCCCGGCGTCGGCGCCGATCTGCACAACGCCGCCCCCCAGGCGGTGGCCACGCCCAAGTCGCCGGCCGAGCTGTTCATCGGCATCGTGCCGCTCAACCCGATCAAGGCGTTGGCTGAAGGCGAGACCCTGGCGATCATCTTCTTCGCCGTGCTGGTCGGGGCCGGAGTGATCGTGGCGGGCGAGAGTGGCGAGCCGGTCGCCAAGCTGCTGGCCAGCGCCAGCGAGGTGATGCTGCGCATCGTCGGCTTCGTGATGGAGGCAGCCCCGTTCGGGGTGTTCGCCCTGATCGCCGTGGTCATGGGCACCAACGGGCCCGAGACCTTCCTGCACGTGGCCAAGCTGGGGGTCTGCGTGATCATCGGCGCGGCCATCCAGACCTTCGTCACCCACGCCGCCGTGGTGCGGCTGGGGGCCTGGCTGCCGCTGGTGCCGTTCTATCGCGGCTGCATGGACGCCATCCTGGTCGGCTTCTCCACCTCGTCCAGCTCGGCGACCCTGCCGGTGGCGATCCGGGTGGCGGAAGACAATCTGGGCATCAAGCCGTCGATCTCGTCGACCGTCCTGCCGCTGGGGGCGACCATCGGCATGGACGGCACGGCCATGTACGTGGCCATGCTGACCCTGTTCGCCGCCCAGGCCTTCGGCGTGCCCCTGACGCTTGCCGACTACGCCCTGGTGGCGGTGACGACCACCATCGTGGCCATGGGCGTGGCGCCGGTGCCGTCGGGCTCGCTGTTCGTGCTGGCGGCGGTGCTGGCCACGATCGGCATCGGCCCGACCCAGACGGCGATCATCGTCGGCTTCATCCTGCCCTTCGACCGCATCCTCGACATGATCCGCACCGTGCCGAACGTGACCTGCGACCTGTCGATCGCCACGGCCGTGGCCCGGTGGGAGAAGGAGATCGACGTGGAGGAGTATCTGTCGAAGAAGGACGTGTGAAGCCCCCTCCGGCCCTCCGGGCCACCTCCCCCAGAGGGGGAGGATCTACTTGTGCGACCTCAGATGCTCCCCCTCTGGGGGAGCTGTCGCGGAGCGACTGAGGGGGCCGGCCGTCAGGCCGGGCGCCCAATCCGCTTGATTTCCCAGTCCAGCTGGACGCCGGTCTTGGCCAGCACGTCGGCGCGGACGGTGTCGCCCAGGCCTTCCAGGTCGGCGGCCGTGGCCTCGCCGGTGTTGATCAGGAAGTTGCTGTGCAGGGGGCTGAACATCGCGCCCCCCTCCTTCCCACTTACGGAGAACAGCTTGCCGCGCCAGCCGGCCTCGTCGACCAGCTTCCACGACGAGTGACCCGGCGGGTTCTTGAAGGTCGAGCCGCCGGTCTTTTCGCGGATCGGCTGGGTGGTCTCGCGACGCGACGTGATCTCGGACATGCGGGCCTTGATCGCGGCCGGTTCGTCGACGGTTCCCTCGAACACGGCGCTCAGAACGATCAGGTCCGTGCCCTGGATCGCGCTATGCCGATAGGTGTGCTTCAGGTCGTCGTCTCCCATCAGGAAGACCTTGCCCTTGCGGTCCATCACCGTCGCGGTGGCGATGATGTTGGTGGTCTCCGAACCGTAGCAGCCGGCGTTCATGACCACCGCGCCGCCGACAGTGCCAGGAATACCGGCGAAGAACTCCAGCCCGGCGATCCCGAACTCGGCCGCCTTACGCGCCACGACCGCGTCGGGCACGGCGGCCCCCGCATGAATGCTGACGTCGTCCAGCTTGCGGACGTCGTTGAAGCCCTTGCCCAGCCGGATGATCACGCCCTCGACGCCGCCGTCGCGGACCAGCAGGTTGGAGCCGACGCCGATGGCCATGACCGGCACGGCCGGATCCAGGGCCTTCAGGAAGTCGGCCAGGTCCTGCTCGTCGGCCGGCAGGAACACCACGTCGGCCGGCCCGCCGACGCGGAACCAGGTGAACGGGGCCAGGGCCTCGTCGATCAGCAGCTTGCCGCGAACGGCGGGGAGGTTGGTCTTCCAGGTCATTGACGTTACTTCGCCAGCGCTTCCAGCTGGCCCGGCAGGGCGTAGGCCCAGGACGTGATGTCCCCGGCCCCCAGCAGCACCACAAGGTCGCCGCTCGTGGCTTCGGCCGCGATCAGGGCCGGCAGGGCCGCCGGGCTTTCCAGCGGCAGGGCGCGGCGGTGGCCGAACTTCTTGAGGCCCTCGACCAGATGGTCGCGGTCGACGCCCTCGATCGGCTGCTCGCCGGCCGTATAGACGTCGGCGACGACCACGGTGTCGGCGTCGTTGAAGCAGCTGGAGAACTCGGTCATCAGGTCGCGCAGGCGGGTGTAGCGGTGAGGCTGGACCACGGCGATCACCTTGCCCTGGCTGACCGCCCGGGCGGCCTTGAGCACGGCGGCGATCTCGACCGGGTGGTGGCCGTAGTCATCGACCACGCGGATCCCGTTGGCCACACCCGTGGTCGTGAACCGGCGCTTGACCCCGCCGAACCCGGCCAGGCCGGCGCGGATGCTGTCGGCGTCGACGCCCAGTTCGCGGGCCACGGCCACGGCGGCGGTGGCGTTGAGCACGTTGTGGTGCCCGGCCATCGGCATCTTCAGGCCCTCGTAGCGGACCTGATCGCCCTCCAGCGGCGAGATGACGATGTCGAAGCTGGCCCCCTCGGGACCCATCTCGACGTTGGAGACACGGACTTCGGCCTGCGGGTTGGTCCCGTAGGTCACCAGACGGCGGTTCTCGATCCGCGAGGTCAGGGCCTGCACTTCCGGATGGTCGGTGCAGACGGCGGCGAAGCCGTAGAACGGGATGTTCTCGATGAAGTCCTGGAAGCCGCGCTTGACCGCGTCGAAGTCGCCCCAGTGGTCCAGGTGCTCGGCGTCGATGTTGGTGACGATGGCCACCGTCGACTTCAGCTTCAGGAACGAGCCGTCGCTCTCGTCGGCCTCGACGACGATCCAGTCGCCCTCGCCGACCTTGGCGTTGGTGCCGTAGGCGTTGATGATGCCGCCGTTGACGACCGTCGGGTCCAGGCCGCCGGCGTCAAGCAGGGCCGCCACCATCGAGGTGGTCGTGGTCTTGCCGTGGGTGCCGCCCACGGCGACCGAGAACTGGAGCCGCATCAGCTCGGCCAGCATCTCGGCGCGGCGGACCAGCGGCAGGCGCTTGTCGCGGCCGGCGACCATTTCCGGGTTATCGGCCTTCACCGCCGTCGAATAGACGATGGCCGAGGCGCCTTCGACATTGGCCGCGTCATGGCCGACGAAGATGCGCGCGCCGAGCTTCTCGAGCCGCTCGGTGTTGGCGCTGGCTTTCGCATCGCTGCCCTGCACGGTGTAGCCGATGCGGATCATGATCTCGGCGATGCCGGACATGCCGATGCCGCCGATGCCGATGAAGTGCACGGGGCCGAGTTCGAAGGGGACGGGTCGTCGACGCTGGATCATCGGGTCGGATTAGACGATTTGACGCCCGCCGTGAACGGGGTCGATGACGCAAACCCGTCACGGCCCCTCGCGAAGCGGATCAAATGTGATAGACGCACGCGCATGAGCTCTACGCCCCTGGATAAAATCCGCAATTTCTCGATCGTGGCCCACATCGACCACGGCAAGTCGACGCTGTCCGATCGCCTGATCCAGACCACGGGCGGCCTGACCGCGCGGGAGATGAGCGCCCAGGTTCTCGACAACATGGACATCGAGAAGGAGCGCGGCATCACCATCAAGGCGCAGACCGTGCGCCTGAACTACAAGGCCAATGACGGCGAGACCTACGTCCTCAACCTGATGGACACGCCCGGACACGTCGACTTCGCCTATGAGGTGTCGCGCTCGCTGGCCGCCTGCGAGGGCTCGATCCTGGTCGTCGACGCCTCGCAGGGCGTGGAAGCCCAGACCCTGGCCAACGTCTACCAGGCCATCGACAACAACCACGAGATCGTTCCGGTCCTCAACAAGGTCGACCTGCCGGCCGCCGACGTCGAGCGGGTCAAGGCCCAGATCGAGGACGTCATCGGCCTGGACGCCTCGGACGCCGTCGAGTGCTCGGCCAAGACCGGCATCGGCATCCCCGACGTGCTGGAAGCCATCGTCAAGCGCCTGCCCGCCCCCAAGGGCGACCGCAACGCGCCGCTGAAGGCCCTGCTGGTCGACGCCTGGTACGACGCCTATCTCGGCGTGGTCGTGCTGGTGCGGATCTTCGACGGCACGCTGAAGGCCGGCCAGCAGGTTCGCATGATGCAGACCGGCGCCACCCACCGCATCGACAAGGTCGGGGTGTTCACCCCCAAGGCCACCGATGTCGCGGAACTGGGTCCGGGCGAGGTCGGCTTCTTCACCGCCTCGATCAAGGAAGTGGCCGACGCCGCCGTCGGCGACACCATCACCGACGAGAAGAAGCAGACGGCCGAAGCCCTGAAGGGCTTCAAGGAAGTCGTGCCGGTGGTGTTCTGCGGCCTGTTCCCGGTCGACGCCGCCGACTTCGAAGACCTGCGCGCCGCCGTCGGCAAGCTGCGCCTCAACGACGCCAGCTTCACCTACGAGATGGAAAGCAGCGCGGCGCTGGGCTTCGGCTTCCGCTGCGGCTTCCTGGGCCTGCTGCACCTGGAGATCATCCAGGAGCGCCTGTCCCGCGAGTTCGACCTCGACCTGATCGCGACCGCCCCTTCGGTGGTCTACAAGATCAAGATGCGCAGCGGCGAAGAGATCGAGCTGCACAACCCGGCCGACCTGCCGGACGTGATGCAGATCGAAGAGATCGCCGAGCCCTGGATCAAGGCGACGATCTTCACCCCGGACGAGTTCCTGGGCGGCGTCATCAAGCTCTGCCAGGACCGTCGCGGCATGCAGCGCGAGCTCAGCTACGTCGGCAGCCGCGCCATGGTCGTCTACGACCTGCCGCTGAACGAGGTGGTGTTCGACTTCTATGATCGCCTCAAGTCGATCTCGAAGGGCTACGCCAGCTTCGACTACGCGCTGGAGGACTACCGCGCCGGCGACCTGGTGAAGATGTCCATCCTAGTCAACAGCGAGCCGGTCGACGCCCTGTCGATGCTGGTCCACCGCAGCCGCGCCGAAAGCCGCGGCCGCGGCATGTGCGAGAAGATGAAGGACCTCATCCCGCAGCACATGTTCGTCATCCCGATCCAGGCGGCCATCGGCGGCCGGATCATCGCCCGCGAAACCGTCCGCGCCCTGCGCAAGGACGTGACCGCCAAGTGCTACGGCGGCGACGCCTCGCGTAAGCGCAAACTTCTGGACAAGCAGAAGGAAGGCAAGAAGCGGATGCGCCAGTTCGGCAAGGTCGAGATCCCGCAGGAAGCCTTCATCGCCGCCCTGAAGATGGACGAGGATTGATCGGCGGGAGGGCGTCGCCCTCCTCTGCCTTGTGCGAAATTTCCTATTTCGTAAGCCGCGGCCATTCGTAATGGATGAGCCGCGGCTTTCGTTTTGAAGGTCGCCCGTCCCAGCAGGAAGACGACCATGGCCTTCCCTACCAACGTCAACGATCAGATCACCGACTCGGTCAGCCAGGTGAACACCAAGGTGCTGGGCGACACGCCCGCCATGGCCATGGGCAACCTGTTTGTGGCCGTGAGCCAGGCGCTTTCGAACGCCGCGCACAACGCGACGAACAACCAGCAGCAGTCCAACGTGACGATGCAGGCCTCGACGACGCAAGGCGTCAGCACGCTGCTGTCGGTCGACACCGCCAGCGCCGGCGAGGCGACCCGGAATATCCTTGGCGCCGCCCCGCCTGCACCGCCGAGCGCCCCTTCCGAGGCGGCGCTAGAACAGGCGCTCCAAGCCGCCCGGGCGGCGGAGGAAGCGGCGATGCACGCGGCGATGGAAAAGGTCGAGCAAGCCACCGCAGCCGCCGAGGCGGCTGCCCAAGCCGCCATGGAGGCTGCGGCAGCCGCGATCGCCTCCGCAGTGGGGACCGATCCGGAAGACTAGGGCCCGCACCCAGGCTTAGGCAGGGAAAACCGTGGAGCCGTCACGAAGCTCTCGTCGGTCAGCGTACCCAGAAAGTCGACAAGCTCCGCCACCTCGTGATCCTCCAGCCGCATCGCCGCGCGATGCCGACGGATGGCCGCCTCCAGCGTCGGCGCGGAGCCGTCGTGCAGGTAGGGCGCGCTCAAGGCGACGTTGCGCAGGGATGGCGTGCGGAAGCGCCCCGTGTCGGCGGCCTTGCCGGTGACGTCGGCCAGGCCCTGGTCTCCGGCAAACGGGGCGTCAATGCGGTGGAAGCGGACCTTCTCGGCGTCTGTGAACAGAGGGCCCGCGTGGCAGCCGGCGCAGGTCGCCTTGAACAGCCGCTCGCCGCGCTGGACTTGAGCCGGCACGGCGACCGCCTCGCCCCGGCGGCGCTGGTCGTAAGGACTGTCGAACGAGACGAGCGTGCGCTGGAAGGCTGCCAGGGCCTTGGCGATCGTGGTCATGGTCACCGCCCCGCTCGCCTCCGGAAAGGCGTCGGCGAACATCCGGCGATAGCAGGCCTGGCCGGCCAGGCGCGCGGTCAGCACCGCCTCCTGGCCCGCGAAGCCCATCTCGACCGGCTTGGTCCCAGTGATGGGGATCAAAGCCTGATCCTCCAGCCGCTTCACGCCGGGATCACCCCAGGTCAGGGCGCGGAAATAGCCGACATTGGCCAGCGTCTGGATGTTGCGCCGCCCCGGATCGCCGTGGACACCGGGATGGGTGGCGTTGCCGTCGGTGAAGCCGCGCCGCTGCTCGTGGCAGGTCGCGCACGACATGGTCCCGTCGATCGACAGGTCGGCGTCGTAGAACAGCTTGCGGCCCAGGGCGACCTTGGCGTCCGACATCGGGTTGTCGGCGGGGACCGGCGGCGGGGCGACGCCCGGCGGCAGTTTCCAGTCGAAGCCCGACAGGACGGGCGGCGCGAAGGCGGCGGTCAGCAGCAGGCCGGCCGCCAGGGCCAGGACCTTGCCGCAGAGATCGAGCCGCACGCCCCGCACTCCCCGATCAGGGCTTGCGCGCGACGAGGATCGGCAGGCTCGCCTCGGCGTTGGCCGAGATCTGCACCACGTAATCGCCAGGCGTCAGGTCGAAGGTCACCATCTTGCGCACGGTCGAGCAGGCAGGGCCTCGGCCGTGAGCAGTCGAGCGCTGGGCCTGCCCGTCCTTCAGCAGGTCGATCCAGGCGCCGGCGCCCAGGGCGATGACGTAGGACCCCGCCGTCTCGACCTTCAGCGAGAACAGCCCGCCCTTGCTGACCGTGCCGCCCGGCTTTTCCGGCTGGACGACATAGGTCACCTCCGGCGTCGGCGACAGGGTGGCGGCATAGGCTTGGCCGGGAACCAGCGCCGCCTTCTGCAGATCGGCGGCCGAGGTCGCCGCAGCCAGCGGGGCCTTGGTCGGCCAGGCGGCCAGATCCGCCGGCAGGTCGGCGTCGCGGGCGGCGCAGGCCGGCTCGGCAGGCGTCTGGGCGAAGGCGGCGGGACCGGCCAGGGTCAGACCGGCGGCCAGGAGAACGACAAATTGCATCGGCATTGCTCCTTAGAACCGGACGCGCAGGTCGGCGCGGAAGTTGCGGCCTTCCTCGGGGAAGCCGTCGACCAGCTGGTACTTCTGGTCCAGCAGGTTGCGGGCCCCGACCACCACGTCGATCTTCGGCGTCACCGCCACCTGGGCCGTCAGATTGGCCAGGATGTAGTCGCCGGTGCGGTAGTAGCGGGCCGGGCTGACCAGCGAGCTGGAGGTCACCGTCCAGCGCTTGGACGCCGCCTCGACGCTGGGCGTCACGGTCAGGCGGTCGCTGAGCGTCCAGTCGGCATAGACGAACAGCTTGTGGGTCGGCACGCCCGTGGGGCGGAAGGCGGCGTTGGTCGGGTCGGTCAGCTCGCGGTGCAGATAGGTGTAGTTGCCGCCGAAGGTCAGCTTGTCGCTCGCCTTGAACGTCGCCCCGCCCTCCAGGCCGTAATACTCGCCGTCGCCGGCGTTCTTGGTCTGGTTGACCGTGCCGTAGGGCGCGCCCAGGGCCACTGGGATCAGGATCAGGGCGTCGCGCACATCGCTGTAGAACACCGCCCCCTCGATCTTCAGTAGCGGGGTGAAGTCGACGGCCGCGCCCAGCTCGTAGTTCACCGCCCGCTCGGCCTTGATGTCCGGGTTGGGCACCACCGTGCCGAAGCGCGAGCTGTAGCGCTCGAACAAGGTCGGGAAGCGGGCCCGCGACGAGACGCTGCCATGCAGCTGGACGTCGGCGATAGGCCGCCAGACCAGGGCCGCCTGGCCGTTCCAGGCCACGTCGTCGGTCAGCGGGTAGAAGACGAAGGCGCCCGAATTGTAGTCCTGGGCTTGCTTCAGGTCGCGGCGGTCGCGCGAGACGCCCACCACCAGATCGACCTTGTCGCCGAACCGCTGGGTGTCCTCCAGAGCGAGCGACGTGGTGTCCTCGGTCACCGTCTGGCGCGGCTCGACCAGGGCCGGCGCGAAGGTCTGCTGCCACTCGACGTGCTTGTCGCGACGGTAGAAGGCGGCGGCCTTCAGGGTGTTTGAGGCGGTGACGTCGACGTCCAGCTCCAGGTTCCCGCCATAGGCCAGGTCGTCATAGTAGGAGCGGAAGGCGCGCCCCAGGGTCTGGCTGTTCTGGCGGGCGTTGTCCCACGAGTAGAGGGCGTTCTCGAAGCTGTTGCGGTAGAAGCGCGTCTTCAGCCACGCATTGTCGGCGATCTTCGTCCGGGTCAGCAGGGCCAGGCTGTCGAGGTTCCAGTAGGGCCAGCTCCAGTAGCGGGTGCTGGCCGTGTCGGTGACGTGATAGGGCGCGTTCTTCTCGCCCTCCTGACGGGTGTAGGTGATCGAGTATTCGTCCGTGGCGTTGGGCGTGAAGCCGGCCTTGAGATTGACCCGCCAGTCCTCGCTTTCCGAGTGATCGCGGTTGCCGCCGTTCTCGAGCGTGGTGGCCGTGTAGTCGTCCGGCAGCTTCCAGTGGGTGCGCTCGTTCCGAGCCCCGCTGATCTGGGCGTAGAAATGATCCGAACGGCCGCCGACCCGGCCCGAGACGCTGTTGCCGTTCAGCGAGCCGTCGCCGTCGAGGCCCACGCCCAGCCGCACCTCGCCCTCGAAGGGCGCCGAGGGCTTGCGGGTGACGAGGTTGATCGCCCCACCCAGACCGCCCGGCCCGTCGAGCACCGAGACATAGCCCTTGGAGACCTGAACCTCGGAGAGGTCGGCCGTGAGAAAGCGGGCGAAGTCGATGCGGTTGTCGGCCGGCAGGAACACCCGCACGCCGTCGATCGACAGGGTGGTCTGGAAACGGTCGAAGCCGCGGATGAACACCAGGCGCTCGTTACGCGAGCCGCCGCTGTTTCCCGCCGCCGCGCCGGGGATCAGATCCAGCGCCTGATCGACGCTGGCCTTGTCGAACTTGCGCAGGTCTTCGCCCGAGACCTTGGCCCCGCCGACCGTCTCGCCAGCCGCGTTGCGCGCGGTCACCTGCACCTCGCCCAGGGCGTAGACATCCGATCCCTGGGCGTGGGCGACGCCGGCCAGCAGCGTGCCGGCGAGAAGCGCGGTTCGAAACAGCATTGAGATCCCCTCGTTATGCAGTCACGGTACATATCGATTCGAGCTCGTCCTGGCCTTGCAGATTTTCTTCCAGACGCCCCTTCGGTCGAAATGCTACCCATCGCGGCGCCGACTGAGGCCCGCATGATCGAGATCCCCATGCTGAAAATATTGGGCCGCACCTCGTCGCTGAACGTGCGCAAGGTGCTGTGGACCTGCGACGAGCTCGCCCTGCCCTACGACCGCGAGGACTGGGGGACAGGCTACGCCTCGACGCATGACCCCGCCTTCCTGGCGCTCAATCCCAACGCCCTGGTGCCGGTGATCCTCGACGAGCACGGGCCGCTGTGGGAGTCGAACACCATCTGCCGCTACCTGGCCTCGCGCCACGATATCGGCCAGGCCCTGCTGCCGGCCGAGCCGCGCGCCCGGGCCGGGGTCGAGCAGTGGATGGACTGGCAGGCCACCGAGCTCAACACCGCTTGGCGCTACGCCTTCGCGGGCCTGGTACGGCGCATGCCCGGCTTCGACGATCCCGAGCAGATCGCAGCCAGCATCCGCGCCTGGAACACCGCCATGACCGTGCTGGAACGCCAGCTGGAGCGCACCGGCGCCTTCGCGGCCGGCGAGACCTTCACCCTGGCCGACATCGTGCTGGGCGTCTCCGTCCACCGCTGGGCCGCCTCGCCCATCGAGCGCGACATGCTGCCGGCGGTCGCCGCCTACTACATCCGCCTGCGCGGCCGCCCCGCCTTCCAGCCCTGGGCGCTGGACGAGGTTCCTTAGGCCCCCCCCTCCCCTGCCCGTTTCCTGCGCAGCCCGTTCGTCCGAACGCTGCGGAACGGTGATCCGTGAAAGCATCCGCCCGCCTGGCGAACAAAGTGGGCGGCGGGAGCGGCGACGCGCCTGCTTAGCTCGGTCCCGCGAGGCCGCCCGGTCGCGGGCGGCGGCGAAGGGGATAGGGCCGTACATATGCCAGAGGGCGTCCGCTTACCGACCAGACGACAACTGCTGACCGCCATCGCCCAGGTGGGCGGAACCGCGGCGCTTTACCAGGCGATGACCAGTCTCGGCCACGCGGCCGAGACCCAGTTCCACGGACCTCCGAACCTTGCCGGCGCCAGGCCGGGGGCGTCGGTGGTGGTGCTGGGCGCGGGCCTGGCCGGCATGCTGGCGGCCTATGAGCTGACCCGGGCCGGCTACAAGGTGCGGGTGCTCGAATACCAGAACCGCCCCGGCGGCCGGAACTGGAGCCTGCGGGGCGGCGACACCTATACCGAGCTGGGCGGCGCGACCCAGAAGATCGGCTTTTCGCCCGGCAACTACCTCAACCCCGGCCCCTGGCGGATCCCGCACCATCACCGCACCCTGCTGCACTACTGCAGGCAGTTCGGCGTGGCGCTGGAGCCGTTCATCCAGTTCAACCACAACACCTGGATCCATTCCTCGACCGCGTTCGGCGGCAAGCCCGTGCGCTTCAAGGCCGCGGCGGCCGACTTCGAGGGCAATGTCGCCGAACTGCTGGCGAAATCGATCAACACCAAGGCCCTGGACGAGAGCGTCACGCTCGAGGATCGCGAGAAGCTGCTGGAGGCCCTGAAGGGCTGGGGCATGCTCGACAAGGACTACCGCTACGCCAAGAACCTGCGCAGCGCCTCCCATCGCGGCTACGACCGCCCGCCCGGCGGCGGCATAGACGGCGCGCCGATCCCGTCGGATCTCTACGCCCTGCACGACGTGCTCGACCCGCAGGTCTGGACCTCGATGGCCTTCTTCATGGGCCACGAGATGCAGACCACCATGTTCCAGCCGGTGGGCGGCATGGACATGATCGGCAAGGGCTTCGCCAAACAGGTCGAGGGGCTGATCACCTACAACGCCAAGGTCAGCAAGATCGCCCAGGACGACAAGGGCGTGGCCGTCACCTTCGCCGACACCGCCACGGGCAAGGTCGAGACGACCAAGGCAGACTGGTGCGTTTGCACGATCCCGCTGTCGATCCTGGGCCAGATCGAAAGCGAGATCAGCGACGAGCTGGCCGCCGCCATCAAGGCCGTACCCTATTCGGGCCAGGTGAAGATCGGCCTGGAGATGAAACGGCGGTTCTGGGAGGAGGACGACTCCATCTACGGCGGCCACAGCTTCACCGACCAGGAGATCGCCCTGATCTCCTATCCCAACAACAACCTGTTCGGGAACGGTCCGGCGGTGCTGCTCGGCGCCTTCGCCCGCGAGATGGGGGCCTATCGCCTGGCCGGCATGACGCCGGAGCAGCGGATCGAGGTCGCCCTACAGCAGGGCTCCGTCCTGCACCCCGGCAGCTATCGCAAGGAGTTCTCCAACGGCGCCTCGGTGGCCTGGAGCCGCGTGCCCTGGACGCTGGGCTGCTGCGCCCGCTGGACCGAGGAGACCCGCAAGGAACACTACCAGACCCTGGTGGCCATGGACCGCCGCGTCGTGCTGGCCGGCGAGCACGCTTCTTACGTCGGCTGCTGGATGGAGGGCGCCCTGCTCTCGTCGCTGGACGCCATCACCCGCCTGCACAAGCGCGCCCTGGAGGCCTGAGCATGACCCGCCTTACCCTCATCGCGGCGTCCGGCCTGGCCGCCGCCCTCGCCTGCGCCATCCCCGCCGTCGCCCAGGCCCCTGCCGGCGGCGACACCGGCGGCGGCGTCGTTCGCGTGGCCAAGCCCGTCACCGGCCAGCAGGTCTATGAAGCCGTCTGCCAGGCCTGCCACATGGCCGATGCAAAAGGGGGAAGCGGCGCGGGGACCATCCCCGCCCTCGCCGCCAACCCGAAGATGGCCGCGGCCGCCTATCCGACCATGATCGTCGTGCGCGGCCAGGGCGGCATGCCCAGCTTCGCCGGAACCCTCGACGACGCCCAGATCGCAGGGGTCGTCACCTATGTCCGCACCCACTTCGGCAACGCCTACGCCAAGCCGGTGACGGCCGCCGACGTGGCGAAGATCCCCCATCCAGACCTTTCTGGCGGGCACTGATCCTGGAGCGCGCCCGGGCGGGTTAGCCGCATACACCTAACCCTGGCGCGCTGTGATCAAGACGCGGGGCGTCGGACCGTGCTAAAGCGCGCCGATGACCGACGAGACCGACGCCCCGCCGCCGAACGAAACCCCGATGCAGCGCGCCCTGCGCCTGAAGAAGGCCGCCCAGGGTCGCCATGGCCATGGGCCCAAGGCCTCCAGCGGCAAGGTCGATCGGGCCGACGCCGTCGCCCCGACCGGCAAGTCCCGGCCCTGGATGACGCGCTAGGACCACAAGGGGAGATCAGGGCCCATGACCATCCGCCCCGAACGCCCGGAAGACATCGCCGCCATCCGCGCCGTGACCACGGCCGCCTTCGAGGGCCGGCCCTACAGCAGCCAGACCGAGGCCCTGATCGTCGACTCCCTGCGCGCGGCCGGGGCGCTTTCGCTGTCGCTGGTGGCGCAGGCCGACGACGGACAGGTGGTCGGCCACATCGCCTTCTCGCCGGTCGACATCGAGGTCTCGGACGGCGCCTGGTACGGCCTTGGCCCCGTCTCGGTGGCGCCCGACCGCCAGAAGGAAGGCCATGGCCAGGCCCTGATCCGCGAGGGGCTGGAGCGCCTGAAGGCCATGGGCGCGACCGGCTGCGTGCTGCTGGGCTCGCCGCTCTACTACGCCCGCTTCGGCTTCGAGGCGGACGAGGCCCTGACCTACGGCGGCGAGGCCTCGCCTTACCTGCAGCGCCTGGTGTTCAAGGGCCGGTCGCCGCGCGGGGCGGTGACCTATCACATGGCGTTCGGGGCTTAGGGAGGCCCCTCTCCCATAGGGAGAGGGAGGGGGCCAGGCGATAGCCTGGGAGGGTGAGGGGGTTCACCGCCGGCAGGCAAACCCCCGACGACAGCCACCCCGCCAATATCGTAGCCCGCGCTGAGCCGCCGCGCTTCACTCGGCGAGTTTGTTACCTCTCACCCTCCCACGCCTTTGGCGCGGGCCCCTCCCTCTCTCAAAGAGAGAGGGTTTCCGCCGAACCACGCCCTCAACCGCTCCACCTCGGCCGGCGTCACGGGGATCACCGCCCCGTGCTTGGGGCTCTGGAAGTTGGTCGCCTTCATCGGCGAGCCGGGGTCGTTGAAACGGCCCAGGTTCCTGTAGTGGACGAAGTCGGTCGTCTCCGAGAAGCCCATGTTGTTCGGCTTGGCCCCGAACACGTCGTACATCAGGACGTAGGCGTCGGTTCCCGTCCGCCGCCACAGGGTTGGGGCCTCGGCGGCGACGGCTTCGGGATCGATCTTGCCAGGCTCGTAGACATAGCCGCCGGTCAGGCTCTTCGACGTCGCGTGGCGGATGCCCGCCGGCTTGTCGTAGCCCACCGCGAACAGGTGGTAGGTGTCGCCCACCTTGGTGATGTCGCCGTCGATCAGGCTCTGGCTCGGATCGGGATGGGCCAGCAGCGGCCTGGGTTCGGCGGTCAGGGTGGTGAAGGCGTCATCGGCGTAGGCGTAGACGAGAGAGTTACGGCCGGCGCCGACCCGGGTCGTGAAATAGACCATCATCGCCTTGCGGGCCGGATCGTAGATCGTCTCCGGCGCCCAGGCGCAGCCGATGTCGCCCATCTGCGGGAACAGCTTGTCGACCCGCACGATGGAATGGGTCCAGTGTACCAGGTCGTACGACTTCATCAGGATCAGGCCGCGGTTGTTGCCCCAGCCATAGCCCTTCTCCGGCCGCTCCCATTTGTCTGAGCGAAGACCCTTCTCCTGGGCGAAGATGTGCAGGTCGGTCATCGCCAGATAGAAGGCCCCGTCCGGGTCACGAGCGATGTGCGGGTCGCGCAGGCCTTTCTGCTCGGCCACGTCCCGCCCCTCCAGCACCGGCGCGCCATCGTTGACGTCGGTGAAGCTGTAGCCGTCGGACGAGACGGCGAAGTGCAGGGAATGGGTCTCGTCCTTGAAATAGACGAGCAGATAGGCGGTCTGTTCCTTTACCGCCGGGGCCCTGCCGGGCTTCAGGCGCTTGACGATCTCGACCTGTTTGGCGGGAGCGGCCCAGGCGGGCGCGGCGCCCAGCAGGCCGAGCGCCAGAAGCGATGCGCAGGCTCCAAGCGAGCGGCGGCGCCAGGCGTTGAAGCCCATCTGAAATCCTCCCGTCACGCGTGGACGTTCCCACGGCGACGGGTATTTGTCTGACTTATTCCGGGAAGTGCAAGAGGGAGCGCGACGCTCGCACGTTGTGGCCAAGCCCCGCGAGGACTAGCAAGGATGCAGCTTTTTGCAGGAGTCGGCTTTGCGCCTCACCCTTTGTCTCGCCCTGCTGCTCGTCACGACGGGCTGCACGACCATCACCTACAACTGCAACGTCCCGGGCGCCTGCCCGGGCGTCGAGAAGCCCGGCGTCTCGGTCTCGGTGATCAACAAGCCGGCGCGGCCGTAGGGCCGGCCTAGACCATCCCCACCGTCTTCAGACGGGCGCGGGGGTGGATCTCGTTCTGGCTCATCACCACGGTCTGGCCGCGGAAGCGCTCGATGATCGAGCGCACATAGGGGCGGATGGCCGGGCTGGTCAGCAGCACCGGCGACTCGCCCTGCAGGGCGGCGCGCTCGAAGGTGTCGCGCACGCCGCGGATGAAGTCCTGCAGGCGCGAGGGGGCCAGGGCTAGCTGCTTGTCATCGCCGGGCCCAATCAGGGCGTCGGCGAAGGCCTGCTCCCAGTCGGCCGACAGGGTGATGATCGGCAGGGCGCCGTCGTCGCCGCGGTTGGCCCAGCACAGCTGGCGGGCCAGGCGGGCGCGGACCTGCTCGACCAGCTGGGTCACCGAGCTGGTGTGCGGGGCGGCCTCGCCGATGCCTTCCAGGATCTGCGGCAGATCGCGGATCGAGACGCGCTCCTTGAGCAGGGCCTGCAGCACGCGCTGGATCGTGGCGGCGTTGACCACGCCGGGGATCAGGTCGTCGACGAGCTTCTTCTGGTTCTCCGGCAGCTCCTTCAAGAGCTTCTGCACCTCGGCGTAGGAGAGCAGGTCGGCCATGTTCTCCTTTAGGATCTCGGTCAGGTGCGTGGTCAGCACGGTGGCCGGATCGACGACGGTGTAGCCGCGGAACGTCGCCTCTTCGCGCAGGTCGTCGGCGACCCAGGTGGCCGGCAGGCCGAAGGCAGGCTCGCGCACGTGCTCGCCGGGCAGCTCCACCTGGCCGCCGCGCGGATCCATGGCCATCAGGTGGCCCAGGCGCACTTCGCCCAGACCCGCCTCCATCTCCTTGATGCGAATGGCGTAGCCCTGGTTGGCCAGGCGCATGTTGTCGAGGATCCGCACCGGGGGCATGACGAAGCCGAACTCGGTGGCCAGGGTCTTGCGCAGGGCGCGGATCTGGTCGGTCAGGCGGCGGCCTTCCAGGTCGTTGATCAGGGTCAGCAGGCCGTAGCCCAGCTCGATCTTGACGTCGTCGATGGCCAGGGCCGCGCTGATCGGCTCCTCTTCCGGCTCGGCCGGCGCGTCGGCGGCGGCCTTTGCCGCCGCGGCCGCGGCCTCCCTGGCGGGGGCCAGCTTGGCCTGCTGGGCGCGGCGATAGGCCAGGAAACCCGCGCCGACCGCCAGGCCGGCGAACGGCAGCAGCGGCATGCCCGGGATCAGGGCGATGACGCCCGACGAGGCCGAAACCATGCCCAGGGCGACCGGGTTCATGGCTAGCTGGGTGGTCAGGGCCTTGTCGGCGCTGCCCTCGACGCCGGCCTTCGACACCACCAGACCGGCGGCGATCGAGATGATCAGGGCCGGGATCTGGCTGACCAGGCCGTCGCCGATGGTCATCAGGGTGTAGGTCGAGGCGGCCTCGCCGATCGGCACCTTGTGCTGAACGACGCCGATCAGGATGCCGCCGACGATGTTGATGCCGGTGATGATCAGGCCGGCGACGGCGTCGCCCTTCACGAACTTGCTGGCGCCGTCCATGGCGCCGAAGAAGGTGCTTTCCTGCTCAAGCTCCTTGCGGCGGATCTTGGCGGTGTCCTGGTCGATCAGGCCGGTCGACAGGTCGGCGTCGATGGCCATCTGCTTGCCGGGCATGGCGTCCAGGGTGAAGCGGGCCGCGACTTCCGCGATCCGGCCCGAACCCTTGGTGACGACCATGAAGTTCACCACCACCAGGATGATGAAGACGATCACGCCGATGACGAAGTTGCCTTGCATCATCAGGTTGCCGAAGGCGGCGATGACCGCGCCGGCCCCGTGGCCGCCCTCGTGACCATTGCCCAGGATCAGGCGGGTCGAGGCGATGTTGAGGCCAAGGCGGTAGAGCGTCGCGACCAGCAGCACGGTCGGGAACGAGGTGAATTCCAGCGGCTTCTTGATCAGCACCGCGGTCATCAGGATCAGCACCGAGCCGGTCAGCGACACGGCCAGCAGCACGTCCAGCAGGAACGGCGGCACGGGCAGGATCAGCAGGACGATGATGCCGACGACGCCGACGGCCAGGCCCATCTCGCCGCGCAGGATCCCTTCCCACAGCGACTTGGCGCTGGGGATCGAGCTTGCGGCCTTGGGGGCGGCGGCGTCAGCCATGGAAAGCCTTGCTGCTGTCTACGGGAGTGGACCGTTCCGCTTGGAGCGATTTGGAGCGGCCCGCCATCTCCTTAATCGAAATTAGCCATGTTCGGCGCCGGACCGATCGTCGCGGGCGCCGAACGGCGTTACGTACTCAAGGTTTAGGCCGCCGCGCCCACGCCGCCCTGCGGGGGCGGAACGCTGACGCCGGCATCGCCGTATTCCTTGAGCTTGTTGCGCAGGGTGCGGATCGAAATGCCCAGGATGTTGGCCGCGTGGGTGCGGTTGCCAAGGCAGTGCTCGAGCGTGTCGATGATCAGGGTCTGCTCCATCTCGGCGACCGTCTGGCCGACGAAATTGCGGGTCGCCGCCGAAGCCACGGCCTCGGCCGCCGCCATCGAGGCGCCGCGGGCCACGGCCGCGTCGGGCGCCGGGGCCAGGGGCTGGCCGTCCGGCAGGCGGATGGCGAACTCCTCGATCTCCGGACCGGTCGACAGCAGCACCGCGCGGTGCATGGCGTTTTCCAGCTCGCGCACGTTGCCCGGCCAGCGGTGGGCGATCAGACGGCGCTTGGCCTCGGCCGAGATCGGCTTCAGGTCGATGCCGTTGGCGGCCGAGTACTTCTTCACGAAGTGCTCGCACAGATTGATGATGTCGCCCGGGCGTTCGCGCAGCGGCGGCAGGGCCAGGTTCACGACGTTCAGGCGGTAGAGCAGGTCTTCGCGGAACACGCCTTCCTTGACCGCTTCGGCCAGGTTGCGGTTGCTGGTCGCGAGGATGCGGATGTCGACCTTCACCGGCTTGGTGCCGCCGACACGGTCGATCTCGCGCTCCTGGATGGCGCGCAGCAGCTTGGCCTGCAGGCGCACGTCCATTTCCGAGATTTCGTCCAGCAGCAGGGTGCCGCCGTTGGCTTCCTCGAACTTGCCGATGCGGCGGGCCAGAGCGCCGGTGAAGGCCCCCTTCTCGTGGCCGAACAGCTCGCTTTCCAGCAGGTTCTCGGGGATGGCGGCGCAGTTGACGCTGATGAACGGCGCCTTGGCCCGACGCGACTTGGCGTGGACGTGGCGGGCCATCACTTCCTTACCCGAGCCGCTCTCGCCGGTGATCAGGATCGAGGCGTCCGACGGCGCGACCTGGTCGGCCAGCTTGATCACCTGCTCCATGTTGGGGTCGCGGGCGATCATCGGACGGTTGTCGTCGGTCACCGCGGCCAGGACGGCGGCGATCAGCTCGGCGTCCGGCGGCAGCGGGATGAATTCCTTGGCCCCGGCCTTGATGGCCCCGGCCGCGCGCATCGGGTCGGCGTCGACGCCGCAGGCCACCACCGGCACCCGGATCCGCTCGCTCTCGTTGGCGGCGATCAGGCCGGCGATGTCGAGGCCGTAGTCGACCATCATCAGGTCGGCGCCCTGCCCGGCCCGCAGCGCGTTGGTCGCCTGCTCCGTCGTCTCGACGTGCGAAACCTTGGCCCCGGCGTTCATCGCCATCTTCACGGCGACCGAGAGCTGACCGTTCAGTTTACCAACGACCAAGAGGCGCATCGTATTCTCTCCGGGCGGCCCTTCCGGACCGATCTTCTACTGCTTCGCCCCTTTTTCGAAGGGGCGCGGACTACTGGGGACGTTCGAAACCGAAGGCTCAGCCCGCGGCGTCGCCGTCCTTGATGATTTCCGTCATGGTCACGCCCAGGCGCTCGTCGACGACGACGACCTCGCCCCGGGCCACCAGGCGGTTGTTGACGTAGATGTCGATCGCCTCGCCGACCTTGCGGTCGAGTTCGAGGATCGAGCCGGCCTGCAGCTGCAGCAGCTGGGCGACCGACATGTTGGAGCGGCCGAGCACGGCGGAGATGTTGACGGGAACGTCGAACACCGGCGCCAGGTCGGAGGCGATCTTGTCGCTCAGCTCGACCGGGATCTCCGAGGCGAGCATGCCGCCGTTGAAATCGTTGAGGGTCAGGTCGTCGGACATGGCTGTCAGCCTTCGCTAGGAAGCAGGGGTTCGGCGTGCAGCCCTTCGGCCGCGATGGCGGCGTCCAGGGCTTCGGCGACGCGTTGCGCCGCCTCGTCCGGATTGAATTCGGCCCGGCCGTCGCCCCAGTCGAGGACGAAGGCGGCGGGCGGCTGGTTGGGGTCGGCGCGGGCGACGATCATGCCCGGATAGCCGACGGCGTGGGCCGTCTGCTCCAGGGCCGCCTGGGTGCGCTCCACCAGGTGGGGCGCGACCCGGACGCTGAGCTTGGGCGAAGCCTCGACCTCGCGGGCCAGGGCGATCAGGGCCGCCGAGGCCGGAGCCTCGGGGAACTGGTCCAGCGCCGCGTCGGCGATCTTGTTGGCGCAGGCCAGGGCCAGGCGCGCCGAGCCCTCGCGGTGCTCGTGGGCGACGGCGGCCAGGGTCGACATCGCGCCGTGCACGGCGTGGGCGATGGCGTTCAGGGCCTGGGTCGCCTCCTGCTCGGCGCGGGCCACGGCCGAACGCTCGCCCTGCGCGAAGGCCTCGGCCTTGGCGGCCTCGACTTCCTCGGGGGTGAAGCTCTTCTTCACCTTGGGGGCCTCGTAGGCCACCCCGCCACGGTCGTCGAAGACCGTGTCGAAGGCGAAGCGCTGATAGGTTCCGTTGGTCATCCCGCGCGCCTCAGTAGATCAGCTCGTCGTCGCTGCCCGAACCGGCCAGCATGATCTCGCCCTTGGCGGCGAGATCCTTGGCGATCTGGACCATGGCGACCTGGGCCTGGTCGACGTCCTTCAGACGCACCGGACCCATGCTTTCCATGTCCTCGCGCATGATCTTCGAAGCGCGTTCGGACATGTTGGAGAAGAACATCTCGCGCAGCTTGTCCGAGGCGCCCTTCAGGGCCAGGGCCAGCTGTTCCTTGCCGGTGGCGCGCAGCAGGGTCTGCACGCCGCCCGGATCCAGCTTCGACAGGTCCTCGAACACGAACATCAGGGCCCGGATGCGCTCGGCCGCCTCGCGGTTGCGCTCTTCCAGGGCGGCGATGAAGCGCGCTTCGGTCTGGCGATCGAAGTTGTTGAAGATCTCGGCCATCATCTCGTGGCTGTCGCGCTTGGAGGTGCGCGCCAGGTTCGACATGAACTCGATCCGCAGGGTCTGCTCGATCTTGTCGAGGATCTCGCGCTGCACCGGCTCCATGCGCAGCATGCGGGTGACGCATTCCAGCGCGAAGTCTTCCGGCAGGCAGGCCAGCACGCGGGCGGCGTGGTCGCTCTTCACCTTCGACAGCACGACGGCGACGGTCTGCGGGTATTCGTTCTTCAGGTAGTTGGCGAGCACGGCCTCATTCACGTTGCCGAGCTTGTCCCACATGGTTCGACCCGCCGGACCGCGGATCTCTTCCATCAGGGCGTCGACCTTCTCGGGCGGCATGAACGACTGCAGCAGACGCTGGGTCTGCTCGTACGAGCCCATGATCGCGCCGGTCGAGCTCATGCCCGAGACGAACTCGACCAGCAGCTCTTCCACGACGCTGGCCGAGACCGTGCCGAGGCTGGCCATGGCCTGCGAGACTTCCTTGATCTCCTCGTCGTCGAGAGCTTCCCAGATCTTGGTGTGCTCTTCGCCGAGGGCGAGCAGGACGATGGCGGCCTTTTCGGGCCCGGCCAGCTTGGAGATGTCGTTGACGGCGGCCTTCATTCCGTCACTCCGACTCGTGCAGCCAGTTGCGCAGGATCGCGACCGACTCTTCGGGGTGGCGCTCGACGAACTCCGAGACGCGCTTGATCGACGACGCCTTCACCTGGCCTTCGATCTTGGCGATGTCGATGCGCTGATCGATGTCGCTGGTCGGGCCGGCGATGGCGATCGGCTCGCCCGACTGGTCGACGACGACCTGCTGGGTGGTGCCGTCCGACAGGGTGACCAGGCGGGTCACGGCCGGCGAGCCGTCGTGGCCCAAGGCCATCTGGATCGGGTGACCGCCGGCCGGCTGGCTCAGGCTCTTCAGGAACGGACGCACCGCGAACAGCAGGATCAGCAGGGCGACGATGGCCAGGACGCCGATCTCGGCGATGCGCATCAGGTCGTTCTTGTCGAAACCCGACATCAGGCCGCCTTCGGTCAGCCCCTGGTCCTCGGCCGTGGGGAAGCGGATGTTGGTGACCTTGACCTGGTCGCCGCGGGCGGCGTCGTAGCCGATGGCGGTCTTCACCAGTTCTTCGATCTGGGCGATCTCCTCGGCGGTGCGCGGGGTGTAGGCGCCCGGCTTGCCGTCCTTGCCCGGGGCGGCGGTGACGCCGTCCACGGCCACAGCCACGGCCAGCTTCTTCATGGCGCCTGGCTCGACGACCTCGGTGCGGACCGACTCGGAGATCTCGTAGTTGGTGGTGGTTTCGTTGCCGCCCGAGGTCGAGCCGATCGGCTGCGCGCCGCCGGGCTGGCCGCCGGGGATGTTCTGGGTGGCGGTGACGCCGCTGTTGTCTTCGTTCTTGGTCTCGGAGGCGTTGTTGGCGCTGGTGCTTTCCGAGCGCACGACCTGACCGTCCGGATCGTACTTCTTTTCCTGGGTGGTGACGCGGTTCAGGTCGATGTCGGCGGTGACCGTGACGCGGGCCTTGCCCGGGCCGAGGACGCCGTCGAGCATTTCCTTGACGCTCTTGCCGATGCGGGCTTCGGCTTCCGACTTGCGGTCCTGGGCCAGCTTGCCGGCCAGACTCTCGTCGCCGCCGGCCGACAGGGTCTTGCCCCGTTCGTCGATGACGTTGACGCGCTCGCCCTTCATGCCCGGGACGGAGCCGGCGATCAGGTTCTGGATGGCCGAAACCATGTCGGAGGAGGCTTCGCGGCCGGCGGTGCCGATGGTGACGGCGGCCGACGGTTGCTCGGCGTCTTCCTCGAACAGCTGGCGCTTGGGCAGCACCAGGTGGACGCGAACGTCGCGCACGCCCTGCCAGCCGCGGATGGTGCGTTCCAGCTCGCCCTGCAGGGCGCGCTGGCGGTTCAGCTGCTGGACGAAGTCGGTCTGGCCCAGCGCTGTGGAATTGTCGAAGATCTCGTAGCCGATCGAGCCCGAGGTCACGAGGCCCTTGCCCGAAACCAGCAGGCGGGCGGAATTGACCTTGTCGCGGGCGACCATGATGGTCGAGCCGTCGCCCTTGGTCTCGTACTTGATGCCGGCCTGATCCAGCGCCTGGGTGACCGACGAAGCTTCCTTGAGGTCGAGGTTCGAGTACAGCAGCTCGCTCGGCTGCTTGCCCAGCATCATGACGACCGCGGCCAGCACGGCGATGGAGCCGACGGCGACGCCCGCCAGGGCGGCCAGTCGACCGACGCCGAACCTTTGAATCGCGCTCAGGAATTTATCCACTGGGCCTGTCCCTCAAACTGCGTCCGAACGGGGCGCATGCGAGACAGACCGGAGCCCGCCGTCGCTAGGCAGGATTTACCCAGTCGATGGTTAACGCCGACTTTAGATTTGAGGCGGGATGAAGATGACGAAGGCGCCAAATGGTCGCGGCCGCGTCCTGGGGGACGCGGCCGCTGAACAGACCGTTCGGGCGCTTTGCGGAGCATAACCCCTCGCGCCCTATCAGTTTTTCCGCCGTTTAGCGGTACTGCTGAAGCCGGGTGGTCCGAAGACCCGCCAGGCCATGCCGGTCGATAGACTGCTGCCAGGCGAGGAATTCCTCGTTGGTCAGCTTGTAACGATCGCACGCCTCGTCGAGCGAGAGGAGACCACCGCGAACGGCGGCCACCACCTCGGCCTTACGCCGGATCACCCAACGCTGGGTTTCCGGAGGCGGCAGATCCGACAGGGTAAGAGGCGCACCGGTCGGACCGATGACGTACTTTTCACCCCGGCTGTTCGTGCGCTGCTGCTGCAACATGGCTTTACGCCTTTCCCACAACCATCACTGTTGATGAGGAATATAGGCGCCGGGAAATAACAGCGGCTTAATTCCAGTAGTAAAGAAAGACCTAAACATCGGACTTCCCCAGGCTATCAAAGTGTATCGATGTGACACACTCTGATTAAAAGCGGTTAATACCTATGATCAGCGCTTAATGCTCAGAAGTTCTTCCAGCATCTGATCAGCGGTGGTGATGATTTTCGACGACGCCGAGTAGGCGCGTTGCGTAGTGATGAGGCCGGTGAACTCAGTCGACAGGTCGACAGTCGAAGCTTCCAGCGTCGAAGGAGCCAGAGAACCGGCGCCGCCCGAGCCCGGGGTCTTCAGGCTGTAGGTGCCGCTTTCATTGGTGACGCGGTAGGCGTTGCCGTTGACGCCCTTCAGGCCGTTCGGATTCGAGAAGGTCGCGACCGCCACCTGGGCGATGCGGCGGGTGACGCCGTTGTCGAAGATCGCCGAGACGTAGCCGTCTTCATCGACTTCGATGTTGGTCAGGTTGCCGAACGCGGTGCCGTTGGTGTTCACCGACTGCACGACCGACTGGCTGTTGTACTGGGTCAGGCCGCCGGCGGCGTTGGCCAGGTCGATCTGCACCGACTGGCTGTCGATGCCCAGGCTGTCGGCCCAGCGCGGACCCGTGCCGGTGGCGGTGGGGTCCGAGGCGTCGATGGTGATCGAGGTCGGGTTGGTCGTGCCGAACAGCGTGCCGGTCGAAGACAGCTTGCCGTCGGTGGTGAAGGTGATCTTGCCCGAGCTGATCAGGCCGTTGGCGTTGTTGTCCAGGTCGCCCGGCTTGGCGCGCAGTTCGGCGTACCACTCGTTCGGGCCCGGACCCTTGAGCAGCGACAGGGTGACGTTGCGCTGGCCGCCCTTGGAGTCCGAGATCGGAACCTGGATCTCGAAGTCCGGCTTCACGCCGGTGGTGCTGTCGAGCGCGTAGTCCGACATCGAGTTGCTGGCCGGGTCATAGACGCCGCCGGCCGCCACTTCGGTCTTGGTGTTGACGCCCAGCGAGGCGAACGAGACCGTCGTGCCGCCGCCGATGTCGATGGCCGCCGACGGCGTGGTGGTGCCGGCCGGGGTGTAGGTGGTCAGGGCGCCGGTGGTCGGGTCGTAGGCGGCCGTGCCGCTGGAGACCAGGTTCGTGCCTTCGTACAGCTTGACGTCATAGGTGTTGCCCGTGCCCGTCGGGGAATAGGCGACCGTGTAGTTGTGCGCGGCGCCGGCGCTGTCGGTCACGGACTTGACGCCCGTGGTGAAGCTGGCCGAGGCCGAGACCGGCTGTTCCGAACGCAGGTTGGCGTTGACGCCGACGCGGGTGGTCTTCTCGGCGGTGCCGCCGACGCTGCCGACGTTGATCGACGACAGCTGGGTCAAGTCCGACGGGTCGGGCGTGATCGCGCCGGTGACCGGGTCGGCCAGCCAGCCCTGCAGGTAGAGACCGGCGTCGTTCTTCAGGTAGCCGAGGTTGTCCAGCTGGAACGAACCGGCGCGGGTGAACGAGCGGGTGTCGGTGGCGGTCAGGCCTTCCGGCTTCTCGGTGGTGACGAAGAAGCCCGAACCCGAGATCGACAGGTCGAGGTTCGAGGTCGTCGACTGGGTCAGGCCCTGCTGGCTGATGAACTGGTGCGTCAGCGCCTTCACGCCGCCGGCGCTGTAGGTGCTGTTCTTGCTCTGCGAGGTGACCAGGGTCGAGAAGTTGGCCGACGAACGCTTGTAGCCGACGGTGTTGACGTTGGCGATGTTGTCCGAGATGGCGGCCAGGGCCGAGGAGTTGGCGACCAGACCGGAAACGCCGGCGAGCATGGCGCTGTTGATGGACATGACTGAATTCCTGCTCGTGAAGTTTGTGTCGAGGGGTTCAGCGCTGTTTGCGTTTGGGTCCGGATCGGCCGTCTGGCTCGGGGGGACCGCGTCGGCGTCTTTCTGACGCCCGGTTCATTCGGTAGAGGCCGGCGGGGCCTTAGCTGGTGGTGGTCGCCGGCGGGTTGGTGACGCCGATCACCGAACTGATCGGGACCTTGACCCCGTCGATGGTGACCATGTTCTGGCCGCTCTCGTTGGTCACCGCGGTCACGATGCCTTCGATCCGGCCCTTGGAGCTGGTGGTGATGTTCGCGCCATCGGCGTTGATGGCGGTGATCTTCAGGGTGTATTCGCCGCCCTCGGCCTGGGCCGTGCCCTCGTCGGACTTGCCGTCCCAGGTGAAGGTGTGGTCGCCCTTGGACATGTCGTCCGGGTACTTGGTGGCGATGGTCGCGCCGTACTTGTCGAGGACCTCGATCTTCACCGAGGTGCCGGCCTGGGCCTGGGTGTAGCTCCAGTCGGCCTTGCTGTTCTTGATGGTGGCCTTGGTGGTCTCGGCCGTGGCCAGCTTGTCCATCATGCCCAGGGCGTTGGTCAGGCCGCCGTCGTTCATGCCGACCAGGGCCGCCAGCAGGTCGTTGGTGACCAGCTGCTGCTCGACGCCCGTCATCTGGACGATCTGGCCGGTGAAGGCGTTGGAATCCATCGGCGACAACGGATCCTGGTTCTTCATCTGGGTCGTCAGCAGCTTCAGGAAGGTCTCTTCGCTGCTGGCGAGCGAGTTCTTGGAGTTGTTGATCTTGTCGAGCACCGAGGTGCTGCTGGACGTCGCGGTCGTGGTGGCCATGACGCTTGCTCCTAGATTTTGACGTCGACGCCGCTGGTTTCCGCACCGCGGTAACCAGGGATCAGCGACGAAGCCGAAACGGTGGGGATGTCCTCGACGGCGGCGCCCGCGAAGGCGCGGCCGGCGAAGGCGCGGCGGCCGTGGTCGCCGCCTTGGAAGTCGAAGAAGGCGTTCTGCTGCTGGCCCTGGCCGCTGTTGCCGCCCTGGCTCGACACGTCGAACTTCAGGGCGTTGTCGGCGACGTCGAAGCCGGCCTGGCTCAAGGCCTGGCGCAGCTCGCCGGCGCGGTGGCGCAGGTCGGCGGCCGCTTGCGGATTGTCGAAGGCCAGGGTCGCGGTCAGCTTGCCCTCGGCGCCGATGCGCACCTGCACGTCGACCTTGCCCAGGCCTTCCGGCGTCAGGACGATGTCGAAGCGGGTCGACTTGGCGTCGAGCTTCTTGCTGATCTCGGCCGACAGGGCCGCGACCGTCTCGGGCGAGCCGCGGACGATGGTCTCGGCCGGAGCCTGGGCCGTTTGCGCGGCCTGGGTCTGGACGGTCGGGGTGAAGGTCGCGTCGATCTTGGCGGCGGGCGCGTCGGTCGAGACGGTGTCGGTCGCCATCTTGGCGAAGGCGTCGGCGCCGCTCTTGTCGCCGTCGCTGTTGGTCGCGGCGTCCTGGGCGGCCTGGTCGGCGGCCACGGCCTGGGCGGTGACCACGGCCTCGCCCTTGGCGGCGACCTCGGTCTTGCCGGCCTGCGGCGCGACCGGAACGGTCTCGGCGGGCTTGGCGGCCTGGGTCAGGGCGGCCGACGCGGCGACTTCGGTGGTTTCGACGGCCTGGGCGTCGGTCGCGGCGGGGGCCACGTCCTCGGCGGCCGTCTGAACGGCGGTCAGGCTGGCGATCTCGTCGCCCAGCGAGACGGCGGCCGGCTGGGCGGCGGCCGGCTGGGCGGCGGCCGGCTTGGCGGCGTCGGTCGTGGACTTGGCCTCGGCGGCGACGGGCTTGTCGGTCGTCTTGGCGGTCTGGTTGGCCAGGGCGGCCTGCTCGGCCAGCTTGGTCAGGTCGGCGGAAGCCGGCCCCTGCTCGCTCGGCGACAGGGTTTGCAGCGCCGACAGGTCGACGGTCGCGACCGGAGGGGCCGGAGCGGCCTCGCCTTCGGTCGTCGGCGCGGCGGCGACAGCGTCGGAGGTCAGGTCGGCGGCGGCGGCGACGGCCGTGGCCGCGGCGGCGACGGGAGCCGCGCCGGCCAGCTTGGCGACGCCGGCGACGGTCTCGGCCACGTCGCCGATCAGGTCGGCGGCCTTGGCCAGCAGGCCTTCGCCCGCATCGGCGCCCTGAACAGCCGATTGGGCGGCCGACTGAGCAGCCGATTGGGCGGCGGTCTCGGTGGAAGCAGCGGCGGCGGCCGTGGCGTCATCGCCCTGGGCCGGCTTGGCCGGTTGTTGTTGAACGGTCATGGCGGCGACCACGGCCGCGCCCACCTGGGCGGCGGCGGCGTCCTGGCCCGCGGAGGCGTCTTCACCATCCTTGCGGTCGCTGGCGGCCTTGGTCGTCGGCTTGGCCTGCGACTTGCCCGTCGGACGGGCTTCGGCCTGGTCGGACCCGCCTTCGTCGCCCGACGCGGCCAGCAGCGCGCCGAACACGTCGCCGGCGCTAGAAGCGTCGGAAACGCCGGCGGCGCCCGAGGCGGGCGTCGGAAGCGGAAGAGAGGCGGCGATCGCGGTCATGCGGGTCGGTACGCTCGGGCTGGATGACGGCTCGGATGGAGCACGCCTTGATCCGCCGTTCCCTGAGCAATCACCGGGCCAACCCGGAAATTTCTTACAAGCCTTTGATTTTGCAGATTTTAACTCCTGATTTACCCTTTTATTTCGACAGGTTGCGGCGCTTTTTGCCGGGCGGAAACGGAAAGAATGACCCCTCGCTTGCCGCGTCGGCGCGTCGCAGCCGGGCCAGGACCGAGGTTGGCGCCATCCTTGCGCTCACCTTTTCGTCGTCCGCACGGCGCATGGAACCCAACGCCTTGTATTTCAACGGTTTGCACATCTGTAACGAGACGCTCTCGACCCGGACCCGGCAAGTTTCGCCGGGCAAGGTCGCGTCGCGTGGTTCGTGCTTTGCCGGGCGGACAGGAGACCTCTGATGTCCCTCAACACCATCCTGAACACCGCGACTTCGGGGATGATGGCCGCCCAGACGGGCCTGCGCGTCGTCTCCGACAACATCGCCAACGTCAACACCGCCGGCTACGTCCGCAAGACCGTCAGCCAGTCGAACCTCGTGTCGAACGGCATGGGGGTGGGCGTCAATATCGACGCGATCAAGCGCGCGACCGACCGCTTCCTGCAGTCGGCCAGCCTGAACGCCGCGTCGGACTCGGGCCGGGCCTCGGCGCTGTCCAGCGCGCTCGACAACGCCCAGAAGCTGTTCGGCGACCCCAGCGCCAGCACCAACTTCTTCTCGATGCTCGACGACGTCTATTCGTCGTTCTCGCAGGCCGCCGACGAGCCGTCCTCGTCGCTGCTGCGCACCCAGGCCCTGACCAAGGTCGAGGACTTCCTCGGCGAGTCCAGCCGCATCACCGCCGGCCTGTCGAACCTGGGCAAGGACGCCGACACCAAGATCTCGGCCGATGTTGACCGGGTGAACGTGCTGCTCAAGCAGATCGACGAGCTGAACACCGACATCACCCGCGCCAAGACCACCGGCGTCGACTCGACCGGCTCGGAGAACATCCAGAGCGGCCTGATCGACGAACTGTCGGGCCTGATGAACGTGCAGGTCAGCCAGCGCGCCAACGGCGGCGTGCTGATCCGTTCGACCGAAGGCCTCAGCCTGGCCGGCGACGGCGCGGCCACCGTCAAGTACGAGCAGTCGCCCACCGCCAACGGCTACCTGACCGTCACCCTGCCCAACAGCGGCGGCCAGCCCAGCCCGCTGTACATCAGCAGCGGCGAGCTCAAGGGCCTGATGGAGCTGCGCAACACCGAGCTGCCGGCCCTGCAGGACCAGCTGGGCGAGTTCGTCAGCCGCGCCACCGAAGAGCTGAACCGCGCCTCCAACGCCAACTCGGCGGTCCCCGCCCCCACCAGCCTGACCGGCCGCAACACCGGCCTGGACGCCACGACCGCCTTCTCGGGCTTCACCGGCAAGACGACGATCGCCCTGACCGACTCCAGCGGCGTCATCCAGCGCCGCATCGACGTCGACTTCACCGCCGGCACGATGACCGTCGACGGCGCCGCCGGCCCGTCGTTCACGCCCGGCAACTTCCTGACCCAGTTGAACAGCGCCCTGGGAACCGACGGCCAGGCCACCTTCTCGGACGGCGCGCTCAGCCTGTCGGCCAACGGCGGCCTGGGCGTGGCCGTCGCCGACGACGCGACCACCCCGTCGACCAAGGCCGGCAAGGGCTTCAGCCACTATTTCGGCCTCAACGACATCGTCCGCTCGACCGGCTACTCGCCGTACGAGACGGGCATGACCACGGCCTCGCAGCACGGCTTCACCGCCGGCGACACCATCACCCTGCGCCTGACCGACGTCGAAGGCGGCCGCATCCGCGACGTGAAGGTCACCGTCCCGCCGGGCGGCACCATGCAGGACCTGCTGACCGCCATGAACTCGCGCAGCGACGGCGCGGGCCAGTACGGGACCTTCTCGCTCGACTCCAAGGGCGCGCTGAACTTCAGCTCCAACAGCGCCTCGCCGGTCACCCTGTCGGTGGTCGAGGACAACACCGAGCGCGGCACCGGCGGTCCGACGCTGAGCCAGCTGTTCGGCCTGGGCCCGTCCGAGCGCAGCACCCGCGCCTCGAGCTACGCGGTCGACGCCACCCTGGATTCCAACCCCAGCCGTCTGGCCTTCGCCAAGCTGGACCTGACCGCCGCGGCGGGGACCTCGTCCCTGGCCGTCGGCGACGCCCGCGGCGCCCTGGCCCTGGCCAAGGCCGGCGACAGCACGGTCAACTTCTCGGCCGCCGGCGGCGTCGGCGCGGCGACCAGCAGCGTCCTGCGCTACGCCGCCGACTTCTCCGGCTCGATCGCCCGCAAGGCGGCCGCCGCCGAGTCCCGGAAGGACGCCACCGCTTCGGTCAAGACCGAGGTCGACACCCAGCGCCAGTCGCAAGAGGGCGTCAATCTCGACGAAGAGCTCATCAATCTGACGACGTACCAGCAGGCGTTCAACGCCTCCGCCCGCCTGATCCAGGCGAGCAAGGACATGTACGACGTTCTGACCAACCTCATCTGAGGCCGCCCATGACCCGTGTCTCCACTTCCAGCAACTTCGGCGTGATGACCTCCAATCTCATGCTGGCGCAGGTGCGCCAGAACGAGATCGGCGAACAGGTCTCCAGCCAGAAGATCGCCAGCGACCTGAAGGGCTACGCCAAGAACGCCGAGATGCTGACGGCGATGAAGAGCGCCCAGGCCAAGATCGACGGCTTCCTGGACCAGACCAAGCTGGTCTCCAACCGCCTCGACATGCAGGACACCGGCATCGGCCAGGTCGCCGACGCGGCCGGCGACGCCCGCGAGGCGATCGCCAACGCCCTGGCGGCCGGCAACGCCACCACCCTGATGGAGCAGCTCCAGAACGCCTTCGGCGACGCGGTGCGCGGCCTGAACACCAAGTCCAACGGCTACTACGTGTTCTCGGGCGCCAAGACCGACACGCCCACGACCACGGCCACCAGCATGGCCGACCTGACGGCCGCGCCCAGCACGGCCTCGCTGTTCCAGAACGACCAGTACGTCACAACCAACCGCATCGACGAGTCGACGACGGTGAAGACCGGCGTGCTAGGCGACGCTTTGGGCACGGACCTGTTCGACGCCTTCAAGCAGATCCAGGCCTATGTCGACGCCAACGGCGCCTTCAGCGGCAACCTGACCGAGGCCCAGACCACCTTCCTCAAGGGCACGCTGTCGTCGTTCGACACCGCCCAGAAGGGCCTGACCACGGCCCAGGGCAAGAACGGCCTGAACCAGAGCCGCTTCGAGGACGCCCAGACCGCGCTGCAAAACCAGTCCGACAGCCTGACGGTGATGATCGGCGGCGTCGTCGACGTCGACATGGCCGAGGCCGTCACCCGTCTTCAAGCCGCCCAGCTGGCGGTCCAGGCCTCGGCCCAGGTGTTCTCGACGCTGCAAAGCTCGTCGCTGCTGAACGTGCTGAAGTAGGGCCTCGTCTAGGCGTCTGGACCTGGGATGACCGCCGTGTGGAGGCGGCCCTCGAACCGCCAGCCGAGCGCCTCATAGAGCGCCCGCCCCTCGACCGTGGCGGCCAGGACGCCCTCCTCCGCCCCGCGAACGACAGCCTCGGCGCCGAGGCGCGTCATCACGGCCCTGCCGAGACCTCGCCTCTGGTGGGCCGGATCCGTGACGATCTTGTCGAACACCGCGAACGATCCGGTCAGCGCCGCGCGCCCGGAGGCCGCCAGCGTCCCGTCCGGGGCCGTCGCGGCGATGACCAGCACCGCGCCTTCGAGGGTCGTCGACAGGCGATAGGCGGGATCGGGCTCGACCGCCGGGGCGCCATCCAGGGCCGCCGCCATCAGGTCGGCGCAGCTTTCCAGCCGCCAGCGCTCGTCGAGGGCCGCGATCAGCGCCTCGGGCGGGCAGAACGCCTTCAGGAACACGCCCGGCTGATCGATCCCCCGCCCCAGCCGATTAAGGGCGACCGCGTCGAGCGCGGGAAAGACGTAGCGCGCCAGATGCCCCGGCTCGCTCACCGTCAGATGAAAGCCGCCCGCGATCCGCTCAGGCCTGGCCACGCCGCGCGACAGCGCCCAGCCGTCTACCCAGGCCTCGACCAGTCTCGGATCCGCCGCGCGATCGTCCGCCGCCATCGCCTCTCCCCTCGCCCGAACGCCCCGGATAACCCGCCCAGCCGCCGCCCTTTGTCAGCATGATTGCAAGCCGCCGCGACCTGCGACGCTGCTCAGCCTCGCAAAACCGTCGCTCAGGGCCTAAATAGCCGCGATGGACGCCGACCTCGCCCGTTTCGACCCCGCCCACGCCCCCGTCGCCGAGGGCGACGCCCTGATCGCGCAGGCCGCGCAGGCGGTGAAGCAGGCCGTCGGTCTTCCCGAGGGAACCCGGATCGTCGCGGCCATGTCCGGCGGCGTGGACTCGACCGTCACCGCCGCCCTGCTGGCCCGCGCCGGCTACGACGTGGTGGGCGTGACCCTGCAGCTCTACGACCACGGCGCGGCGATCTCGAAGAAGGGCGCCTGCTGCGCCGGCCAGGACATCATGGACGCCCGCATGGCGGCCGAGCGGATCGGCATCCCGCACTACGTGCTGGACTACGAAAGCCGCTTCAAGGAACAGGTCATCGAGGAGTTCGCCGACGCCTATCTGCGCGGCGAGACGCCGATCCCCTGCGTGCGCTGCAACCAGACCGTCAAGTTCCGCGACCTGCTGGACGTGGCCCGCGACCTGGGCGCCGAGGCCATGGCGACCGGCCACTACGTGCAGCGCGGCTTTGTCGGCGGCGGCAACCGCCCGCAGCTGCGCCGCGCGGCCGACCCGGGCAAGGACCAGTCCTACTTCCTGTTCGCCACCACGCGCGAGCAGCTCGACTTCCTGCGCTTCCCGCTGGGCGGCTTCGCCAAGCCGCAGGTCCGCGCCGTCGCGGCCGCCCTGGGCCTGTCGGTGGCCGACAAGCCCGACAGCCAGGACATCTGCTTCGTGCCCGAGGGCAAGTACACCACGGTGATCGACCGGATTCGTCCGCAGGGCGCGGTGGCTGGCGACATCGTGCACCTGGACGGCAAGGTGCTGGGCCGCCACGAGGGCGTCACCCGCTACACGATCGGCCAGCGTCGCGGGCTGAATGTCGGCGGCGGCACGGGCGAGCCGCTGTTCGTGGTGCGCATCGACGCCGAAAAGCGCCACGTCGTGGTTGGTCCGCGCGAGGCCCTGCTGACCAAGTCGCTGACCCTGAAGGAAGACAACTGGCTGGGCGGCGAGGACGACCTGATCGAGGCCGCCAAGGCCCAGGCGCCGGTCCTGGCCCGCGTGCGCTCGACCCGCGAGCCGGTCGCCGGACGCCTGTCGCTGGAAGACGGCGGCGTGCGGCTGGTGTTCGACGGCCTGGAAGAAGGCGTCGCCCCCGGCCAGGCCTGCGTGCTCTACGACCCCGCCGATCCGGAACGCGTGCTCGGCGGCGGATTCATCGCGACCACGGTCAGGGCGATGGACTGACCCCCTCTCCCCTTGCGGGAGAGGGTGGCCTCCCGGAGGGAGGTCGGGTGAGGGGTCGCACGAACAGAAACGCCGCGAAAGCCGATCAGCTTTCGCGGCGTTTGACGTCTGAGAGACCCCTCATCCGTCAGCTTCGCTGACACCTTCTCCCGCAAGGGCAGAAGGACCAGGATCCTTAGTCCAGGGCGCCGATGTAGGGCAGGCCGCGGCTCTTGCCTTCGTCGTCGAGGCCGTAGCCGACGAGGTAGCGGGCCGGAGCTTCCCAGGCCACGAAGTCGGGCTCCATGCCGCGCGAGGTCGGCCAGGGCTTGCGGGCGAAGACGGCGGTCAGCACTTCGCTGGCGCCGGCGTCCTTCACCAGGCGGGCGGCTTCCGACAGCGACAGGCCGGTGTCGAACACGTCGTCGACCACCAGGGCGCGGCGACCGACCAGCGGGCGCTGCAGGTCGGCGCGCACTTCGCAGCGACCGGTGCTCTTGCGCTCGTCATGGTACGAGGCCAGCCACAGGGCGTCGAAGCGGACGTTGCGGCCGGCCTTCCACAGGGCGCGGGTCAGGTCGGCGGCGAACCACAGGCCGCCGGTCAGCAGGCAGACGGCGACGGTGTCGTCGTCGATGCGCGGCGCGATCTGACGGGCCAGGGCCTCGACCCGCTCGGCGATTTCTTGCTCTGAAATGAGCACTTCGGGGCGGGCGGGATCGGTCATGTCAGGGGATCTTGGTCAATGATGCTCGGCGGGAGCCGCTTCGGCCGCTCCGGTCTCATGACCAGGGGCGTCATGTCCAGCCCCTTCGGCCGCGGAATCCTCCGTATGCCCCTCGGCGGCGGCATGATCCTCGGTCGGCGTGTCCTGGGCGCCGCGCAGTTCCGGCTCGCCGTGGCCGCCCTCGGCCGCGTGCAGACCGGTCTTCACCGCGTGGCCCGCGCCCTTCTCGACCGCGAAGGCGATCTCCAGCACCTGGGCGCTGGACGGCGGGTTCAGCAGGACGACCGAGAAGTGGCGGGTCTGGCCTGGCGGGATGGTCGGGTCGGCGGCGGCGGCCAGCTGGCCGGCCACGCGCTTCTGGGCCTTGTTGAGCAGGGCGATGCGCAGCGGCGGCGCCTGCACCGGCTTTTCGGTGATGTTGCGGATGACGCCGGTGATGGTCAGGGCGGCGCGGCCGTCCTGCATCGTCGGCTCGGCCCGGATGCTGTTTTCCTCGACGATCAGGCCGATGGTGTTGATCGGCGCGCCGACCATGGCGTAGGCGCCGGCCGTGCTCGGCCAGAGCTTGCCGATGTTGAGGCGGAACACCCCGGCCCCGACCAGCACCACCACCATCACCGCGACCATGCCGCCCCAGACAATGCCGGTGGTCTTGGCCTCCTTCAGGCGCCGTTCGGCGTCGGCGCGGGCGCGGAACACCTTGGGCAGTTCCTCGCCCGGCAGGGCGCTGACCGGCGGCTCGGGTTCGGGCGTGTCGTCGAGGGCGTGCAGGGGATCCAGCGCCGCGGCCGCGGCGGCCCCGTCGTTGGCCGGCCCCGGGGGTGTCCCGACGGTCGGCGGCGCATCGAACAGCTCTTCGTCGGCGGCGTTTTCGTTACGCGCGGTCCAGCGCGCGCCACACGAGGCGCAACGCACGACACGACCGGTCGCACCGACCTTGGCGTCGTCGACGAAATAGCGGCTGGCGCACTCCGGACAGGTCAGTATCATGGCCGCGAATCGGTCATCCCCGCTTTACAGCATTGGAGGTCGCCGATTTTAACCCTGATGTCCAGAAACCCCATCGACACACCCGTGCGGACCGGCGCAGATCAGGACCTCGACGCCGTTCCCGTGGTCCGTTTCGAAGGCGTGTCGATGCGCTACGGACGGGGTCCCGAAACCCTGCGCGACGTCGGCTTTTCCCTTGCCCCCGGGTCGTTTCACTTCCTCACCGGCGCCTCGGGCGCGGGCAAGAGCTCGCTGCTCAAGCTGATCTATCTGGCGCATCGTGCGTCACGGGGTCGCGTCGAGCTGTTCGGACGCGACATCAGCCTGGTCCACGCCGGCGACCTGCCGTTCCTGCGCCGCCGCATCGGCGTGGTGTTCCAGGAATTCCGCCTGCTCGAGCACCTGTCGGTGTTCGACAACGCAGCCCTCCCCCTGCGCATCGCCGGTCGCAAGCCGGCCACCTATCGCGACGACGTCGCCGAGCTGCTGCACTGGGTGGGCCTGGGCGAGCGCATGCACGCCCTGCCGGCCACCCTGTCGGGCGGCGAGAAGCAGCGCCTGGCCATCGCCCGCGCCGTGGTCGACCGGCCCGACGTGCTGCTGGCCGACGAACCGACCGGCAATGTCGATCCGGCGATGTCGCTGCGCCTGCTGCGGCTGTTCGTTGAGCTCAACCGCCTGGGCACCACGGTGCTGATCGCCACCCACGACGAGGAGCTAGTCGCCCGCGCCGCCCGCCCCGTGCTGCACCTGGAGCACGGCCGCCTGATCGAGCCGGGCGAGGCGTGATGAGCGGTCCTTTCGACATCAACCGCTGGAAGCCCGGCCCGCTGCTGCCGCCGCGCGACGCCCGCGACGGAGCGCTGGTCTTCGTCGTCGCCGTGCTGTGCTTCCTGGCCTGCCTGACCGCCCTGGCCGCTCTCGCCGCCAACCGCGCCGCCGAGGGCTGGAGCGCCCAGCTGACCGGCTCGGCCACCGTCGTCGTCCGCGCCAAGGCCGGCGAAACGCCCGACAGCGCCGCCGCCCGCGCCGCCGAGACCCTGGCCGGGGTCAATGGCGTCACCCAGGCGCAAGCGCTCACGAAGGACAAGGCCGAGGCCCTGCTGGAGCCGTGGATCGGCCGCGACGCCCTGGTCGCCGACCTGCCGACCCCGCGCCTCGTCACCCTCGACCTCGACCCCAAGGCTCCGGCCTCCGCCGAGACCCTGACCAAGGCCCTGCGCGAGGCCGCCGTGGACGCCATCGTCGACGACCACAGCCGCTGGATCGCCGACATCGAGCGCGGCGCGGGCCTGGCCCGCTGGGCGGCGCTGGGCGTCTTCGCCCTGATCGCCGCCGCCGCCGCCGCCGTCATCACCTTCGCCACCCGGGCGGGCCTGGCTGCGCGGCACGAGGTGATCGAGGTGCTGCACCTTTCCGGGGCCGAGGCCGGCTTCATCGCCAGGCTGTTCCAGAACCGTTTCGCGGCCATGGCCGCCAGCGCGGGCTTGCTCGGCGGCGCGGCCGCGGTCATCGTCGGGGTGACGGCGCGGCTGGCGGGGGGCGGCACGGGCCTCACGCCGGTGCTGCCGCTGGCGTGGATCGACCTTCTGGCGCCCCTGCCCTGCCCGCTGATCGCCGCGCTGGTCGCGGGGCTGGCCGCGCGCGCCGCGGCCCTCCGCCTGCTGAAGGACATGCCGTGAAGAGCATCGCCGCCTTTCTGATCGTGGTGATGATCTGGACCCTGGGCCTGCTGGCCTTCACCTCGCGGGTGGAGCGCTCGACCCCGGCGGCCGATCCCCCCGTCTCCGACGGCGTCGTGGTGCTGACCGGCGCCTCGAACCTGCGCCTGGAGGCGGCCACCAAGCTGCTGGAGGCCGGCAAGGGCAAGCGCCTGCTGATCTCGGGCGTCAACCGCGAGGCCACCCGCGCCGACGTCCAGGACGTCACCAAGGCCGTCAAGCCGATCTACGACTGCTGCGTGGACCTGGGCTTCGCCGCCGCCGACACCGTCGGCAACGCTCGCGAGACGGCCGAATGGGCCAAGGCGCGCGGCTATGAGAGCCTGATCGTCGTCACCGCCGACTACCACATGCCGCGCTCGATGCTGGAGCTGCACGCCACCATGCCGGACGTCGAGTTGCACGCCTATCCGGTGGCCACCGAAAGCCTCAACGCCCGCCGCTGGTGGAAGCGCAGCCACACCGCCCGGCGGATGATCGTGGAATACTGCAAGTACCTGGCGATCCTGGGGCGCGAGGCGTTCCTGAACCTTGGTCCGAAAGACAAGACCGCCGAGACGTCGGCGAAGGAAAAAGACACTTGATCTACCTGCGCTCGTTCCTGTTCCAGCTGTTCTTCTGGCTGTGGTCGGCCACCCTGGCCACGCTGATGCTGGTGACCCTGCTGATGCCGCGCGCGGCCAACCGCGCCGTGCTGCGCTTCTGGTCCCAGGGCGTGATCCTGGCCCTGCGCGTGTTGGCGGGGGTGAAGGTCGAGGTGCGCGGCAAGGAATACGTTCCCACCGGTCCGGCGCTGGTGGCGGCCAAGCACCAGTCGATGTTCGACGTCTTCAGCCAGTTCGCCATCCTGCCCGACGCCTGCTTCGTGATGAAGAAAGAGCTCCTGATGGTGCCGCTGTTCGGGTGGCACGGCCTGAAGGCCAAGATGATCGTCGTCGATCGCAAGGGCCACTCGACGGCCCTGAAGAAGCTGGTCCGCGACTCCATCGACCGCATGAAGGAGACCCGCCAGGTCGTGATCTTCCCCGAAGGCACGCGCGGCAAGGTCGGCGAGCCCGGCGACTACAAGCCCGGCATCGCCGCGCTCTATCGCGAGCTGGAGCTGCCGGTGACCCCGCTGGCCCTCAACTGCGGCCAGCACTGGAAGCACAAGAGCCTGCTGGTCGAGCCCGGCGTCATCGTCTTCGAATACCTGCCGCCCATCCCCGCCGGCCTCAAGCGCGGCGAGTTCATGCGCGAGCTGCAGACGCGGATCGACACCGCGACCAAGGCGCTGGAGGACGAGCACATCTGACGCCTGCGGCGTCCCCCTCAGTCGCTCCGCGACAGCTCCCCCAGAGGGGGAGCATCTTGGCGCCATAAATCCTCCCCCTCTGGGGGAGGTGGCCCGGAGGGCCGGAGGGGGCCGCCCGCCAGGGCGGCTCAGCCCTCCCTAGCCTCGACCATCTTCAGCAACGCCTCCATCGCGTGATCGCGCACGCCGTCCTCGCGCAGGTGCCCGACCAGATCGCGCAGATAGTCGATGTTCGGCCCCGACAGCCCGCGCGCCCCCGCGATCAATTCCGCCTGCTGCTCGAGCGTCAGCGCGCCCGCCCACTGGCCGTGCTTGCGGTCGGACAGGAAAACCAGGGCCGGGACCTCGCCGTTGCCGTCGATCTTCAGCTTCGACCAGGCCTCGAAATAGGTCTCGGTCGGCTGCTCGCGTTCGCGCAGGTAGGCGTAGACCTCGGGCCAGGCGGCCTCGGCCACCCGATAGGCCACGCCCCGCACAGCCCCGCCCGGAGCCAGGCCCAGCACCAGGCCAGGCCGCTCGTACGTCCCCCGGTGATGCACCGAATAGATGCAGAAGGCGCGCCTGCGCCCATGGAGGACCGCCGTTCTTCGGTCTATGAACGGGAACCCGGGCCGCCACATCAGCGATCCGTAACCGAACACCCAACGATCGCCGCCCCGCGGCTGCTCGCTCGACACGCCTGACACCCTCACCGACCGGAACAGCCCCTTCGCCCATGACCCATAGCGACCCGACGCCGTCCCGCAAGCCCCGCCGTCGCGGCCTGGTCCTGCCTTTCGTCCTCGCGGCCCTGGTCTGCATCGTCTGGAGCGTCGGCTGGTTCTGGCTGCGCAACGAGATGGTCACGCGGATGGACGCCACCGCCGCCCACCTGAAGGCCGAGGGCTACGACCTCTCCTGGACCCGTCGCGAGGTCACCGGCTTCCCCTTCCGCCTCGACGTGCGGCTGGAAAACGCCCGTGTCGCCGAGCCCTCGGGCTGGGCCGTTCGCGCGCCGCAGCTGAAGGGCGAGGCGATGATCTACGGCGTCGGCCACTGGATGATCGTCGCCCCGGCCGGCGTGGTGCTGACCCGTCCGGAGAAGGGCGACGTGGTCGTTACCGGGCAGGCCCTGCGCGCCAGCCTGGCCGGCTTCGACCAGTATCCGCCGCGTATCTCGATCGAGGGCGCCAAGCTGGTGTTCACCACGGCCGCCGATGTCGAGCCCTTCCCGATCAGCTCGACCGACGCCCTGCAGCTGCACCTGCGCGCCGGACCGGACGACCAGGCCGCGATCTTGTTCAAGGCCGACGGCGCCAAGGTGGCCTTCACCGGCCTGCTGGGGCGCATCGCCCAAGACCGCACCGCCTCGCTCTATTGGGACTCGCGCCTGTCGAAGGCCTCGACCCTGCGCGGCGAAAACTGGACCGACGCGGTGCGCGACTGGACCGCCGCCGGCGGCGCCATCAGCGTCGAGAGCGGCAAGCTGACCGCCGGCGACGCCCTGATCGAGGCCAAGTCCGGCGCCCTGACCGTCGATCCGAACGGCCGCCTGCGCGGCGCCCTCGACGTCACCGTGCGCGAGAAGCCCAGCCCCGCCGAGGCGATCACCGACGTCCGCTCGGCCGCCGCCGCGATCGCCGCGGCCGCCGGCCAGGACCCGACCCTCAGCGCCACCCTGGACTTCCAGAACGGCCGCACGCGTCTGGGCCCGTTCGACACGGGGCCGTCGCCGCAGGTGTACGTGCCGCGCTGACCCAAACCCTCTCTCTTTGAGAGAGGGATCTTAGACCAACGCAATTTCCTTCCCCGGCGATGCGGCTATTGCGCCCTTCGCGGCAAAGTCTATGTTCCGGCCCTCATTTTCGGGGATAGACATGGGTCGCGACGCGGACGAGACGCCGCCCTCGCTGGACGAGGTCCGATGGCGCATCGACGCCATCGATAGCCAACTGCTCGCGCTGATCGACGAGCGGGCCGGCCTGTCGCGCGCCGTCGCCACGGCCAAGCGCGCCGCCGGCGACACCGGTTTTGGCCTGCGCCCCGGCCGCGAGGCTCTGATCGTCCGCAAGCTGCTGGACGCGCCGCGCAACGAAGCCTCCGACGCCCTGCTGATCCGCATCTGGCGCGAGCTGATGGCCGACAGCCTGTCGCGCCAGGGCCCGTTCCACCTCACCGTCTGGGGCGACGGCCGCACGGTCGAGCTGGCCCGCTCGCGCTTCGGCGCCGCCCCGCCGATGGCCGTGGTCGCCGCCGAGAAGGACGCCCTGGCCGCCGCCAAAACGCCGTGGGGCGTGGCGGTGCTGGGCCTGCAACCAGGCAGCGCCTGGTGGGGCCGCCTGCTGGCCGAGCCGACTCTCAACATCTTCGCCGCCCTGCCCTGCCTGACCCGCTGGGGTCCGCAGGCCGCCTTCGCGGTCGCCGAGGTCGAGGTCGAGCCCACTGGCGGCGACCAGACCTTCTGGGTCACCGATAGCGTCAAGAGCGCATCCGCCATCGTCGAGGCCCTGGGCGCCGACGGCGTCGCCGCCGAGCCGGTGGCCGAGGCCGGCGGCCTGAAGCTGTTCTCGCTGTCGGGCTTCTACCAGCGCGACGACGAGCGCCTCGCCCGCGCGCCGGGCCAGCTGTCGGGCGTGGTCGGGGCTGCCCCCGTTCCCTTCGACGTGTAAGTAGGGCCGCGCCTCTTCCAGGCGCCCGCCGAGACCCGTGATGACCGCTTCCGACCGCTCCGCCTCGCCCCGTCCGCTGCCCAAGCCGGGGATTCTCGACATCGCCGCCTATGTGGGCGGCAAGTCGAAGATCGAGGGGATCGCCCATCCGGTGAAGCTGTCGAGCAACGAGAACGTCCTGGGCTGCAGCGAGCAGGCCAAGGCCGCCTATCGCGACGCGGCCGACCGCCTGCACGTCTATCCGGACGGCAAGGCCATGGCCTTGCGCGCCGCCGTCGCTGAACGCTACGGCCTGGAGCCCGAGCGCCTGACCTTCGGCGACGGCAGCGACGAGATCTTCGCCCTGCTGTGCCAGGCCTATCTCGAACCCGGCGACAACATAGTCCAGGGCGAGCACGGCTTCGCCGCCTACGCGATCGGGGCGCGCGCCTGCCAGGCGCAAGTCCGCTTCGCCGCCGAGCCGAACCGTCGCATCGACATCGACGAAACGCTCAAGCAGGTCGATGACCGCACCCGCATCGTCTTCGTCGCCAACCCAGCCAACCCCACGGGCACATGGCTGACGGGCGAAGAGATCCGCGACCTGCACGCGGCCCTGCCGCCGTCGGTGATCCTGGTGCTGGACGGCGCCTATGCCGAGTTCTGCACCGATCCGCGCTTCGAGGACGGCCTGGCTTTGGCGCGCGAGGCCCGGAACGTCGTCGTCACCCGCACCTTCTCGAAGATCCACGGCCTGGCCGCCCTGCGGGTCGGCTGGGGCTATGCGGACGCCGACATCATTGATCCGATCGAGCGCATCCGGCCGCCGTTCAACACCTCGGTCCCGGCCCAGGAAGCGGCGATCGCCGCCCTGGCCGACCGCGCCTTCGAGGCCGCCTCGGTGGCCCTGGTCGAGCAGTGGCGGCCGTGGCTGGCCCAGCAGTTGGGCGGCCTTGGCCTGACCGTCACGCCCTCGGCAGCCAATTTCGTGCTGGTCGACTTTCCGACGACGCCGGGCAAGACCGCCCTCGACGCCGAGGCCTTCCTTGCCAGCAAGGGCTATCTGGTTCGCGCCGTCGCCAACTACGGCCTGCCCAATTCACTGCGCATCACCATCGGCCGCGAGGAACACAACCGCGCGGTCGTCGATCTTCTAGCCGAGTTCGTGGGGCGGTAGGAAACCTCCCTTCCCCCTCGATGGGGGAAGGGTCGGGGATGGGGGTGACCCCCGCCGCTCCGCCGCACTACGATCGACCGCCGCATCACCCCCACCCAACCCTCCCCCATCGAGGGGGAGGGCTTATAAGAACAAAGCCATGTCACCCACCGGCCTGCTCTATCCCAAGATGACCGTCGTCGGCGCCGGCCTGATCGGCGGCTCGGTGATCCTGGCCGCGCGCGCCCACGGCGTGGTCGGCGAGGTCACCATCGTCGACGCCAGCGAGGCCCACCGCGCCCGCGCGATCGAGATCGGCCTGGCCGACCACGTCACCGGCGATCTGGCGGAAGCGGTCAAGGACGCCGACCTGGTGGTTATCGCCACCCCGGTGCTGTCGATCGGCGAGGTGGCCGCCGCCGTCGCCCCCCACCTGAAGCCCGGCGCCACCCTGACCGACGTCGGCTCGACCAAGGCCACCATCGCCGAGGCCTTCCGCGCCCCGGAACTGGCCAAGGTGTTCCCGATCCCCGGCCACCCGATCGCCGGCACCGAGCAGTCGGGGCCCGACGCCGGCTTCGCCGAGCTGTTCGAAGGCCGCTGGACCATTCTGACCCCGCTGGCCGACCGCGACGACGAGGCCTACGCCGCCGCCGTCGCCAAGCTGTCGGCCTTCTGGCGCTCGTTCGGCGCCCAGGTCGAGCTGATGGAGGAGAAGCACCACGACCTCGTCCTGGCCGTCGTCTCCCACCTGCCCCACCTGATCGCCTACACCATCGTCGGCAGCGCCGCCGACCTCGAGAACGTCACCGAGAACGAAGTGATCAAGTACTCGGCCTCGGGCTTCCGCGACTTCACCCGCATCGCCGCCAGCGACCCGACCATGTGGCGCGACATCTTCGTGGCCAACAAGGACGCGGTGCTGGAGATGCTGGGCCGCTTCACCGAGGACCTGCAGGCCATGAGCCGCGCCATCCGCTGGGGCGACGCCGACACCCTGCACGCCCACTTCACCCGCACCCGGGCGATCCGCCGGGGCATCGTCGCGGCCGGCCAGGAAAGCGCCGAGCCGAACTTCGGGCGCGATCGCGGGAAGCACTAGTTCCTGATCCCTCTCTCTTTGAGAGAGGGAGGGGCCCGCGCCGCAAGGCGTGGGAGGGTGAGAGGTTTCACCGCCGGCAGGTGGAACCTCCAGGCCCGCGCCTAAGCCCGACAGTTTGAAACCCCTCACCCTCCCACTGCTTCGCAGCGGCCCCCCCCTCTCCCTATGGGAGAGGTTTCTCCGCTCGCCGCTGGACTATTTTACACTCGTATAGCAACCTCTCTCCCAGACGCCTCCTGGGGAGAGAGACGATGACCGACACCCGCGACGCCGTGATCATCGGCGGAGGCCATAACGGCCTCGTCTGCGCCTTCTACCTAGCCCGGGCGGGCATGAAGGTCACCGTCTGCGAGGCCCGGGGCGTGGTCGGCGGGGCGGCCGTGACCGAGGAGTTCCACCCGGGTTTTCGCAACTCCGTGGCCAGCTACACGGTCAGCCTGCTCAATCCGCGGGTCATCGCCGACATGGACCTGCACGGGTTCGGCCTGACCTTCCTGGAGCGGCCGATCTCCAACTTCCTGCCGATCTCCGACAACAAATACATCAAGCTCGGCGGCGGCCTGGAGCGCACCCAGGAACAGTTCCGCAAGTTCAGCCGCCGCGACGCCGAGGTGCTGCCGGCATATTACGCCATGCTCGACGAGATCGGCGACGTGCTGCGCGACCTGGCCCAGGAGACCCCGCCCAATCTCGGCGACGGCCTGCCGGGCGTCCTGCGGGCCCTGCGCCAGGGCGGGCGGCTGGCCATGCTGTCGCGGGAGCGCAAGCGCGACCTGCTCGACCTCTTCACCAAGAGCGCCCGGGATTTCCTGAACGGCTGGTTCGAGAGCGAACCGGTCAAGGCCGCCTTCGGCTTCGACGCCGTGGTCGGCAACTACGCCAGCCCCGACACCCCCGGCTCGGCCTATGTGCTGCTGCACCACACCTTCGGCGAGGTGAACGGCAAGAAGGGCGCCTGGGGCCACGCCGTCGGCGGCATGGGCGCGATCACCCAGGCCATGGCGAAGGCCTGCGAGAAGGCCGGGGTCGAGATCCTGCTGAACGCGCCGGTCGAGGGCGTGCACGTCGAAAACGCCCCTGGGGGCGGAAAGGCCGTAGGCGTACAGCTGGTCGACGGCCGCCAGATCATGGCCCCGATCGTCAGCGCCAACGTCAATCCGGCCCTGCTCTACAAGAAACTGGTCGCCCCCTCGGCCCTGCCGGCCGATTTCCGCAAGGCGATCGACGGCTACAAGAACGGCTCGGGCACCTTCCGCATGAACGTGGCGCTGTCGGAGCTGCCGGACTTCACCGCCCTGCCCGGCAAGGCCACGGCCGAGCATCACCAGAGCGGGATCGTCATCGCCCCCAGCCTCGACTACATGGATGCCGCCTATCGCGACGCCAAGGCTGGCGGCATGAGCAAGGCCCCGATCGTCGAGATCCTGATCCCCTCGACCATCGACCCCACCCTGGCCCCGCCCGGCCAGCACGTGGCCAGCCTGTTCTGCCAGCAGTTCGCCCCGACCCTGCCCGACGAACGGTCCTGGGACGCCGAGCGCGAGGCGGCCGCCGACCTGATCATCGACACGGTCGACAGGTGGGCGCCGAACTTCAAGGCCTCGGTGCTGGGCCGGATGATCCTGTCGCCGCTGGACCTGGAGCGGAAGTTCGGCCTGGTCGGCGGCGACATCATGCACGGCAACATGTCGCTGGATCAGCTGTGGGCCGCCCGTCCGCTGCTGGGCCACGCCAGCCACCGGGCGCCGATCAAGGGCCTCTACATGTGCGGGGCGGGCACGCACCCCGGCGGCGGGGTGTCGGGCAATCCGGGCCGCAACGCCGCCCGCGAGATCCTGCGCGACAAGGATTTCACCACGGCGGTGAAGCTGGCCGTGGTGGGGCGGTGATGGGCCGCGCGCTTCTCCCTTCCCCCTCGATGGGGGAAGGGCCGGGGATGGGGGTGACCACGGCGGCGGCCGTCGCACAGGCCGCGCCTCTTTCGGACACGCTGTCACCCCCACCCCTGCCCCTCCCCCATCAAAGGGGGAGGGATCGCGCTTTCTTCGGAGAGGTTCCGCGATGAACATGATCTCCAATCACGACCCCCAATCCGACTGGGGCCTGCCCGGCTGGATCTACGGCTCGGAGCGGTTCTTCCGCGAGGAGCAGGACAAGGTCTTTCGGCCGTCGTGGCAGATCGTCTGCCACCTCAACGACATCCCGAAAGCCGGCGACTTCCACACCTTCGACTTCGTGGGCGAGAGCCTGGTGGTGGTGCGCGGCAAGGACGGCGGGGCCAGGGCCTTCGCCAATGTCTGCCGCCACAGGGGCGCGCGGCTGCTGGACGGGCCGACCGGCCGCTGCGGCCGCATCGTCTGCCCCTACCACGCCTGGACCTACGACCTGGAGGGCCGGCTGATCGGCGTGCCGATGCGCGACGACTATCCGGCGCTGGAGATGGACAAGCAGGGCCTGGCCAGGCTGGACCTGGAGATCTGGCGCGGCTTCGTCTTCGTGCGGCTGGAGGGAGACGGCCCCAGCGTCGCCGACATGATGGCCCCCTACGAGGCCGAGGTCGCCCACTACCGGTTCGAGGAGCTGCAGCCGTTCGGCCGCGTCACCCTGCGGCCGCGCGACGTCAACTGGAAGAACATCAGCGACAACTACTCCGACGGCCTGCACATCCCGATCGCCCACCCGGGCCTGACCCGGCTGTTCGGCAAGGGCTATGGCGTCGAAGCCGAAACTTGGGTCGACAAGATGTGGGGCCAGCTGATCGACGAGCCGTCAGGCAATCCGTCCGAGCGCCTCTATCAGGACATCTTGCCCGACGTTCCGCACCTGCCGGACGACCGCAAGCGCCTCTGGACCTATTTCAAGCTCTGGCCGAACTTCGCCTTCGACATCTATCCCGACCAGGTGGACTTCATGCAGTTCATCCCCGTCTCGGCCACGACCACCATGATCCGCGAGATCGCCTACGCCCTGCCCGACGAGCGGCGCGAGATGAAGGCGGCGCGCTATCTCAACTGGCGCATCAACCGCCAGGTCAACGCCGAGGACACCGAGCTGGTGGCGCGGGTGCAGCAGGGCATGGCCTCGCGCACCTTCACGGCAGGGCCGCTGGCGACCAGCGAGGTGTCGTTGCGCAGCTTCGGCCGCAAGCTGCGGGCGCTGATCCCGGAAAGCCGCCTGCCTCGGCCGCCGGAGGGATGGTGAAGGCCTCTTCCCCAAACCAAGCCCGTCATCCCGGCCGCAGCGCAGCGAAGAGCCGGGACCCAGGGGCCGCCGCATCGCGCCGGCGACCGGGAGGGCGGCTAACCCAACCTCGGCGCCCAGTCCCCTGGGTCCCGGATAGCCGCTGCGCGGCTTCCGGGATGACGAGCATTTTTGGGTCTTGAGACCATGACCCGCGCACCCTTCACCCGCGAAACCCCCGACGTCCGCCGCCAAGCCCTGGTCGCCGCCGCCGAGGCCGTGCTGGCCCGCGAAGGCGTGGCCGGAACCTCGGTGCGGACCATCTGCGCCGAGGCCGGCGTCTCGCCCGGCCTGCTGCGGCACTATTTCGAAGGCGTGGACGAGCTGATCGCCGCCGCCTACGAGGCCGTGGACCAGCGGATCGACGCGGCGCTGGAGGCGGCCGTGGCGGCGGCGGATCGCGATCCCCGCGCGCGGCTCTCGGCCTATCTGGGGGCCAGCTTCACACCGCCAGTGCTGGACGCCGACCTGCTGGCCGCCTGGATCGGCTTCTGGAGCCTGGTCAAGACCAAGCCCCGCATCGCCGCCATCCACGCGGCCTCCTACGCCGCCTACCGGGCGCGGCTGGAGACCCTGCTGGCCGACTGCGGCGCGCGCGACCGCAGGCTAGCGGCGATCGGCCTGACGGCGATGGTCGACGGGCTGTGGCTGGAGCTTTGCCTGGACCCCAGCACCTTCTCGCCGGTCGAGGCGGTGCGGGCGCTGGAGACGGCCGCCGGCGCGTGGCTAGGCTGAAGAAAGACTGGCTCCCATTGGCGTTGACCAAACACCTCCCCCGTAGCGAAGCGTGCGGGGGAGGTGGCGCGGCGCCATCGGCGCCGTGACGGAGGGGGCGACCGCGCGCTCAGCGCCCAGTCTCGCCCCCTCCACCACTTCGTGGTCCCCCTCCCCCGCAAGCGGGGGAGGAGCAGGCACGCCAACCTTCTGAAACAGCCCAAGAAAAAGCCGCCCCGACGGCGTCGGAGCGGCTTGGAAGTCAGCCTAGATTGAAAAATTCGGGATCAGGCCGCGGCGGCGGCCGCGCCGGCCAGGCCCTTGCGGCCCCAGGTCGGACGGCGGGCTTCCGGCTCGGCGATGTGAACCTCGGCGTAGCGGCCCTGGCTGGTCATGTGGCGGGCCAGAAGCTGGGCCAGGGCCACGGCTTCGTGCTGGCTCGGGCAGGAGCTGATCAGCTCGGGCGAGTCGTTCCAGGTCACGTGCCAGACGCCGGCGACCGGACGGACGTAGTAGTGGTTCGAGTCGGCCATGGGGAGGCTCCTTGATCGAGGCTGACGCCAGCCTCCCCCCACGGGCGGCTTCGCGACAGCTGTATCAATGCTGCACAGCAACATCGAGTTGCAGCGCACAATGCACACGCCGCGCCAGGTCTCAAGCGGTTAATTTTTTGGCGCCAAGGGAACCCTAATCTTTGTAGACGACCCCGCCCTTCATCACCTTGGCCACGTCCTGCAGCACCCCGACATCGGCCAGCGGATCGCCGGCCACCGCGATCAGATCGGCGTAGCAGCCGGCTTGGTCGCAGCCGACGTCCTTGTCCTCGCCCATCAGGGCCGCGGCGCTGGTCGTCGCCGACTGGATCGCCTGCATCGGCGTCATGCCGTAGCGGACCATGTAGGGCAGCTGGCGGGCGTTCCAGCCGTGGGGGTAGACGCCGGCGTCGGTGCCGTAGGCGATCTTGACCCCGGCCTTCACCGCCTTGCGGAAGCCGTCCCGCTGGGCGTCGGTGGTCTCGCGGTTCTTGCGCAGGGTCTCGGCCGGCCAGCCGTTCTTCGTGCCGATCTCGTCGATATAGTCGCCGTTGTAGATGTCGGCGACCAGCCAGGTTCCCCGGGCCTTCATCAGGGCGATGCCCTCGTCGTCGATCAGCGAGCCGTGCTCGATCGAGCGCACCCCGGCCCGCACCGCCACCTTGATCCCCTCGGCCCCGTGGGCGTGGGCGGTGGCGTAGGTTCCACGCTTGGCGGCCTCTTCGACGGCGGCCTCGATCTCTTCCTTGGATAGCTCCAGCTGGCCGGGCTCGGTGCCGACGGTCAGGACCGCGCCGGTGGCGATCAGCTTCAGGAAGTCGGCGCCGTGCACCAGGATGTCGCGGGTCTTGCGATGGGTGTCGGCCACGTCTTCCACGACGCCCCGGCGCATCTCGGCGGGGATGATCACGTCGGCGGCGATGCCGGTCACCTCCCCGCCCCCGCCGGGCGTCGTCACATAGGCCCCGGCCACCGACATGCGCGGTCCCGGGACCAGGCCCTTGTCGATGGCGTCCCTCAGCGCCACGTCGCCGAAGGCCCGCCAGGTGCCGACGTCGCGCACGCTGGTGAAGCCGGCCATCAGGGTCGTGCGGGCGTGGGCCGCGCCGATATAGGCCTGCTCGGCGGCCGTGGTCAGCAGCGGCTCGGCGATGTTCTCGGTCTGCTCCTGGTCGACGATGTGGGTGTGCATGTCGATCAGGCCGGGCAGCACGGTCAGGGCCGACCAGTCCAGCACCGGACCGTCGGTCGGGGCGCCGCTCCAGGCGGTGACGGCGACGATGCGCTCGCCCTCGATGCGGATCAGCCGGTCGGTCAGCACCTTGCCGGCGACGGGATCGATCAGCCGCCCGGCGTGGACGTAAGACACCTTGGGCGCCTCGGCCGCCAGAACCGGAACAGCCGTCAACGCCGCCAGGGCGACGGCCAGGGTCGAACGCAGCATCATGCGATGAGCCTCACGCACGCGCCGCACGGCGCATCAGCAGATGGACGGGAACGCCGGCGGCCAGCAGCACCAGGCCCCACAGCACCGCTTCCTTGCCGGCGCCGAACAGGGTGAACACCGCATAGAGTCCAGCCAGCACGGCGACGACGGTCAGCAGCCGCGAGCCCGGCACGCGGCCGGCGTGCTGCAGCTTCAGCGCCGCCAGGGCGCAGGCCAGATAGGTGAACAGCGAGGCCGTGGTCGCCAGCAGGGCGATGAAGGTGAAGAGGTCGGCCATCGACTTGGCGTAGTTGATGCCCACCAGCACGCTCAGGAACAGGCCCGAGACCAGGTGCGCCCGCACCGGCGTCCCCCGGCTGGACGACTTGCCGAGGAAGGCGGGGAACACCCCGCCCCGGGCCATGGCGTAGGGCATCTCGCCCTGCAGCAGCACCCAGCCGTTCAGGGCCCCGAAGGCGCTGATGGCGGCGAAGGCGGCCACGGCCATGGCCGCGCCGCTCCCCCAGAACCGACCGATGAACTCGGCCATCGGGGCGTTGGAGGCCTTCAGCGCGTCGGGCGGCGACAGCAGCACCACCGCCGAGCAGACCAGCAGGTAGACGCCCCCGGTGAAGGCCGCGCCGAACAGGGTGGCGCGCGGGATGGTGCGGGCCGGGTCCTTGACCTTGTCGGCCGGCACCGTGGCCGACTCCAGGCCAAGCAGGGCCCACAGGGTCAGGGCCGAGGCGGCGACCAGGCCCGGGCCGCCCAGGTCGGAGACCCGCAACGGCGCGGAGACGGCGGTCGATCCGGCCTGGGTCAGCAGCCAGGCCGACAGGCCCAGCACGGCGGCCAGCGGCAGCAGCTTGAGGACGGTGGTCACCACCTGCACCTCGCCGGCCAGCTTGGCGCCGAAGCAGTTCACGCCGATCAGCCCCCAGATCAGGCTCAGGGTGACCAGGGCGTGCAGGCCAGGAACCTTGGCGATGGCCGGGACCAGCACTGACAGATAACTCACGGCTCCCGTGGCGATGGCGGCGTTGCCGACCCACAGCGAGATCCAGTAGGCCCAGGCGACGATGAAGCCCGCCGCCGGCCCGAAGGCTTCCTGGGTATAGGCGTAGGGGCCGCCCTCGCGCGGCAGGGCCGCCGCCAGCCGGGCGAAGACGAAGGCCAGGCACAGGCCGCCGGCGATGGTGACGATCCAGCCCAGCACCCCGTTCCAGCCGTACGGGGCCAGCGAGGCCGGCAGCATGAAGACGCCCGAGCCGATCATGTTGCCGACGACCAGGGCGCTGCACATCCAGAAGCCGAGGGCCTTGGGCGCGGGCGTACTCATAAGGTCATGCTTTCACCAGCACGAGGAACGCGCAACCGCCTCCGTCCCGAAGGACGGAGGCGGCGCATGCGACGTCCGCGATCAGAACTTCTGGCCGAACTTCAGGCCCATCGTTCGTGGCTGGTTGGGGATCACATAGACGTTGTCGCCGCACACCGCCTCGGCGCACTGGACGAAGCGGTTGTTGCTGGCCCGCTTGTCGGCGACGTTGGTGATGTAGGCCGACAACGACCAGGTGTCGCGGCTGAGACCCGCCGACAGGTCGAAGGTGACGAAGCCGCCGCCCGTCCCCAGGATGCCGGACTCGTAGTCCCGCAGGTCGGAGAAGACGTCCGACTGGCCGACCCCCGAGCCCTGGACGAAGGCCCTGAACGAACCGGCGTCGAACTCGTAGCGGGCCGTGACGTTGGCCTTGTACTTGGGCGTCACCGGCAGGCGCGTGCCCGACGGCGCCTCCGGCGTGGCGCAGGTGGTCACCGGATTGCCGGCGCTGTCGGTGAAGCCGCAGTAGTTCTCGGCCAGCCGGGCGTCGGTATAGGCGGCCGCGGCGTTGATCGTCAGACCATGGATGACGGCCCAGGTGATGTCGGACTCCAGGCCCTTGATCTCGGCCGCGCCGGCGTTGCGGATCTCGGTCAGGCCATTGGGGCCGAGGATCGAGAACTGGAACTTATCCCACTTCTCGAAATAGGCCGCGCCGTTCCAGCGGAAGCGGTTCTGGGCCCAGCTGGTCTTCCAGCCGAACTCGTAGTTCTTCAGGTAGTCCGACAGGTACGGCGCCAGGGTGCCGCGCCGGTTGATGCCGCCCGGCCGGAAGCCTTCCGAGTAGGTGACGTAGACCAGCTTGTCGTCGTCGACCTTGTAGGTGAGGTTGAACTTGGGCGTGTTGCCCGTCTCCTTCACCCGCTTGTCGAGGTTGGTGCAGGGCGAGCCGGCGACGACCGGCCCCTTGAAGCACGCCCCTACGCCCGTGGTGCTGCTATAGCCCGATCCATAGCCGTAGAAGCCGACCAGCGAGTTGTCGGCCTTGAAGAAGCGGATGCCCGCCGTCGCCGTCAGCTTGGGCAGGATGTCGAACGACACCTCGCCGAAGGCGGCGCTGTCGCGGTCGACGCGCTTCTGCTCGGTCAGCCAGATGGTGCCCGGATGCCCCTCCACCGACAGCGACTCGCCCAGGGCGTCGATCTTGTAGTCCTGATGGATGCCGTGGGTCTGGCGCTGGTAGAACAGGCCCGCGACGAAGCGCAGGCGGTTCTCCTGCGGCGAGGACACGCGCAGCTCGTGGCTGACCTTGGAATAGCGGTCCTTGCCGTTGATGTACTGCGAGGGATCGACCGGATTGCCGGCGTCGTCGGTCCAGTAGGCGCCGTAGCCGTACAGCGTGTCGTAGAAGTAGGAATAGTCGGTGTAGTCCTGCTCGGTCAGCACCGTGCGTTCCAGGTAGGAGCCGGCATAGACGATGTCGAGGTTGCTGATCTTGCCCTCGACGGTCAGGGCCGCCTGCACCCAGCGGTCGTCGGCGCTTTCCGGATAGTAGTGGCTGATCTCCAGGTCGCCGACCTCGGGATCGTAGCCGGCGAAGCCGTTCGACTTCTGCACCTGGCCCATGACCTGGGGCGTGATCGACCAGTTGTCGCCAATATCGACCTTCACCGCCGCGCGGGCGCCGTAGGTCTCGGTGTCGTTGTAGTCCTTCTTGGCCACGCCATCGTTGTCGATGGTGACGCCCGAGGTCGGATAGGTGCGGGTCGACGGCACGTTGTCGATGTAGCCGCCGGTGCGCTTGCTCCAGCCGACCAGGCGCACGGCGACCGTGTCCGACAGCGGCTGGTTGACGAAGCCCTCGGCGACATAGCCCGCATCGCCGCCAGCGATCGTGTTGACCTCCAGGTCGTAGCCGGCCTTGAAGCTGGCGGTGCTGGGCTTGTTGGTGATGATGCGGATGGTGCCGGCCTGCGAGCTGGCGCCGTACAGCGTGCCCTGCGGTCCGGCCAGGGCCTCGACCCGGGCGATGTCGTAGACGTGGATGTCGAGCGCGCCCTGGATCGTGGTGATCGGCTGCTCGTCCAGATAGATGCCGACGCTGGGCAGCGAGCCCGAGTGGTTGCCGTCGCCACCGCTGGCCACGCCGCGCATATAGACCTGGTTGAAGCCCGAGCCCGAGCCGGTGAACGACACGCTGGGCAGGAACTTCACATAGTCGGCGAAATTGGTGACCTGCAGCTGCTGCAGCTTGGTCTCGCCCAGCGCCTGAATGCTGACCGGCACGTCCTGCAGGTTTTCCGAACGCTTCTGGGCGGTGACCACCACCTCTTCCAGCGCCACCCCGCCGTCCTGCGCCAGAGCCGCTCCCCCGAGCGCGCTTGACGACATCAGGGCCGTGACCAGCAGGCCCGACCTCATTGTTTTTGAACGCATAATCGGCACGTGTTCACTCCTTGGCCCCAAGGAGAACAACGTTCTTTCAGTTAATCTGAGGTCGCAAGCAGCAAAGCTTCACGTCGGCGCAATTCATGAGACTGTTGCAAAAACGGCAGTCTCGGAGCCCGGTGGTCAAATAACGGGCGCGGCGGGATAGGCGGTCAAAACCGGCCCGAGGGCCGCCTTCAGCGGATCCAGCCACGGTTCATAGTTGCGCCACTGATCGACGCCGTCCTTGAAAATCGGCTGGCGCACCTGCTCGGAGCTGGCGGTGCGCACGGCGCGGTCGTTCTGGTGGAAATTCAGGCATGCGTCCTCGAACGGCAGGCCGCAATGGACGAGCAGCCGCCGGATCTCGGCCTCCGGCGACTCGACCATCTCCTCGTAGATCACCCGGTGCACGCGCCCCGGCAGCACGGCGTCGAAATGGGCCATCAGGTCCACATAGTCGGCGTAGTAGCGGCCGATGTCGGTCAGGCCGTAGCTGAAGGTCTGGCCCCGCGCGAAGTGCTGCTTGAACCCCGAGAAGCAGCAGCCCAGCGGATGGCGCCGGGCGTCGATGATCCTGGCGTTCGGCAGCATCAGGTGGATCAGCCCGGCGTGCGCGAAGTTGTTGGGCATCTTGTCGACGAAGAACGGCCGGTCGGTCTTTCGCTGCACCCGGGTGCGTTCGAGATACTCCTCGCCCAGCGCCTTCAGCGCCTCGGCGTCGAGGCCGGCCAGGGCCTCGGGATAGGCGCTCGCCCCGCCGTTCCCCGGCTTGCCCCCCAATCTCTTGGCGATGGCGATCACATCGGGCAGCTCCATCGTGCCCTCGACCTGGGAGTGGCTGGCCAGGATCTGCTCGATCAGGGTCGAGCCCGAGCGCGGCAGGCCGACGACGAAGATCGGATCGGGCGCAGCGCAACCCTGCCCCGCTCGCTCGGCGAAAAAGGACGGCGTGAACAGCGCCTTGCTGCGCGCCGCATGGGCCGTGGTCTCGTCGGCGTCGTAGCGGATCTGCACCCGGCGCAACTCCGCGCCCCTGGCGTAGTGGCCAAAGCTCTCCTCGTAACGGCCGGCGTCCTCGAGCGCCTTGCCCAGGGCGTAGTGCAGGTGGAAGCGGTCCTCGTCGACCAGGTCGGCGACCGCCAGCTGGCCTTCCATCGTGGCTAGGTCGGCGTCGGAGAAGCGCAGGGTCTTGAGGTTGGCCAGGCTCCACCAGGCCTCGCCCAGCATCGGCGCCTGCTCGACGGCCTTGCGATAGGCGGCCTCGCACTCGGCGCGGCGGCCCAGGGTCTTCAGCGCGTGGCCGTAGCTCATCCAGCCCTTGGGCTGATGCGGATGCCGGGCCAGCACGTCGCGATAGATGCCGACAGCCGCCTCATACTCGCCGATCCGCACCAGGGCCGCGGCGCGCAGGTTGGCGTAGGCCGGATGGCGCGGGTCAGCCGCCTGCAGCAGGTCGAGCTCGGCCAGCGCTTCCAGGGTCTTGTTCTGGCGATAGAGCAAGGTCGCCAGGTTGTGGCGGGCGGCGGTGAAGCCGGGCGTGAAGGCCAGGGTCTGGGTCAGGATCCGCTCGGCGTCCTCGTAGCGGCCCAGGCGCGCGGCCACCTCGGCCAGCATGCGCAGGGCGGCCGGCTCGTCGGGCCTGGCCGCCAGATAGGTTCGCAGGCCATGCTCGGCCTCCGCCAGCCGTCCCTCGACCAGGGCCGAGGCCGCGGCGATCAGGGCCGGATCGCGCACCGAGGCCTGGATCTGGCGGTCGCCGGCGTCCTGCGCGCCAGCCATGTCGCCCAGCACGGTCAGCCCCACCGACAGCGCCCGCCAGGCCTCGCCGAGGCCAGGGTTCAGCGTCGTCGCCCGCCGCAGCGCCGCCACCGCCTCCTGGGTGCGGCCAAGATCCAGCAGCACGAGACCGTGCTCCAGCTGCACCTCGGGGGCCTGTGACAGCGCGCGCGACAGCGGGTCGATCACCGGCAGGGCGGCGGCCGCGTCGCCCGACAGCCGCAGGGCCGCGGCCAGGATCAGGATCGCGCCGGGATGACGGGGCGCGGCCTCCAGGATCGCCAGGGCCTGCTCACGCGCCAGTTCGGGATCATGCGAAAGCAGCCGCGCCGCGTGGGCGAGCGCCGTGGCCAGACTGCCCGTCGGCTCCGAAACCTGCCCCTGCATCTCACCCCGCCACGCTTCGTAACCAGGGTATCGGAGGGCGACGCTGGTCGGGTGTCAATCAGGCCGACGGCCAACGGCGCGAGGCGAAGGCGATTGCCCGGCGCGCGGGCCTAGGCGGGGTCCGGGGAAGCAGGCGCGCCGAACACCGGCAGAATGATCGGCCGGCTCAGGTTGCGGCCCCGCACGCCGCTTTCGAGAAAGGCCTCGCATTGCGGAAAGAGCCCGGCCAGCCGCCGGGGCAGCCTGGCCGAGGCCTTCGCCGACCAGAAGCGGTTGGGCGCCAGCCAGGGCTTGCCCCAGAAATGATAGTACTTGCCCTTGCGCGGCACGAGATTGGCCTGGTCGAACGGCCTCTGCTCGCCGGCCCGCTCCCGCTCGACGGCCACCTGGAACCGCGAACCCCGATACTTGTCGAACTGGATAGTGACCGACTTGAACAGGCCCTGCTCGGCCTTCTCCAGACGGATCTCCAGACCGCTGACCACGCGGCCGCGATCCCCGCATTCGAGGGTCACGGGAACATAGCCCGCATCGAGAAACCTCTGGAGAAACACCGTCTCCACCTGTTCGGCCAAGCCGCCGGTCCTGGGCCCGCACAGCCGGACCCATTTGGCGAACCGCTTGGGGCGCTGATAGGCCAGGGTCATGAGGAGTTCCCGGAGGCAGGGCTGGCGGTCAGGCCCCGGTCTCGTCCACGGCGATGATCACCGGCTTGCCGCGCGACCAGGGCTCCCACCCCGCCGCCACGGCCGAGGCGATGGCCTTGCCCACCAGCTTGACGGGGATCTGCTCGGGCTTCAGCTGCGGCGCGCCGTAGCGGGGCTGCTCGCCCGGCGGAAACTCGATCACGACCTCGCGCTTGCCTTCCTTATGGTGCACGCAGATCGCCATGCCGTGCCGCTCGACGGGATCCTTCGACCAATGGGGCGTGCGCTGCAGCCGCCAGACATAGGTCTCGCCGTCGACGTCGATCTCGAATTCGGGGTTCAGCTTGGTTCGCGCCATGTGGGGGTTGTTAGCCCGACGAACGCGTCCAGGCCAGCCCGTCCCGACCCGCGCTTGACTCATTTCGATGTTTAGCTAATCATCACATCATGAGCCAGGTGTTCAGAGCCCTTTCCGATCCCACCCGCCGCAAGGTGCTGCTGCTCCTGCGCGAGGGCCCCTTGAGCGCCGGCGAACTGGCCGACCAGTTCGACGTCTCCAAGCCAACCATGTCGGCCCATTTCGCAGTGCTGAAGGAAGCCGACCTGGTGCACGCCGAGAAGGCCGGCAAGTCCGTCATCTACCACCTGAAGCTCTCGGTGCTCGAAGAGGCGCTGCTGGGCTTCGTCCAATCGTTCGGCCTCGGCGAAGACGCGCCGGCGCCCCCGTCGATCAAGCAGGAGATCGCACGATGAGCACGATGAAGAAGGACATGATCGCCGACCTCGCCTGGGGAGTCGGCATCGTCGTGCTGGCCCTGGCCGCGAGCTTCGCGCGCAAGCTGGGCTATATCGACACCGACACCGTCAACAGGCTGGTCATGGGCGCCATCGGCCTGATGGTCGCCTGGTTCGGCAACCGCATGCCCAAGCGGTTCGTGCCCAGCGCCTGGGCCCGCAAGGCCAACCGGGTCGGCGGATGGTCGATGGCGCTGAGCGGGCTGGTCTATGCCGGACTGTGGGCCTTCGCGCCGCCGCAGATCGCGGTGCTGGGCGGCTGCGGCGCGATCCTGGCGGGGCTGGCGGTGACGATCGGCTACTGCCTGTCGCTGCGGGCCAAGGCGAAGGCCGCCTGACCCGGACGCGTCCCTAGAGGCGGTCGCGCAGCGCATACCAGGACAGCCCCGCCACCGTCAGCGGCCAGCGCAGCAGCCGCCCGCCGGGAAACGGCGGGGTCGGCAGGCGCGACAGCAGCTCCACCCCGCCCGTCTCGCCCAGGGCCGCGTCGGCCAGCAGCTTGCCGAACCACGGCGCCAGCATCACCCCCTGCCCCGAATAGCCGGCCGCGACCCGCACGCCCGGCGCCAGCTCGCGCACGAACGGCGCGCGGTGGACGGTGATCCCCAGCGTCCCGCCCCAGGCGTGGGTGACCTTCACGTCGGCCAGGTCGGGATAGATCTTCAGCATGTGGCGGCGCACGAAGCGCGGCAGGTCCGGCGGGAAGCCCGGCCGGTAGTTCTCGCCGCCGCCGAACAGCAGCCGGCCGTCGGGGGTCTTGCGGAAGTAGTTCACGACGAAGCGGCTGTCGGCCACGGCGGCGTTTGAGCGGATGATCGTCTCGGCGCGATCTCCCAAGGGTTCGGTGGCCAGGACGAAGTTGTTGATCGGCATCACCCGCGCGCGAGCCTGCGGGCCTGCCAGTTCGTCCAGATAGCCGTCGCCGGTCAGGATCAGCTGGTCGCACAGTACGCGGCCGGCGGCCGTCTCGACCACGATCTTGCCGCCCTCGCGGCGCCCCCCTTCCTTGCGCCAGGCCCGCGCGCGGCTGCGCTCGTGGATCACCGCGCCCCTGGCCAGCGCCGCCCGCGCCAGGCCCAGCGCCAGGTTCAGCGGATGCAGGTGGCCGCCGCCGTTGTCGCGGGTTCCGCCGTGATAGACGCTCGTGCCCAGCTCCTCGGCCAGGGCGTCCTCGTCGATCAACTCCAGCTCGTGATAGCCGTATCGGGCGGCCATGAACTCGATGTGGTCGAGGTCCTCGCCCTCCCCGCCGCTCTTGTGGCGGGCGTGGATCATGCCCGGCGTGAAGTCGCAGGCGATGGCGTGCTCGGCGATCAGGGCCGACAGGTGCGAGCGGGCGTCCAGCGACATCTTCCATAGCGCCAGGGCGTCGTCGCGGCCGACCGTCTTCTCCAGCCAGGCCTGGTCGTTGCGCTGCCCCGCATGCACCTGCCCGCCGTTGCGCCCCGAGGCGCCGGACCCCACCTGGGCGGCCTCCAGCACGACGACCGAGACCCCGCGCGACGCCAGCTCCAGCGCCGCGCCCAGGCCGGTGTAGCCCGCGCCGACCACGCAGACGTCGGCCGTGGTCTCGCCATCGAGGGCGGGGAGCGGCGGCAGGGCGTGCGCCGTGGCGGCGTACCAGGAGGCGCTCGGGTGGCCGGTGTTCATCATGCTCAGACGCCACCTCTCCCGTAGGGAGAGGGTGAACAAAGGCGACCGCCCCTAAACATTCAGCAGCAGGAACTCCCGCTCCCACGGACTGATGGTGCGCATGAAGGTCTCGTACTCGGCCTGCTTCACCCGGACATAGGCGCTGCAGAAGGTGGTCCCGAGGATCTCGACGAGCGGCTTGGCGTCCTCGAACAGGGTCACCGACTCCAGCAGGCTGCGCGGCAGCTCGATCCCCCGGGCGCTGGCGTCGATCTCGACCGGCGCGGTGGGCGCCAGGTTCTGGGTCATGCCCAGATAGCCGCAGGCCAGCACCGCGGCGATGGCCAGGTACGGATTGGCGTCCGACGAAGGGATGCGGTTTTCGACCCGGCGGTTGGCCGGATCCGACGGCGGCACCCGCAGGCCGCAGGTGCGGTTGTCGTAGCCCCACTGGGTGTTGACCGGCGCGCCGCTGTCGCGGGCGATGCGGCGGTAGCTGTTCACGTAAGGCGCCAGGATCGCCATGATCGCCGGCAGGTAGCGCTGCTGGCCGGCGATGAAGGCGTAGAAGGCCGGCGTCGCCTCGCCCGTCTTGGGGTCGGAGAACAGGTTGTCGCCGTCCTCGGTCAGGATCGACTGGTGGATGTGCATGGCGCTGCCGGGCTCGCCGGCCATCGGCTTGGCCATGAAGGTGGCGTAGATGTCGTGCTCCAGCGCCGCCTCGCGGATGGTGCGCTTGAACATGAACACCTGGTCGGCCAGCTCCAGCGGCGTGCCGTGGCGCAGGTTGATCTCCATCTGGGCCACGCCGCTCTCGTGGATCAGGGTGTCGATCTCCAGACCCTGGCGCTCCGAGTACTCGTACATGTCCTCGAACAGGGCGTCGAACTCGTTGACCGCGCTGATCGAATAGCCCTGGCGACCGCTCTCGGGCCGGCCCGAGCGGCCGATCGGAGGCTTCAGCGGATAGTCCCAGTCGATGTTCTTTTCGACGAGATAGAACTCGATTTCCGGCGCCACGATCGGGCTCCAGCCCTTCTCGCGATAGAGCGACAGCACCCGGCGCAGCACCTGGCGCGGGCTTTCCTCGACAGGCCGGCCGTCGGGATGGAAGGCGTCGTGGATCACCTGGGCGGTCGGGTCCTGGGCCCAGGGCACGGTGGCCAGGGTCGCCAGGTCGGGGGTCAGGAAGATGTCGGTGTCCGACTGCACCGCGTTCACCGCCCCCTCGAACTCGGGGAAGTCGCCGGTGATGGTCTGGTAGAACACCGCCAGCGGCAGGTTCATCGAGGGTGTCCCCAGGAACTTGCGCACCGGCATGATCTTGCCGCGCGCGACGCCGGCCAGATCGGGCACGACGCACTCGATCTCCTCGATGTTCTGGCTCCGGAACCAGGCCTGGGCCTCGTCCAGCGTCTTGACCCCCCGGGTGATCTTCGGACCGTCGTGGTTCTTCTTGTGCTTGGGCTTCATAGGGGCGCTCCTCGCGCTTGCTGAAGTTTGGGCTGATTGTTGAGGGTTGTCGTTCGGCGTCGGCTCGCTCAGGCTGTGTCCATGATAGGCTGCGGCATGACCCAGTCCGATACCGATGCGGAATCCGACGAAGACGCCGAACGCCGCTTGGCGGCCGAAGCCGATATCGAGGCCGGCCGCTGCGTCCCGCACGAGCGGGTGCGCGAGTGGCTCAAGACGCTAGGCACGCCCGACCAGACCCCCACACCGTACTCCTGGCGAAAGTAGGCCTGGGCTTTGCTCACCCCTCGCCCTCCTTCGGCTTCAACGCCCGCAGCACCGGCTCGGCCTCGTCCAGCGACTTGCGGATGATGCCCACCAGTTCGTTGATCTGCGCCTTGGTGATGATCAGCGGCGGGCAGCAGACGATGCTGTCGCGGATGGCGCGGACCATCAGGCCGTTCTTGATGCAGAGGTCGCGCACGATCGGGCCGGCCTCGCCTTCCTTGTCGAGGAAGCGATGGTTCGTGCCCTTCTCGCGCACGATCTCGACCGCGCCGATCAGGCCCAGCGACCGGGTCTCGCCCACCAGCGGATGGTCGTTCAACGAGGTCAGGGCCTGGGCCAGATAGGGGCCGGTCTCGTCGCGGGTGCGCTCGACCAGGCCCTCGCGCTCCATGATCTCGATATTCTTCAGCGCCACGGCGGCGGCGGTCGGGTGGCCCGAATAGGTGAAGCCGTGGATGAAATCGCCGCCCTTTTCGCGCAGTTCGGCGACGATATGATCGGCCACGCCCACGGCGCTGATCGGCAGGTAGCCGGACGACAGGCCCTTGGCCATGGCGATCAGGTCGGGCTTGATGCCGTAGTGCTGGTGGCCGAACCATTGGCCCAGGCGCCCAAAGCCGCAGATCACCTCGTCGCAGACCAGCAGGATTCCGTACTTGCGGCACAGCGCCTCGACGGCGGGCCAGTAGCCGTCCGGCGGGATGATCACCCCGCCCGCGCCCTGCACCGGCTCGCCGATGAAGGCGGCGACATTCTCGGGGCCGACCTCGAGGATCTTGTCCTCGATGGCCTTGACCGCCCGGTCGCGGAAGGCGGCCGGATCCTCGCCGAAGCCGTCGCCGAATGGATAGGGCTGCATCACGTGCTCGACGCCGGCGATCGGCAGGTCGCCCTGCTTGTGCATGTGCTTCATGCCGCCCAGCGAGACGCCGGCCACGGTCGAGCCGTGATAGGCGTTCCAGCGGCTGATGAAGACGGTGCGGCTGGGCTCACCCTTGAGCTTCCAGTAATGGCGCACCAGGCGGAAGACCGTGTCGTTGGCCTCGGATCCCGACGAATTATAGAAGACGTGGGTCAGATGCCCGCCCATCTTCTCCGCGATCTTGGCCGCCAACTCGATCGGCGGCGGCGTCGCGGTCTTGAAGAAGGTGTTGTAGTACGGCAGCTCCAGCATCTGGTCGTAGGCGGCCTTGGCCAGCTCTTCGCGACCGTAGCCGACGTTCACGCACCACAGCCCGGCCATGCCGTCGAGGATCTGGTGGCCTTCGCCGTCATGGATGTAGACGCCCTCGGCCCGGGTGATGATCCGGCTGCCGCCCTGCTCGGCGATGACCTTGTGATCGGCCTGGGCCGGCAGGTGGTGGGCCAGATCCAGGCGCTTGAGCTCGGCGATGTCGTGGTTGCGGAGGGGGGCGGTCATGGAACGAACTCCTGGACGATCTTTTGTTTTCTCCCTTCCCCCTTTGATGGGGGAAGGGTCGGGGATGGGGGTGACAGCCTGTCAGGTCATGGCGCGGGCCGAACCGCCGCGGTCACCCCCACCCCTGCCCCTCCCCCATCGAGGGGGCGGGGAAATTCCTTGCGCAGCGCCTGGCCGAACAGCTGGAAGAACGTCCGGCTCTGGGCGTTCTCCTCCGGCTTCCATTCCGGATGCCATTGCACGGCCAGCACCGGCGCGCCGTTGACGCTGGCCGACACCGCCTCGACGACGCCGTCCTGCGCCCGAGCCTCCACCGACAGGCCTTCGCCCAGCCGGTCGACGCCCTGGTAGTGCACCGAATTGACCACCGCCCGCTCGACCCCGAAGGCCGTGGCCAGCACCCCGCCGGGGGTCAGGTCGACCGGGTGGCGATGGTCGAACATGCCGTTGAAATCGACCTCGTCGGGCGCGTGGTGGGCGATCAGCTCGGCGCTGGTCGCCATGTCGCGCCGCAGGGATCCCCCGAAGGCGACGTTGATCTCCTGGAAGCCCCGGCACACCCCGAACACCGGCCGGCCGAGGTCCAGCATCACCTCGATCAGGTCGCGGGTCATGGCGTCGCGATCGTGGTCGAACGGCCCCGGCGCGTCCTCCACCGCCTCGTCATAGAAGGTGGGATCGAGGTTCGACGGGCTGCCGGTCAGCAAGAGGCCATCCAGCCGCGCGGCGACCTCCGAGGCCTTCATCAGCCCCGGCATCGACGGCACCAGCAGGGCCGCCGCGTCGGCGTACTTCATGGCGCCGGCGACATAGCGGTTCATCACCGCCTGGGCCGGTTCGATCCCGACGGTGCGGGTGCAGCAGATGACGCCGGCGACGGGTCTCATGGGATCACGACAGCAGCACCGCCGGCGAGCAGGCATGCCAGGCGATCCACACCGCCTCGCCCAGCCGGAAGTCCTCCTGGTCCCAGCGGGTCAGGTTGGGCCGCTGTACCTTCACGCGACGCCCTCCCGCGATTTCCACCTCGTAGGTCGAGATGCCGCCCAGATAGGCCTCGTGCTTGATGACCCCGGCCACGGCGTTGGCGCCCTTGGGCGCGTCGCCCATGTTCGGCGGCTCGCCGTCGTCGGGGCGCTTGTGCAGCTCGATCTTCTCGGGGCGGATCGCCGCCCACACCGTGCCGCCGCGCGGACCGGTGACGCCGTGGTCGAGGAAGATGTCGGTGGGCAGGCCTTCGGACTTGATCACCGCATGGCTCGGTTCGTCCACTGCCAGCACGCCCTCGAACAGGTTCACGCTGCCGATGAAGTCGGCCACCAGGCGGCTGTTGGGAAACTCGTAGAGGTCGTTGGGCGTGGCCACCTGCTGCAGCAGGCCCTTGCTCATCACCGCGCAGCGGCTGGCCAGCGCCAGCGCCTCGTCCTGGTCGTGGGTGACCATGATGAAGGTGATACCGACCTTCTCCTGCAGGGTGCATAGCTCGGTGCGCATCTGCTCGCGCAGCTTGGCGTCCAGGGCCGACAGCGGCTCGTCCAGGAGCAAGACACGCGGCCGCTTGACCAGCGCCCGGGCCAGGGCCACGCGCTGCCGCTGCCCGCCCGACAGCTGGTCGGGCTTGCGATGGCCAAGGCCGCCCAGCTGCACCAGCTCCAGCGCCTCCTCGACCCGGCGGTCGCGCTCGGCCTTGCCGACGCGGTCGACCTTCAGGCCGTAGGCGACGTTGTCGGCCACGGTCATGTGCGGGAACACGGCGTAGGACTGGAACACCATGTTCACCGGCCGCTTGTTCGGCGGCACGTTGGAGATGTCCTGGCCGTCGATCAGGATCCGCCCCTCGGTCGGCGTCTCGAACCCGGCCAGCATCCGCAGCAGGGTGGTCTTGCCGCAGCCCGACGGCCCGAGCAGGGCGAAGAACTCGCCCTCCCTGATGCTCAGCGAGACGTTGTCCACCGCCGCCAGCTTGCCGAAGCGCTTGGTGACGTTCTCGAAGGTGATGATGGGTTTGGGTTCGGTCACTTGCTCATTCCCCCCGAAAACTTCAGCGCCCAAGGCCCCCTCCGGCCCTCCGGGCCACCTCCCCCAGAGGGGGAGGATCTATGCCGAGCAGATGCTCCCCCTCTGGGGGAGCTGTCGGCGAAGCCGACTGAGGGGGCTTCCCGCACGAACCTCATGCCTTCTCCCCCCCATGCGCCCCGGCCGTCGCCGCCGGATCGCCCTGCAGCTTCAGCGCCACGGCGGTCAGGATCACGGTCAGCACGATCAGGATGGTCGAGGCCGCGTTGACCTCGGGCGTCACCGAGAAGCGCACCATCGAATAGACCTTCACCGGGAAGGTCACGGTGTCGGGCCCCGCCGTGAAGAAGGTGATGACGAAGTCGTCGAGGCTCAGCGTGAAGGCCAGCAGCGCCCCCGCCACCAGCGACGGCGTCATGTGCGGCAGGATCACGTCCTTGATGGTGCGGAACTCGCCGGCCCCGAGATCCCGGGCGGCCTCCTCCAGTTCGCGGTTGAAGCTGGCCATGCGCGCGCGCACCACCACCGCCACGAACGGGAACGAGAAGGTCACGTGGGCGATGATGATCGCCCCCAGGTTCAGCGGCCAGATCATCCCCTGCGGCCAGGGCAGCACCTTGGCGAAGAACACCAGCATGCCCACGCCCATGCAGATCTCGGGCACCACGATCGGCAGGGCCAGACCCCCGTCCACCACCGTCTTGCCCGGGAAGCGGAACCGCCAAAGGGCCAGGGCGACCATGGCCCCGAGCACGACGCTGAGCACGGTCGAGACCGCCGCGATGGTCAGGCTGTTGGCGAAGGCCTCGATCAGGCCGTCATTGTTGAAGGCCTTCTCGTAGTATTTGAGGGTGAAGCCCTTCCAGACGATGTTGCGCCGGCTGTCGTTGAAGCTGAAGGCCATCAGGGCCACCAGCGGCGCGTAGAGAAAGATCCCCACGCCCGCCAGCCACAGCCGGATCGGCCAGCGGCGCAGGTATTCGAGCGGACCGGGCGGCGAACGCTTGGTCATCCCACGCCCTCCTTCTTCTTGCCGCGCGACAACAGGGCCTGCACGGCGATGGCGATGAAGGTCAGGTACATCAGCAGGAACGACAGGGCCGCGCCGAACGGCCAGTCGTTGGCGCGCTTGAACTGACGCTCGATGACGTTGGCGATCATCTGGCTGTCGGGGCCGCCCAGCAGGTCGGGCGTCAGATAGGCGCCCAGGGCCGGAATGAAGGTGATCAGGATGCCCGAGGCGATGCCCGGCAGGGCCAGCGGCACGACGATGCGGAACAGGGTGCGCAGGTGCCCGGCGCCGAGGTCGAGGCTGGCCTCCAGCAGCGACTTGTCCAGCCGGTCCAGCGCCGAATAGAGCGGCAGCACCATGAACGGCAGGTGCACGTAGACGAGGCCCAGGATCACCGCGAAATTGTTGTGCAGCAGCTCCAGCGGCTGGAACGCCCCCAGCGGCGCGATCTTGGACGCCAGGGTCCAGATCCACTCGTAGCCCTGGTTGATGTAGCCCTCGGTGCGCAGCACGGCGATCAGCGCGTAGGTGCGGATCAGCAGGTTCGTCCAGAACGGCAGCATGACCAGCAGCAGCAGCCAGGTCTTGGCCTTCTGCGAGGCGAAGGTGATGGCAAGGGCCACCGGGAAGCCGATCACCAGGCACAGGGCCGTCGTCAGCGCCGCCACCCAGGCCGACTTGACGAAGATCTTCAGATACAGCGGCTCCAGCGCCCGGGCGTAGTTGGCGATCGTGCCGGTGAACGAGATCTCGGTCAGCCCGACATTGTGGCCGAAGCTGTAGGCCCAGACGATCGCCATCGGCGCGACGAAGAACACCACCAGCCAGACCAGCGGCGGTCCCAGCGCGGCGGCGAACACCGCCTTGGCCTTCTTCCAGCTCTGTTCCATTGAGCGCTCCAAGATCCTCCCCCTCTGGGGGAGGTGTCGGCGAAGCCGACGGAGGGGGGTGTGGCCGCGAGGGCGAGACGCTCAGCGGAAGCTGAAAACGTCCCCCCCTCCGGCCCTCCGGGCCACCTGCCCCAGAGGGGGAGGATCGCCGGCCTTAAGCCGCCCGCACGCGGGTGATGATCTCCTCGTAGAGGCTGGCCTTTTCCGCCCCTTCGAAGGCCCCGTATTCGCACTTGGACATGATGTCGGCGGGCGGGAAGATCACCTTGTTGTTCTTGTAGTCCTCCGGCATCAGCGCCTTGGCCGCGGCGTTGGGCGTCGGATAGAGGATGGTCTTGCTGATCGCGGCGCCGGCCTGGGCGTCGAGCAGATAGTTGATGAACTTGTGCGCGTTGTTCGGACGCGGCGCGCCCTTGGGGATGCACAGGGTGTCGGAGTTGATCAGCGAGCCTTCCTTGGGCACGACGAAGTCGATGTCGTCGTCGTCCTTCATCGCCTGAGCGATGTCGCCGTTGTACTCGAGCACCACGTCCACCTCGCCCGACAGCAGCAGGTCCTGGCCGTTGTCGTCGTGGAAGGCCTTCACGAACGGCTTCTGCTTGATCAGCATCTGCTCGATCTTCGGCAGCAGGTCGGCTGGGATGGCGTTGACCGAGTGGCCCAGGTACTTGGCCGACAGGCGCACCAGGTCGGCGCTTTCCGACAGCAGGCCGATCTTGCCGGCGTACTGGTTGCTGTCGAACAGCCACTTCCAGCTGTCGGGGACGCCCTTCACCTTGCTCTTGCGATAGCCGATGCCCAGCACCAGCCAAGTGTAGGGCATCGAGAACTTGCGGCCCTTGTCGTAGTCCGGGTCCATGAAGGCCGGGTCGATGTTCTTGATGTTCGGGATCTTGGCGTGGTCCAGCGGCTCCAGCATGCCGGCCTCGGCCATGCGGGTGACGAATTCGTTGGACGGCACGATCACGTCGAAGCCCGGATTGCCCGCCTTCAGCTTGGCGAACAGTTCGTCGTTGGTGGCGAACAGGCTCATATTGACGTCGACGCCCGTGGCCTTCTTGAAGTCGCCCAGGGTCGTCTCGCCGATATAGGTGTCCCAGTTGTAGAAATTCAGCTTGTTCTCTTCGCCGCCGGCCTCGCCGGGCTTTGGCTTCTCGCCGCAGGCGGTGAACGACAGGCCGATAGCCGCCGCCCCGAAGGCGGTCAGCAGAGAGCGGCGCGACGCGCCCAGAATACGATTGCTCATGGCCTCGAAACTCCCTCTTTCGTTCGCATGAAGCGGACGAGGCCCCTTCCCCGCCGCCGGTTCAACCCAAAGCCTTACTTCCAACGCCCACGGTCAGGCGTTGCGCAGATACCAGTCATAGTCGAGCTGCGTGATCACCTCGAAGAACCGCGCCTGTTCGGTGCGCTTGACCGAGACGAACATCTCCACGAACCGCGCGCCCAGATAGTCGGCCAGCACCTCGGACTTCTCGAAGAGGTCGACGGCGGCGAACCAGTTGGACGGCAGGCGCACGTTCTCCTTGGCCGCGGCGGCGTAGCCGTCGCCGACCACCGCCGCTCCCGGATCGATCTTGTTGGTGATGCCGTGGTGAGCGGCCGCCAGCAGCGTCGCCATCACCAGGTACGGATTGCCGTCGGCGCCCGCCACGCGGTGCTCGACGTGGCGCGTCGGCGCCGGGCCGGCCGGCACGCGCAGTGAAACCGTGCGGTTGTTGACGCCCCAGGTCGGCGCGACCGGCGCATAGCTGTTGGCCTTGAAGCGGCGATAGCTGTTGGCGTTGGGCGCCAGGATGGCCATGCCCTCGCCCAGCAGCTGCTTCATGCCGCCGATGGCGTGCTTGAGCAGGTCGGAGCCTTCCGGATCCTCGGCGGCGCACAGGTTGTTCCCGTCCGCGTCGTTGAAACTGACATGCACGTGGAAGCCGTTGCCCGCGCGGTCGACCCAGGGCTTGGCCATGAAGGTCGCCTCGCAGCCGTGGCGCAGAGCCACGCCCTTGGCGGCGCGCTTGTAGAGCACCGCGTCGTCGGCGGCGCGCAAGGCGTCGGGCTTGTGCTTGAGGGTCAGCTCCACCTGGGCCGGGGCGAATTCCGAGATCGCGCCTTCCAGAGGCACCCCGATCGTGTCGGCCGTGTCCCACAGCTCGCGCAGGAACGGGGCGTTGGCCTCCAGTTCGGGCAGGCCGTAGACCTGGATACCGGTCGGCCGCTGGCCGGTCAGCACCGACTTGGCGGGCAAGAGCTCGCCGTTCGGGCCGCGCTCGATGTCGACGAGATAGTATTCCAGCTCGCAGGCCGCGACCGGCGTCAGGCCGTCGGCGGCGTAGCGATCGAGCACCCGTTGCAGCACGTGGCGCGGGTCCAGATCGTTGGGCGTGCCGTCCAGCTCGTACAGCGACAGCATCACCTGGGCGACGTCGGGACCCAGCCACGGCGCGAGCGTCAGCGTCCCCGGCACGGGCCGCGCGCGGCGGTCGGCGTCGCCGTCCTCCCAGACCAGGCCCGTGTCCTCGCAGTCGGCCCCGACGGTGTCGACCACCAGGATCGAGCCCGGCAGAAACCGGCCATAGTCGTAGATCGCCTGCAGCTCGTGCACCCGCAGGCGCTTGCCGCGCGGCACCCCGGTCATCGAGGTGAAGAACACCTCGACATATTTCACCTGCGGATGGGCGGCGAGGAAGTCGCGGCACTCCTGCGGATCGGCGACGGCGCTCATGCTTGCAACTCCCCGACAGCCGCCGCGAATCCGTCGATCGCCGCGACCAGCCGGTCCACCGCCGCGTCGTCGGTGACGGGCGAGACCAGCATCATGTTGTGGAAGGGCGCGATCAGCGCCCCTCGGTTGATCAGCCACAGATGCAGCGCTTCCACCGCATCGTGGTCCAGAACTTTCCGCATCGCCGCGGCGTCGCGCGGCGGCGGGTCGGCGAAGACCAGTTCCACCCGCGCCCCGACGTGCACCACCGACCACGGCAGGCCCCGCGCCGCGATGACGCCGCGCAGGCCGGCCACCAGCCGCTCCGCGCCGGCCAACATCTTGGCATAGGCCGAGTCGGTCATCACTTCGGACAGCATGGCCCGCATCGCCGCCATGGCCAGGGCGGCGCCCGACAGCGTCGTGCCGATCCCCGACTGGCCCGGTCCGACGCGCGCCTGGGCCTCGTCCATCCGCGCCGAAAGCTCGGCCGTCACGCCCCAGACGGCGGCCGGCACGCCGCCGGCCACGGCCTTGCCCAGCACGAAGACGTCGGGCTCCAGGCCATGCGCCCTGGTGTAGCCGCCAGGGCCGGTCGAGATGGTGTGGGTCTCGTCGATGATCAGCAGGGTCCCGGCCTCGCGGGTCAGCTTGCGCAGAGCGTCGTGGAAGCCGGGATCGGGCAGGATCATCCCGCAATTGGTCATCACCGGCTCGGCCAGCACGGCGGCGACGTCGCCGGGAGCCAGGGCCGCTTCCAGCGCCGCCAGATCGTTGAACGGCGCGACGCGGGTGGTCGCCGTCAGGTCCTGCACCTGGCCCAGCAGGCCGGGCTTCATGACCGCCGCGCCATCCTTCAGCACCACGAAGGCGTCCTCGACCATGCCGTGGTAGCAGCCGTCGAACACCAGCACGACCGGTCGCTGCGTCACCGCCCGCGCCCAACGAATCGCCGCGCGGTTGGCGTCGCTGGCCGTGGTCGCCGCCTGCCATAGCGGCAGGCCGAAGCGTTCGGCCAGCAGCTTGCCGACGATCACCGCCGAGGCGGTCGGCAGCATGAACCCCGCCCCGCGTTTGGCTTGGTCGGCGACGGCGGCGGCCACCGAGGCGTCGCCATGGCCGAACATCGACGGCGTGTCGCCCAGGCAGAAGTCGTCGTAGAGCTTGCCGTCGACATCGGTGACCTGCGCCCCGACGCCCTGGGCGGCGAAGATGGGGCTGGGGCAGGCCCAGTCGCCCATCCAGTGCATAGGCACGCCCCCGCGCCACACCTGCGCAGCCGCCTTGGCCATCGCCACGCTGCGCGGATGCTCGGCCAGGAACCGCGCGCGCTCGGCTGCGATCAGGTCGGCGAGGGTTCTGGCCTTAGCGAGCGCGACTGTCACCAGTCACCTCCGCCAACCCAAACTCCCGTCATTCCCGCCCTTGTGGCGGGAAACCCTGGTTCAGCTCGCACGTGAAGCGCCTTGGCGGGCCAGCCCGCCACATCCCTGCCCTTGCGGCGGACAGAGGGGTTCCCGCCACAAGGGCGGGAATGACGGGAGGATAGGAAATGGCGGCGCGACGACGTCATCCCACCCCGCCGAAGCACAGGTACTTGGTCTCGAAATACTCATCGAGGCCCTCGGACGAACCCTCGCGGCCCAGGCCCGATTCCTTGACCCCGCCGAACGGCGCCACCTCGGTCGAGATAAGGCCTTCGTTGATCCCGACCATGCCGGCCTCGATGGCCTCGGCCACGCGCCAGCAGCGGCCGACGTCGCGGCTGTAGAAATAGGCCGCCAGGCCGAACGGCGTGGCGTTGGCCAGGGAGACCGCCTCGTCCTCGGTGTGGAACTTCACGATCGGCGCGACGGGGCCGAAGATCTCCTCGTTGAACAGCCGCATGTCCGGCGTGACGTCGATCAGGACCGTCGGCGAGAAGAAGCGCTCGGGGTTATAGGGATCTTCGCCGCCGCCGGTAGTGGCTTGCGCCCCAGCCAGAAGGGCCTCGTTAACGAGGCCGCCGATCTTGCGCATGGCCTTTGCATTGATGACCGGGCCGATCTGCACGCCTTCGGTCATGCCGTTACCGACCTTCAGGGCCGCCACCTTCTCGGTCAGCCGCGCGACGAAGGCGTCGTGGATGCCGGCCTGGACGATCAGGCGGTTGGCGCAGACGCAGGTCTGGCCGGTGTTGCGGTATTTGCTGGCGATCGCCCCATCGACGGCGGCCTCAAGATCGGCGTCGTCGAAGACGATGAAGGGCGCGTTGCCGCCCAGCTCGAGGGAGAGCTTCTTCATCGTGCCGGCGCACTGGCCGTAGAGCACCTTGCCCACCGGGGTCGAGCCGGTGAACGACAGCTTGCGCACCCGGCCGTCCTCGCACAGGGCCTTGCCGATGGCCGAAGCGTCGGTGCCGGTGACGACGTTGAGCACGCCCGCCGGCACGCCCGCCTCCACGGCCAGACGGGCGATGGCCAGGGCGCACAGCGGCGTCTCGGCCGCCGGCTTGACCACCACGGTGCAGCCGGCCGCCAGGGCCGGGCCGACCTTGCGGGTGATCATGGCGATCGGGAAGTTCCACGGCGCGATGGCCGCGCACACCCCGATCGGCTGCTTGATCGAGGCCAGGCGCTTCTTGGGATCGGGCGTCGGGATGGTGTGGCCGTAGCCGCGCTTGGCCTCCTCGGCGAACCAGTCGATGAACGACGCGCCATAGGCCACCTCGCCCTTTGACTCCGCCAGCGGCTTGCCCTGCTCGGCCGTCATCAGCCGGGCCAGGTCGTCGGCGTGGGCGAGCATCAGGTCGCTCCACCGGCGCAGGATCGCCCCCCGCTCCTTGGCCGTCCTGGCCGCCCAGCCCGGAAACGCCCGGTGCGCGGCCTCGATGGCGATCCGCGTCTCGGCCGCGCCCAGTTCGGCGACCTGCGCGATCGTCTCGCCGTCGGCCGGGTTGGTGACGGCGAAGGTCGCGTCGCCTTCGATCCACAGGCCGTCGATCAGGGCGGCGGTTTCGACAAGGTTCAGGGCGGTCATGTGGGGCTACCTCAGCGTCACGGACACCGACTTCAGGTCGGCGTACTTGTGCAACGCATGAAGGCTGCGGTCACGGCCGAAGCCCGACTGCTTGAAGCCCCCGAATGGCATGGTGATGTCGCAGGCGTCCCAGCCGTTGACCCAGACCAGCCCCGCCTTCAGCTTCCGCGCGCCCTTCAGCCCGCGATTGATGTCGCTGGTCCACAGGCCGGCGGCGAGGCCGTAGACCGTATCGTTGGCCAGGGCGAAGGCCTCTTCCTCGCCCGTGAAGCTCAGCACGCCCAGCACCGGGCCGAACACCTCCTCCTTGGCCAGGCGGTGCTCCGGCTTCACGCCGTCGAAGATGGTGGGCTCGACATAGAAGCCGCCGGTCTCCGTGCGCACCTGGTTCCCGCCGAGCACGGGATCGCCGCCCTCCTCGCGGGCCTTGTCGATATAGGAAAGCGCGGTCTTCATCTGCCGCTCGCTGACCATGGCTCCGAAGCCGGTCTCCGGATCCAGCGGATCGCCGACCTGGATGGTGCGAGCGACCGCGACCACCTTCTCAAGGAATTCGTCCTTGATCGAGGCCTCGACCAGCAGGCGCGAGGCGGCGGTGCAGACCTCGCCCTGGTTATAGAACACGCCCCAGGCCGCCGCTTGCGCCGCCGCATCCAGGTCCGGGCAGTCGGCGAAGACGATCTGGGGCGACTTGCCGCCCAGCTCCAGCGACACGCGCTTGAGATTGCTCTGGGCCGCATATTCCATCAGCCGCCGGCCGGTGGGACCCGATCCGGTGAAGGCGATCATGTCGACGTCCATCGACCGCGCCAGGGCCTGGCCGGCGATCGCCCCGAAACCGGGGATCACGTTCAGAACCCCTGCCGGGAGGCCAGCTTCGAGGGCCAGCTCGCCCAGCTTCAGCGCCGTCAGCGGCGACTGCTCGGCGGGCTTGAGAACCACCGAATTGCCCATGGCCAGGGCCGGAGCGACCTTCCACATCGCCATGTGCAGCGGGAAGTTCCACGGCACGATCGCCCCGATCACGCCCAGCGGCTCGTGAGTGGCGAAGCTCAGGCGATCGGCCGGCGAGGCGCCGACCTCGCCATAGACCTTGTCCAGCGCCTCGGCGTACCAGCGGGTGGTGTTGATCGCGAGCGGGATGTCGACGTTGCGGGCGTCGCGGATCGGCTTGCCGACGTCCAGGCTCTCCAGCAGGGCCAGCTCCTCGGCGTCGCGCTCCATCAGCTCGGCCAGGCGGAACAGCACCTTCTTCTTCTGGCGCGGATGCAGGTCGCGCCAGCGGCCGTCCTCGAAGGCGGCGCGGGCGGCGGCCACGGCGCGATCGACATCGGCCATGTCGCAGGCGGCCACCCGGTTCAGCACCCTGCCGTCGCGCGGCCCGACATTGGGGAAGGTCCCGCCCGAGGCCGCCTCGACCAGGGCGCCGTCGATCACCGCCCGCCCGGGAAGGGCCAGGCGACGCAGCTGTTCGGAGATGGACGCGGGAACGGTCACGCGAAGAGCCTCATCGAATTGTGATCACAGTTTGCGCCGCCATCGACCCTGTCAAGCCGGACTCGGCGCCGACCGCCGCCCGCATCTTGTCCATGCCTTCGGACAGGTCAGCGGCGATGGCGCGGCGGGCGCCGTCGGCGTCGCGGGCCTTCAGGGCGTCCATGGCCTCGGCGTGACGGTCGGCGGGCAGGCTGCCGGTGCCGACCCGGCCGAACACCACCCGCATGAACGGCCCGATCTGCAGCCACAGCCCGCCGGCCATGGCCAGCAGCACCTCGGCCCCGGCCCGCTGGTAGATGGCGAAGTGAAAGGCGTGGTTGGCGACCATGTAGCCGTCGACGTCGCCGACGCGAAGCGCGTCTTCCAGCTGCTGATCAATAAGCTTCAGCTTGCGCACCAAGGCTTCGTCGGCCCTGGGCGCGGCGCGAGCGGCCAGTTCCGGCTCGATCCATTGCCGCGCCAGCTCCAGCTGCTCCAGCCGCTCGGCCGACAGCGAGGGCACCGAAAGGCGCTTGTTGGCCGGGTTGATCGCCAGGGCCCGCTCGGCGACGAGGCGGCGCACAGCGTCGCGCACCGGCATGGGACTGACCCCCAGCTCGGCCGCCAGGCTGCGCAAGCTGACCCCGACGCCCGGGGCGATCTTGCCGGTGATCAAAGCCTGGCGGATGGAGTCATAGACCTGGTCATGCACCGCCGTGGAATCGGCCAGGGGACGGCGCGTTTTCGGCTCGGCCATGTCCCCTCCTCTCCGTGACGCATTCCAGGGCTTGCCAGCTAGCCGATAATTGCGATCACAATGCAAGGTCTCGCGAAGGACCTTCCCCATGCCCGACTTCGGCGCCAACGACCTCGACGCCTACTGGATGCCGTTCACGCCCAACCGGCGGTTCAAGGCCAATCCGCGCCTGCTCGCCAGCGCCAAGGGCATGCACTACGCCACGCCCGACGGCCGCCAGATCCTCGACGCCACCTCGGGCCTGTGGTGCGTCAACGCCGGCCACGGGCGCGAGCAGATCACCGAGGCCATCCGCAAGCAGGCCGGCGAGCTGGACTATGCGCCGAGCTTCAATCTCGGCCACCCGCTGGCCTTTTCCTTCGCCTCGCGCCTGGCCCAGGTGACGCCGAAGGGCCTCGACCGGATCTTCTTCACCAACAGCGGCTCGGAGTCGGTCGACACCGCCCTGAAGATCGCGCTGGCCTATCACCGCGCCCGCGGCAAGGGGACCAAGACCCGGCTGATCGGCCGCGAGCGCGGCTATCACGGCGTCGGCTTCGGCGGCATCTCGGTGGGCGGCATCCCCAAGAACCGGATGTATTTCGGCTCCCTGCTCACCGGCGTCGACCACCTGCCCCACACCCATGGCGTCCCCGAGAACCTGTTCAGCCAGGGCCAGCCCAAGCACGGCGCGCATCTGGCCGACGATCTGGAACGCATCGTCGCCCTGCACGACGCCTCCAACATCGCCGCCGTCATCGTCGAGCCGGTCGCGGGCTCGACCGGCGTGCTCGTGCCGCCCGAGGGCTATCTGCAGAAACTGCGGGCGATCTGCGACCGGCACAACATTCTGCTGATCTTCGACGAGGTGATCACCGGCTTCGGGCGGGTCGGCGCGCCCTTCGCCGCCGACCGCTTCGGCGTGACGCCAGACCTGCTGTGCATGGCCAAGGGCCTGACCAACGCCGCTGTCCCGGCCGGCGCCGTGGCCGCCAGCACCGCCATCTACGAGGCCATGCTCGACGGCGCCGACAGCCCCATCGAGCTCTTCCACGGCTACACCTATTCGGGCCATCCGCTGGCCTGCGCGGCGGGCCTGGCGACGCTGGAAATCTACCAAAGCGAGGGCCTGTTCGAGCGCGCCCTGGCCATCGAGCCCTACTGGCGCACGGCCATCCATTCGCTGGCCGACGCCAAGCACGTGATCGACATCCGCGACTTTGGCCTGATCGCCGGCATCGAGCTTTCGCCCCGTCCCGGCGCCCCGACGGCCCGGGCCATGGAGGCCTTCGAAGCCGCCTTCGACCAGGGCCTGCTGATCCGCGTCACCGGCGACATCATCGCCCTGTCGCCGCCGCTGATCATCGAGGAGGCCCAAATCGACCGCGTGGTGGAAACGATCCGAAAAGTGCTTGCCGCCGTCGACTGAACGGCGCGAGCATCCGGGCGCTCTCGGAGTCTCCGCACATGCTGCCCGCTCTCGTCGCCGCCTGGCTGCTGGCCGGCGGCTCGCCCTCGGAGATGACCGTCCCGCCGCCGCCGACCTACGTCTCGGCGGAGCATGGCCTGACGTTCCGAACGCCTCCGGGCGTCTTCAACTGCCGTCTCCCGGCCGATTGGACCGGGGCCGATCACGGCGTGACGCTGTTCCTGAAGCCGGTTTCCTGCGCCGTCGCCGTCGGCGACGCCGAGCCGCCCAGGGACCTGGCGTTCATCGCGGTCTATTACGGCTACGCCGTGGGCGAGGACGCGCCGCCCGAGCCGCCCCTGCGACAAGGTCGCCGTGATGCGCCTGTTCGACACCGACCAGCCGGTGTGCCGCCGGACCGACGCGACCGGCGTGACCTCATACGCCATCGAAACCACCTATCGCGGCGGAGACGGCGCCCGCGACCTCGTTCTCTCCCTGACCACCACCCCAGAGCGCCTGCGAGGCGACCTCGAGACGCTCCGCGTTATGGCCGCCTCGTTGCGGACCTGCACCATGAGCTGGCGCAACGGCCGCAAGACCTTCACCATCGGCGCCGGCCCCGCCTGCCCCAAGACCGGGCGGTACTGAGGGACCACTCCTCCGTAAAATCCACGCTTTCGCGGGGATTTTACGGATTGGCGGAGGACACCCGCGCCAGCGGATCCCTAGGCCTTCAGCCGCAGCACGTTGTCCACCGACCGCTCGGCCACCGGCAGCGGCGTGTCCACGGCCTGGCGCTGCACCAGGCAGCCGTACCAGCCCAGGCCCTTGTAGGTCTCGTACCCCGGCGTCAGGGCGTAGCCGATCGTGCGGTCGCCTTCGGCGTAGCTGCCCATCGAGCCATGCGAGGTATTGAGCTTGAAGGTTTCCACCAGCACGCCCTGCCCGTCCGAGGCGGCCAGCACCCGGTGGTTCTGGTCGAGCAGCAGCACGCGCGAGCGGCTCTTTTCCTCGTCGGTCATGCGCACACCGTCGACGATGGCCTGGGCCTGCGGGCGCCAGTCGAAGTGAACGCCCAGCACGCCAATCACCTTGCCCTTGGCCTCGCCGCCCTCGCGGATGGCCGTGGCGTAGGTGGCGACAGGGGCGTCGTCGAGCAGGCGCTGGCGGGCGATGTCGGCCACGGCGAAGTCATCGCCGCTCTTGGTGCGCATGGCTTCCTGGAACCACGAGTCGTTGGCGACCGACGCGCCCTGCACGCCACGGTACTTGTCGGGCCGGCCGCTGGCGATCACCCGCCCGGCCGCGTCGCAGATCCACAGGTCCAGATAGACGGTGTAGGCGTCGAGAATGACGCGCAGGCGCTGGCTGGCGTAGTCGGCGGCCTCGCGCGACGGGGCCATGGCGCAGTCGACAACAGCGCTGTCGGTCGCCCACCAGCGCACGTCGCAGGTGCGCTCATAGAGGTTGCGGTCGATGATCTCGATGGCGTTCAGGGCCAGGTCCGCCAGCCGCTGGCCGCGCAGGTGCGACAGGATCGCCCCGCCGATGGCGGTCAGTTCGTCGAGGTCGGCGCGCACCTGGCTTTCCAGGGCCCCGGCCACCTCGTCGATCTGGGTGGAGATCTTCTTGAACTCCTCGGCGACGATGGCGAAGCCCTTGCCGGCCTCGCCCGCGCGGGCCGCCACGATCAGGGCGTTGATGGCCAGCATCTTGGCCGCGCGATTGACGGTCGAAATCTCGCCGATCTTCTGGCCGGCGACGATGCTCAGCCGCTCGGACAGGTCGAGGATGCGCTCCGGGCGGAGGGTGGATTCTTCGACGGACATGGATGCTCCCCCCCGGGAACGCGAATCGAAAGCTCCGGTAAGGTTGACACCAGCGTCAGGTTTCCACCGCCCATTTCAGAAGGAAACTTCGCGTGGCGAGGGAACGGGCGAACAGCGGCCCCCAAATCGCACAGCTTTCGAGCAGAGATTGCTCAAACAATCCGCATAACAGCGTTATCTGTCAACCAAGCGTCACAAGGTGCTTGGCGGCCACACCTTATGACACCGGTGGACATTTCTCGGCGAGGCGGGCAGGGTCGCCTCGCCAGGACGAGACGCGATCGACGCTCGCCGGCCTTCGGGGAGAGATACGCCGCCATGACCATCCGCCCTATCCTCCCGCGCCTGCTCGCCGGCGCCGCGGCGCTCGCCCTGCTCAGCGGCGCGACGGCGGCCATGAGCCAGACCCTGGCCTTCCCCGGCGCCGAGGGCGCGGGCCGGCTGTCGCAGGGCGGCCGCGGCGGGGCGGTGATCAAGGTCACCAACCTGGAGGATTCAGGCCCCGGCTCGCTGCGCGCCGCCGTCGAGGCCAAGGGGCCGCGCACCGTGGTCTTCGACGTGGCCGGCACCATCCAGCTGAAATCGGACCTGAAGATCAGCGAGCCGCGCATCACCATCGCCGGCCAGACCGCGCCGGGCGGCGGGATCACCGTGCGCGACCACACCCTGGTCGTCGCCGCCGACGACGTGGTCATCCGCTTCGTCCGCTCGCGCCTGGGCGACGAGAGCAAGACCGAGAGCGACGCCATCTGGATCAACAAGGGCCGGCGGATCATCCTCGACCACGTCTCGGCCAGTTGGTCGGTGGACGAGACCCTGTCGGCCTCGGCCCGCTACGGCGAGGAGGGCCAGGGCTTCTTCGACCTGACCGTCCAGTGGTCGATCATCGCCGAGTCCATGGCCCATTCGCTGCACGCCAAGGGCGACCACGGCTATGGCAGCCTGATCCGTGGCGGCATGGGCTCGAGGATCAGCTTCCACCACAATCTGTGGGCCAGCCACATGGCCCGCATGCCCCGCCCCGGCAACTACGACGGGCCCGACAAGGATCCGGTCGGCGCGCTCTTCGATTTCCGGTCGAACGTCTTCTACAACTGGGGCAAGGGCTATGCCGGCTACGACGCCGACAAGGCGGCCCTGGCGGCCTACAACTTCGTCGACAACGCCTATGCGCCCGGTCCGAGCAGCGGCAAGCCGGTGGCGTTCCAGGAGAGCAACACGCTGGCCCGCGCCTATTTCGCCGGCAACAGCATGGCCGGGGAGGTTCCGGCCGATCCCTGGAGCCTGGTGACCTTCACCATCCCCGAGCCCGCCGGCTATCGCCAGGCCGCGCCGATCGAGGTCGCGCCGGTGACGCCCGAGCCGGCCGACAAGGCCTATGCGCGCGTGCTGGCCGACGCCGGGGCCTCGGTGTTCCGCGACAGCGTCGACGCCCGGATCGTGGCCGGGGTGCGCGACCGCACCGGTACGGTGATCAACAGCCAGAAGGACGTCGGCGGCTGGCCCGCCCTGCCCGCCGGCAAGCCCGCGCCCGACACCGACGGCGACGGCATGCCCGACGCCTGGGAAAAGACCCACGGCCTGAACCCCAAGACGGCCGCCGACGGCCCAGCCCTGGCCAAGGACGGTTCGGGCTACACCCACCTGGAGCTCTATCTGGCCGACGCCGCGCGCCGGCGCGGTTGACGCACGGATCGCGCCCGGGCGAGCTAGCGGCTCAACGCGAGGGCGAACCATGCTCAAATACCTGGATACCGTTCGAGAACTGCTGATCGTCTATGTGGTCATGCTGCTGGCGGCCGCGGGATCCTACGCCTTCTTCGAGGGCAAGACCTATCTCGACGGGATCTGGTGGGCCTGCGTCACCGCCACGACGGTCGGCTATGGCGACATGTATCCGGCCACGCTGGGCGGGCGCATCACGGCCGTGGCGCTGATGCACGTGACCCTGCTGCTGATCCTGCCCCTGCTGATCGGCAACATCTGCTCGCGCTGCATCAAGGACGCCAACGAGTTCAGCCACGCCGAGCAGGAGGAGCTGAAGGCGACCCTGGCCCGGCTGGAGGCAAAGCTCGACGGGAAGATTTAGCCGGCCTCCAGGCACGCCTCGCGCAGCCGGGCCAGGGCTTTGGGCGTGTCCTTGCGCAGGCCCGCGCGCAGCAGGGCCTTGGGGATCACCCAGTCCACGGCCAGGCGGTTCTCGTAGAACACCCGCGTGCCCGCGCCGCCGGCCAGGGACTGCAGCCGCCACTCGCCCTCCTCGGCCTTCAGGTCGCCCTCGACCAGCCGAAAGCGGATGCGCCGCCGCCCCTCGTAGTCCGAGCGGAAGACGATGCGCATGCGGGGAAAGAACAGGCTCTTGCGGGTGACGTGCTCGCGGACGTCCCAGCCGCGCTTCTGGTCGCCCGACAGCACCGCGCAACGTTCGAGATTGGTGATCATCCGCGCCGCGCTGGCGCAGTCGGTCAGCACGGCCCAGACGTGGTCGGGCGAAGCGGCGATGTCGATCACCCCGCGCACCTGGCCGCCGGTCGCCCCGGCCGGATCGGGCGAGACCTCGGCATGGGCCTCGCCGCGCGCCAGGCTGGCCCGCGCTTCCGGCGACAGCTCGAAGGCGCTCGCCGGGCCGGCGACGACAAAGGCCAGAACCAGGATCGATATCGTCCGCAACGGCGTCTCCAGGCTCGTCCCCGAAGACAGTTACGTATCCGCCAGGCGATCAGATGCGGGTCAGCCGACCCGCTTCATGCCGAGGATCTGGACCGGCGCCTTGAGCATCTCGTCCTTCATCGCCTCGGTGTAGGCCGGACCGCCCGTGGGCATGGCCAGGATCTTCTTCACAATCGGCAGGCCCTCGACCACGGTTCCGAAGGCCGCGAAGCCGAGGTTGTCGCCTTTGGCGCCCGGATGGGCGTCGAGATAGGGCATGGCGCTGGCGCAGATGAAGAAGTCGCAGGTGGCCGTGCCCGGCGCGTTGCGGGCCAGCGAGATCGTGCCCGGCTTGTGGCGCAGGCCGGTCTTGGGCGTGCTCTCGTGGGCGATGGGGGCGAAGCGCCGCGCGCGCTGCGGCGGCGCGCCCTGGATCGAGCCCGCGCCCTTGACGCCCTTGGTCCGCGAAGCGCGATAGAAGGTCCCGCCGTCGTACTTCTTGGCGTCGACATAGCGCAGGAAGTTGGCCGCCGTGATCGGGGCCTTCTTGTCCTCCAGCTCGACCACGATCAGGCCGGCGCTGGTCTGGATGGCCACCTTCGGCTTGCCGGCCGCCAGGGCCAGGCCCGGCGTGGCGACCACCAGGCCGGCGGCGCCGATCAGGGTGCGGCGGGCGATGTCGGTCATGGGGCCTCCTGGTGGGTGGTGCGTGATCCTCGTCCTTCGACAAGCTCAGGATGAGGATCAAGGCAAGCGGTGTGAGCCGCAAAAAACGAAGCCGGCATTAGAAACCTCACCCTGAGCCTGTCGAAGGGCGAGGTTTCGCCGCTCAAACAGTGCCCCAGCCCCCGCCGCCGGGCGTCTCGATGACCACGCGGTCGCCGGCCGCGACCTGCGCCTCGTCGGTCGCCGCCAGGGGCTGAACCGTCCCGTCCGCCCGCTCGATCCGCGCCAGGCCCAGCGCCCCGCTGGCCCCGCCGTACAGGCCGAACGGCGGCACGCGGCGGCGGTTGGACAGTAGGGTGACGGTCATCGGCTCGCGGAAGCCGATGGTGCGCACCACCCCGTCGCCGCCACGATGCTCGCCGGCGCCGCCCGATCCGCGCCTGATCGAGAAGGCCTCGACACGCACCGGATAGCGGGTCTCCAGCACCTCGGGATCGGTCAGGCGGCTGTTGGTCATGTGGGTCTGCACCGCGTCGGCGCCGTCGAAATCCGGCCCCGCCCCGGCCCCGCCGCAGATGGTCTCGTAATACTGCCGCCGCTCGTCGCCGAAGGTGAAGTTGTTCATCGTGCCCTGGGCGGCCGCCATGACGCCCAGCGCGCCATAGAGGGCGTCGACCACCACCTGGCTGGTCTCGACGTTTCCGGCCACCACCGCCGCCGGATAGCGGGGTTTGAGCATCGAGCCCTCGGGAATGACCAGCTCGACCGGCCGCAGGCAGCCGTCGTTCATCGGGATTTCGTCGTCCACCAGGGTGCGGAAGACGTAAAGCGCCGCCGCCCGGCAGATCGAGGCCGGAGCATTGAAGTTGGTCGGGACCTGGTCGCTGGTGCCAGTGAAGTCGACGCGGGCGGTCCGCGCGGCCTGGTCCACGGTGATCGCCACCTTCACCACGCTGCCGTCGTCGAGTTCGTAGGCGAAGGCGCCGTCCTCGAGCTTCGCCAGCACCCGGCGCACGGCCTCCTCGGCGTTGTCCTGCACGTGGGCCATGTAGGCTTCGACGACCTCCTGGCCGAACTCGGCGACGAGGCCCGTCAGGCTCTCTGCCCCGCGCGCGCAGGCGGCGACCTGGGCCTTGAGGTCGCCGATGTTCTGGTCGGGATTGCGGGCCGGCCACTTGCCCGAGGCGAGCAGGGCGCGGGTCTCGGCCTCCAGGAACCGTCCGCCCTCGACCAGCAGGAAGTTCTCGATCAGCACCCCCTCCTCCTCGACCGTCCGGCTGCCCGGCGGCATCGAGCCCGGCGTGATGCCGCCGATGTCGCCCTGGTGACCGCGCGCGGCGACGTAGAAAAGCAAGGCCCCCGCCGTATCGAACACCGGCATGACCACCGTCACGTCCGGCAGGTGGGTGCCGCCGGCGTAAGGCGCGTTCAGCATGTAGACGTCGCCGGGCTTCATGCCCCGGCCGTCATGGCTGCGGCCGTCGCGGATGGCCCGCACGCTGTCGCCCATCGAGCCCAGGTGCACCGGCATGTGCGGGGCGTTGGCGATCAGGTTGCCGTCGCGGTCGAACAGAGCGCAGGAGAAGTCCAGCCGCTCCTTGATGTTCACCGAATAGGCGGTGTTCTGCAGGGCGAACCCCATCTCCTCAGCCACGGCCATGAAGAGGTTGTTGAACACCTCCAGCATCACCGGATCGGCTTCCGTGCCGGCGGCGCGGCGCGGGGCCAGGGCCTCGACGCGGTCGAGGATCAGGTTCAGGTGCGCATCGACCTTGGCCCGCCAGCCGGGCTCGACGACGGTGGTCCCGGTAGCCTCGCGGATGATGGCGGGACCCGACACCTCGGAGCCCTCGGCCAGCCGCTCGCGATCGAAGACGGGCGTCGCGTGGACCTCGCCGGCCATGCGGATATCGGCCGTGGTCAGGGCGACCGGATCGCCCTTGGAAGCGCCGGACTCAAAATCCGGTTCCGAACCGGCGTCGGCATGGCCGATCGCTTCGACGCTCAAGGTCTCCACCACCAGCGGCGTCGCCGGCGAGACGAAGCCGAAGCGGCGCTGGTGCAGGGTCTCGAAGGCGGTTTTCACGCCTTCAGCGTCAGTCAGCGGCACGCGCAGCGGCGTATCCGTGCCGGCGTACTTCACCAGCAGAGCCGCCTCGGTTTCGACCGTCACCAGCGGCGCGTCCTGGGCGCGCAGGGCGGCCTCGGCGTCGGCCGCCAGGGCGGCGGCGCGGGCCGGCAGGGTGGCGGCGGCTTCGTCGAGACGCTGCTCGACCGTGGTCTCGCGCAGCAGGCGGAGATCCGCCAGGCCCATGCCGTAGGCGCTGAGCACCCCGGCGAATGGGTGGATCATCACCGTTTTCATGCCCAGGGCGTCGGCCACCAGGCAGGCATGCTGGCCGCCCGCCCCGCCAAAGCAGGCCAGGACGTAGCGGGTGACGTCGTAGCCGCGCTGGATCGAGATCTGCCGCACGGCCTTGGCCATGTTCTCGACGGCGATCGTCAGGAAGCCTTCGGCGATCTCGGCGGGGGTCATGGCGCGGCCTGTGGCGGCGGCGATCTCGGCGGCCAGGACTTCGAAGCGCTCGACGACCACGTCGCGGTCCAGCGGCTGGTCGGCGTTGGGACCGAAGACGTGCGGGAAGAACTCGGGCTGCAGCTTGCCCAGCATGACGTTGCAGTCGGTCACCGTCAGCGGCCCGCCGCGCCGGTAGCAGGCCGGACCCGGATTGGCCCCGGCCGAGGCCGGTCCCACCCGCAGCCGCGCCCCGTCGAACGAGCAGATCGAGCCGCCGCCGGCCGCCACGGTGTGAATGTTCATCATCGGGGCGCGCATCCGCACACCGGCCACCACCGTCTCGTAGGCCCGCTCGTACTCCCCGGCATAGTGGCAGACGTCGGTCGAGGTGCCGCCCATGTCGAAGCCGATGACGCGGGTGAAGCCCGCCTCGGCCGCCGTCTTGGCCATGCCCACCACGCCGCCGGCCGGGCCCGACAGGATGGCGTCCTTGCCCCGGAAGGCGCGGGCGTCGGTCAGGCCGCCGTTCGACTGCATGAAGAAGAGCCGAGTCTCCTCGCCCAGCCGCGAGGCCACCTGGTCGACATAGCGGCGCAGGATCGGCGACAGATAGGCGTCGACCACCGCCGTGTCGCCCCGCCCGACCAGCTTCATCAGCGGGCTGACCTCGTGGCTGGCCGAGACCTGGGTGAAGCCGATCTCGCGGGCGATCGTCGCGACGCGCCCCTCGTGGTCGGTGAAGCGGAAGCCGTGCAGCAGCACGATGGCCACGGCCCGGAAGCCGGTGCCGTAGGCGGCCTGCAAACCCTCGCGAGCGGCGGCTTCGTCCAACGGCCGCACCACCTCGCCGTCGACGCCGATGCGCTCGTCGATCTCGACGACGCGGGTGTAGAGGGCCTCGGGCTTTATGATCTTGCGGTCGAACAGCTTGGGCCGGGCCTGCTGGCCGATGCGCAGGGCGTCGGCGTGGCCTTTCGTGATCGCCAGCAGCGTCGGCTCGCCCTTGCGTTCGAGCAGGGCGTTGGTGGCCACCGTGGTGCCCATCTTCACCGCCTCGACGCTCCCGCCGCCGCCCTGTTCCAAGAGAGCGCGAACGCCAGCGACAGCGGCGTCCTCGTACTGCTCGGGATTTTCCGACAGCAGCTTGTGGGTGACCAGCCGCCCGTCCGGCCGGCGGGCGACGATATCGGTGAAGGTGCCGCCGCGATCGATCCAGAATTCCCAACCGGTCGCGCGCGGGTCTTCGAGGGTCATGGGGCGGGGGCTCCGGAACGTTCGTCCCGTGCATAGCTCCCGCCCCCGCCTACGTCATTACTTGAAGAGCCCCAGCAGCGTCGCGACGCCCCACAGGCCCAGGCCGAGGAAGATCAGCGCCGCGCCGATGCGCACATACTTCAGCGGCACGATCTTGGTCGCCGCCTCGCCCAGATAGACGGCCGGCACGTTGGCCAGCATCATGCCCAGGGTGGTGCCGGCGGCCACCAGCGGCACGTTGTGGAACTGGGCCCCCAGGGCCACCGTGGCGATCTGGGTCTTGTCGCCCATCTCGACCAGGAAGAAGGCGACGGCCGTGGTCAGGAACACGCCGTAGCGGCCCACCGCGCCGCCATCCTCGTCGTCGGCCTTGTCGGGGATCAGCGCCCAGCCGGCCATGGCGATGAACGACAGGGCGATCACCCACTGGAACCAGGCGCCTTGCAGATATTGCGCGACCAGCGAACCGGCGAGCGCCGCCAGGGCGTGGTTCAGCAGGGTGGCGACCAGAATGCCGAGGATGATCGGGATCGGCTTCTTGAAGCGCGTGGCCAGGATGATGGCCAGAAGCTGGGTCTTGTCGCCGATTTCGGCCACGGCCACGACCAGGGTCGAGACGAGCAGGGATTCCATTGAAACACCGTTGCGGGGGCCGAGCGCAGACAAGACGACAGCGACCGTTTCCCCGCCCAGCCCGGACGGGAAACGACGCCGTTGGTCTCGCCAAGAAAGCTGTCGGTGCTTCCTTCACCCGCGCCATGGTCCCGAAAGACCAAGTATGTTGACGACGGGCCCCGCTGATAGGCGCGGGCGGCTACTCCCCAAAGGGTGAGGGGCGTTTAGCCGGAGCCGCCCGCCGGATCAAGCAGAGAGCCATTCGCAAGTTGGAGGATGGTCGGCTGGCGGGCGTTCCCAAACCCTCTCTCTCAGAGAGAGGGATTTGGTTAGACCGCCCCCGGCGCCTCGAACCGCAGCAGCTGGATCGCCACCCGCACCTTGCCGCCGACGAAGCTGCCGCCGGCCGCGGTGATCACCACCGGCGTGTCGGCGTAGAAGGCGGTCGGCCCCACGACGCCGATGTTGCTGGCGTTCAGGGCCACGCCCAGCGAACTGCCGAACTTGCCGGTCTCGCCGGCGACGCCGCAGCTGTAGGAGACCGCGCCGGTGATGGCGGCGCTGGTGCGGGTCGAGACGCCCAGCACGATCGAGCGGGCCGGGATCACGGCGGCCGTGGTCACCGCGGCGCCGCTGAGGGTCGCCTCGACCTCGCGGATCTCGACGCGAACGTCGGCGCCGAACGGCGAGCGGGCGGCGGTCAGGCTGGTGAAGGTGGACGACAGCGCGACCCAGGCCGAGCCGGTGAACACGGCCGCCTGGCCCTCGTCGGCGATCCAGGCGGTGAAGCCGGCGGAAGGGGCGATCGCCTCCCAGGCCCCGGCCTCGAAACGCATCAGGCTGTGGGCGGGGGCCGCCGCCCAGTCGGCGCCGGTCGCGGCGGCGGGGCGGATCCACAGGGCGCCGTCGGCGGGCGCGGACGGCTGGGCCGCGACCGTGCGGCTGACCACGCAGGGCTGGACGAGGCCGTCGAGGCGCGCGAGGCCTTCGTTGACGGTGACGTGCTTCTGGGCTTGCCCCGCGGCCACGTAGGGCAGCGAAAGACGGGGCGTGGCGGCGTCGGACATGAGGCGCTCCTGGCGGGTTTCGAACCCGCCTAGGATCACCCGGCCGGAGTCGCCGGGGACAAAGTCGCCTTCGTCCCCGGCGCGATCCCCGTCCTACTCGGCGGCGAAAGCCAGGCGGTTGCCGGCCGTGAGCGCGGTCTTGGCCGCCAGTTCGGCCTTCGCGTCCTCATATTCCTCCGCCAGCTTGGCGATGCGTTCGGCGACCGGAAGCACTTCCTTGATGGCGCCGATGCCCTGGCCCGAGCCCCAGATGTCGCGCCAGGCCTTGGCGTCCTGGTTGCCGCCCGAGCCGAAGCTCATCTTCGACGGATCGCTTTCCGGCAGGTTGTCGGGATCCAGGCCCGCGGCGACGATCGACTGGCGCAGATAGTTGCCGTGCACGCCGGTGAAGAGATTCGAATAGACGATGTCGCTGGCGTTGGCCTCGGTGATCGTCCGCTTGTAGGCCTCGGGCGCATTGGCCTCTTCGGTCGCGATGAAGGCCGAGCCGATATAGGCCAGGTCCGCGCCCATGGCCTGGGCCGACAGGATCGAGCGGCCGCTGGCGATGGCGCCCGACAGGGCCACCGGGCCGTCGAACCAGGTGCGGATCTCCTGCACCAGAGCGAAGGGCGAGATCGCGCCGGCGTGGCCGCCGGCCCCGGCCGCCACCGGAATCAGGCCGTCGGCCCCCTTCTCGATGGCCTTGCGGGCGAAGCGGTCGTTGATGACGTCGTGCAGGGTGATGCCGCCGTACGAGTGGATCGCCTGGTTCAGGTCCTCGCGCGCGCCCAGCGAGGTGATCACCACCGGCACCTTGTATTTCACGCACAGCTCGATGTCCTGCTCGAGCCGATTGTTGGTCTTGTGGACGATCTGGTTCACAGCGAACGGGGCCGACGGCAGGTCCGGATGGGCCTTGTCCCAGGCGGCCAGCTCCTCGGTGATGCGGGCCAGCCATTCGTCCAGCTGCGACAGCGGGCGGGCGTTCAGCGACGGGAACGAACCGACGATGCCGGCCTTGCACTCGGCGATCACGAGATCCGGATTGCTGATGATGAACAGCGGCGAGGCGATCACCGGCAGGCGCAGACGGTCACGCAGAATGGGCGGCAGAGCCATGGGACGGGGGTCTCCTCGTTCCGCGACGTCACGCGCCGCGCATGTTAACAGCGTTAGCTTAAACGCTCGTTCATGGGACTTGCAAGCGCTTGACCTCCGTGACGGCAGGCGCGCAACTGGGCGTCAAAACCAGAAATTGCCGCACCGCAGGAGAAACCCGTCGTGAGCGAGGCCCCCGCTCTTTTGGCCGCCGACTTCGGTCCGCCCGACGAGAATCTGGCGCAAGCCAGGTGGCTGAAACTGGTCGAGAAGACCCTGAAGGGGGCCGATTTCGACGAGACCCTGACGCGCGCCACGCCGGACGGGATCACCATCCGCCCGCTCTATACCGCCGAGGACGCCGTCACCGTGGCCCGCGACCTGCGCCCGCGCGACGTCGATCGCCCCTGGGACCTGCGCACCCGCATCGCCCATCCCGATCCCAGGCACGCCAGCGGCGAGATCCTGAAGGACCTGGAGAACGGCGCGGCCTCGGTGCTGCTGGCGCTGGATCCGCAGGGCCTCAACGGCGTCGCCGTCGGCTCGCGCGAAGACCTGGCCCGCGTGCTGGACGGCGTGCTGCTGGATCTCGCCCCCGTGGCGCTGGACGCCGGGTTCCTCGGCCCCAAGGCCGCCGACTGGCTGGGCGCCCTGGCCAAGGCCGCGCCCAATGCGCCGCTGGCCTTCCACATGGATCCGCTGACCGCCTGGATGCAGGCCGGCGTCAGTCCCGGTCCGATCGAGAGCCACGTCTTCAGCGCCGCCACGGTCGGCGCGCGCCTGGCGCAAACCTACGCCACGGCCAGCCTGTTCCTGGCCACCGGCCGCGCCGTGCACGAAGCCGGCGGCTCCAACGCCGAAGAGCTGGCGGTGATGGCCGCCGCCGCCGTGGCCTACGCCAAGGCCCTGGTCCGCTCGGGCCTCTCCATGGACGAGGCCTGGTCGCGCATCGTGCTGGGCGTCAGCCTGGACGGCGAATACTTCACGGGCGTGGCCAAGGTGCGCGCCGTCCGCACCCTCTGGGACCAGCTGACCAAGGCCTGCGGCGTCGAGGTTCCGGCCCGGATCGAGGCCCGCTCCTCAGGGCGGATGCTGGCCAAGGCCGACGCCTGGACCAACCTGCTGCGCCTGACCGCCGCCGGCTTCGCGGGCGCGGTGGGCGGGGCCGACACGGTGGTGCTCGGAAACTTCACCGACGCCGTCGGCCTGCCGACCGCCTTCGCCCGCCGCCAGGCCCGCAACACCCAGCTCGTTTTGATGGAAGAAAGCCACCTGGGCCGCGTCGCCGACCCGGCCGGCGGGGCCTGGTACCTCGACACCCTGACCGACCAGCTGGCCCGCGCCGCCTGGGGCGGCTTCCAGGCCATCGAGGCCGACGGCGGGATCGTCAAGGCGCTGGAAAGCGGCCTGATCGCCGACATCGTCGCCGAGACGCGCGAAGGCCAGGAGGCGTCCTTCGCCGACAAGAGCCGCAAGATCCTGGGCGTCACCGTCTTCCCCAACGCCGACGACAAGACGCCCGAAGTCGAGACGCCCGACCCGGCCGCCTTCGCCGTCGACGGCCCCGATCCCCGCCTCCCCGGCCCCGACAGCCGTTGTCCGGCCCTGACGCCCATCCGCTTCGCCGCCGCCTTCGAGGGAGCCTGAGCCATGAGCAAGTTCCCCAACTTCGCCGACGTCGCCTTCGAGACGCCCGAGCCCGCCGCCGCGCCCGAGACCGGCAAGGCCTGGAGCACGCCCGAGGGCGTCGACGTCGCGCCCGCCTTCACCGCCGAGGACGCGGCGGGGCTGGACTTCACCGACGGCCGCCCCGGCGTCGCGCCGTTCGTGCGCGGCCCCTACCCGACCATGTACGTCACCAATCCGTGGACGATCCGGCAGTACGCGGGCTTCTCCACGGCCGAGGACAGCAACGCCTTCTATCGCCGCAACCTGGCGGCCGGTCAGATGGGCCTGTCGGTGGCCTTCGATCTGGCCACCCATCGCGGCTATGACTCAGACCACGAGCGGGTGAAGGGCGACGTCGGCATGGCGGGCGTCGCCATCGACTCGATCCTCGACATGCGCACCCTCTTTTCCGGCATCCCGCTCGACAAGATGAGCGTGTCGATGACCATGAACGGCGCGGTGCTGCCGATCCTGGCGCTCTACATCGTCGCCGCCGAGGAACAGGGCGTCACGCCCGACAAGCTGTCGGGCACGATCCAGAACGACATCCTCAAAGAGTTCATGGTGCGGAACACCTACATCTATCCGCCCGCGCCCTCGATGCGGATCATCTCGGATATCTTCGCCTTCACCTCGGCGAACATGCCCAAGTTCAACTCGATCTCGATCAGCGGCTACCACATGCAGGAGGCCGGAGCCTCGGCCGACCTGGAGCTGGCCTACACCCTGGCCGACGGCATCGAATACGCCCGGGCGGGTGTCGCGGCCGGCATGAGCATCGACGCCTTCGCGCCGCGCCTGAGCTTCTTCTGGGCCATCGGCATGAACTACTTCATGGAGGTCGCGAAGATGCGCGCGGCCCGCCTGCTGTGGGCCCGGCTGATGAAGCGCGAGTTCGAGCCGAAGGACGACCGCTCGCTGTCCCTGCGCACCCACAGCCAGACTTCCGGCTGGTCGCTGGCGGCGCAGGACGTGTTCAACAACGTCTCGCGCACCTGCGTGGAGGCCATGGCCGCCGTCAACGGCCAGACCCAGAGCCTGCACACCAACGCCCTGGACGAAGCCCTGGCCCTGCCCACCGATTTTTCGGCCCGCATCGCCCGCAACACCCAGCTCTTCCTGCAGATGGAAAGCGGCACGACCCGCGTCGCCGACCCCTGGGGCGGTTCGTACTATGTCGAGCGGCTGACCCATGACCTGGCGGTCAAGGCCCTGGCCCACATCGAGGAGGTCGAGGCCGCCGGCGGCATGGCCAAGGCCATCGAGCAGGGCATCCCCAAGCTGCGCATCGAGGAAGCCGCCGCCAAGACCCAGGCCCGCATCGACTCCAATCGCCAGAGCGTGGTGGGCGTCAATCGCTACAAGCCCGAGGTGGCCGACGTCATCCCGATGCTGAAGGTCGACAACAGCTCGGTGCGCAACCAGCAACTCGAAAAGCTGGCCCGGCTGAAGGCCGAGCGCGATCCGGCGGCCACGGAGACCGCACTGAAGGCGCTGGAGGACGGCGCGCGCGGGACGGGCAACCTGTTGGCCCTGGCCGTCGACGCGGCCCGCGCCAAGGCCACTGTCGGCGAGATCAGCGACGCCCTGGAGCGGGTGTTCGGCCGCCACCGGGCCGAGATCAAGTCGATCCAGGGGGTCTACATGAAGGAAGCCGGCTCCGACCCCACCACCGCCCGCGCCAAGGCGATGGTCGAGGCCTTCGCCCAGGCCGACGGCCGCCGCCCGCGCATCCTGGTCGCCAAGATGGGCCAGGACGGCCACGACCGCGGCCAGAAGGTGATCGCCACCGCCTTCGCCGACCTCGGCTTCGACGTCGACATCGGCCCGCTGTTCCAGACCCCGGCAGAGGCCGCCCGCCAGGCGGTCGAGAACGACGTCCACATCGTCGGGGCGTCGTCACTGGCGGCCGGACACCTGACGCTAGCGCCGGAACTGAAGGCCGAGCTCGGCAAGCAGGGCCGCGCCGACATCATGATGGTGGTCGGCGGCGTGATCCCGCCGCAGGACTTCCAGGCCCTGCGCGACGCCGGCGCCGCGGCGATCTTCCCGCCCGGCACGGTGATCGCCGAGGCGGTGATCGAGCTGCTCGACAAGCTGAACAAGCAGCTCGGCTACACCCAGGGCGAGGCGGCGTGACGGTCACGGCCGACGACCTGCCGCATCCGTCCAGGTTCACGAGCTTCCATCCCTTCCTGAAGGGCGTGTTCAGCCAGTGGCACGTCACGCCCTTCACGCTGGAGGGTCTGGACTTCGCCACCGCCGAGCAATGGATGATGTACGGCAAGGCCCGCCTGTTCGGCGACGAGGCCGTCGCGACCGCCATCCTGGCCACGCCGGATCCCTCTGTGCAGAAGCGTCTCGGCCAGACCGTCGCCGGCTTCGAGCAGGAGACCTGGGACGCCTGGAAGGTCGACATCGTCCATCGCGGCAACCTGACCAAGTTCGGCCAGAACGACGGCGCGCGCCGCCAGCTGCTGGCCACCGGCGAAGCGATGCTGGTCGAGGCCAATCCCCGCGACTGGAACTGGGGGATCGGCCTGTCCGCCGACGATCCCGCCGTGCAGCGGCCGGAAGACTGGAAGGGCGAGAACCTGCTCGGCCGGATCCTGACTGACGTGAGAACGCGCTTGGCCGATTAACCGGCGCCTGCACCGCTTCTCCATCGCGGGCGCCAAAGCGGCTGCATCCGTGCGCAGTCCAATGGCCTGACAGCCATGGACAGGAGGCGGGCGTGAGACGGGCAAAAGCGCGGACGACTATGCTGCGGGTGATCGCGGGGGCGCTGTTCTGCCACCTCGCGCCATCGCTGACCTTGGGCGCCGTGTATGGCCTGTTCGTTCCCGGCGGCGACCAGATCGACGGGGAGCCCTTCAACGCCATGCTGGCCGCGCCGATGTTCGGCCTGCTGCTCGGCTGGCCCTATCTGGTCGCCGGACTGGCCGCCTGGGCGATACTGGACCAGATCGAGCACCATCATCCGTGGGCGGCCGCCCTGGTCGGCCTCGCCGTCGGGGCGGGCGTGGCGTGGTTCTCGTTCCGCGACGGCCTCTTCTTCGGGATCCAGGGCGCCTGGCCGCTCTGCATCGGCGTTGGCCTGCTGACCAGCCTCGGCGTCTGGTGGATCGCCTATGGCCGGCAGTGGCTGCTGAAGCCCGTGACCCCGCCGCCGCGCAGCCGGCTCGTGCTCTGAGCGCACGCCGTTACGCCTCGCCCGCGCCGTGCTATCGTCCTGCCCATGAACGCCCTGGCCCGCGCGCTCGAAACCTCCGAACCGCACCGGTTCACGCTGGAAGACGTCCTGCGCATGCAGGACGCCGGCATCCTCGACGCCGACGCCAGGGTTGAGCTGATCGACGGGGGGCTGGTCGAGATGCCTTCGGAAGGCGCGGAGCACACGCGCGCGAAAATGCAGATCGCCAGGGCGTTCCTCGCCCAGGCCGGACAGGCGATCCAGGTCATCATCGACTCGACGCTTCGGCTGTCGCCAACCTATGCGCCCGACCCCGACCTCTACGCCTATGACGCCCGCCTGCCGCTGGACACCGTGGACGGCCGCAATGTCGGCCTCGTCGTCGAGGTCGCCCAGAGCACGGTGGCCAAGGACCTTTCGGTGAAGGCCGAGGTCTACGCCGAGCATGGCGTGCGCGACTATTGGGTCGTCGACGTCAACAGCGCCGAGATCGTCGTGCACCGAACCCTCAGCGGCGGCGTCTATCGCGACGTCGTCCGCTACTCAGCGCGCGACACGGTGACTTCACTGGTACTGCCGCAGCTCAGCCTGTGCCTCGCCGACCTGCCGCCGATCCGCTGAGCGCACGCCGTTACGCCTCGCCGAGGCCATGTTATCGTCCAGCTCATGAACGTTCCGGGCCGCCCCGCAGAGACCGTCACGCCCTACCGCTTCACGTATGACGACGTGCTGCGCATGGTCGAGGCCGGCATCCTTGCGGAAGACGCGCACGTGGAGCTGATCGAGGGGGAGCTGATCGCGGTGTCGCCGGAAAGCGTGCCTCACGTCCGCTGCCGGCGGTGGCTGACCCAGTTCTTCACCCGCCGCCTCGCCGAGGGGCAGTGGGAAGTCAATTCCGACGCTCCGGCCCGCCTCGACGACCTGACCGCGCCCGAGCCCGATCTCGCGATCTTCCCGAGCCGCCTGCACGACCGCGACGTGCGCGGGCACGACATCGTGCTGGCGATCGAGGTTTCGGTTTCCAGCCAGGCGTTCGACCTGGGCCGCAAGGCCGAGCTCTACGCCCAGAGCGGCATCCGCGAATACTGGGTGGTCGACGTGCCTGGCCGCCAAATCGTCGTGCATCGCGAACCGGCGGCGGGCGGCTATCGGGCGGTGCAGGAGATCGGAGCGCGAGGATCCGTCGCGCCAAAAGCGTTCCCGCACCTGGAGATCAAGGTCGCCGACCTGCCGCTCGACGACTGAGCGCTCAACGCTTCCCGGCCTTGGCCTTCACCTTCCTGCGCCGTTTCACATCGACGTCGTCGGGCAGGCCGTGGCGGGACTCGATGTCTTTCTGCAGGGCCTTGGCGGCCATCAGGTGGCCGGGGAACAGGGTGTCGACCGCCCAGCCCAGCACCGGCACGGTGTCGGAGAGGTTGTCGGCGGCCAGATAGGCCAGCATGCGCGCCATGGTCGCCGCGCCCGCCTTGGCCTGCACGGCGTGGAACATCAGCAGCGCGCCGGCCCCCAGGCCGTAGGCCAGGCCCGCGCCCGGCACCCAGGCCAGCACGCCGTCGAGGCCGATGCCGACGGGACCCAGGCCAATCAGCCGGTCGGACAGCCGCTTGATGGTCTCGGCGTTGCGCCAGGCCTTGTGCGCCCGGCGCCGGTGGCCGGCGGGGCCTTCATCGATCACTTCGCCATGCAGGGCGGCTTCGTCGGTCATGTCGTCTCAACGCCTCGACGCAAGCTTGGTTGTCAGCCCAGGAACACCACCCGGCGCTTTTCCTTGCCCGAGCGGATGCGCTCCAGCAGGTCGCGATATTCGGCCGTGCCCTGCGCGTCCTTGCGCGAGCCCTCGAAATAGATGGTGTCGTCCATGTGCTTGATCAGCATGCCGCCGGCCCACTTCTGGCCGGTGAACAGGGTGTCGGCCACCGCGCCCAGGCCCGGCGGGCCCAGCGGCAGCAGGGCGTCGATCAGCAGCACGGCGGTCATCTGGATCAGCACCATGGGTGCGGCCCGGGCCCGCACGCCGTCGAACAGCAGCACCCCGCCCGCGCCCAGCGAGTAGAGCGAGCCCGCCCCGCCGAACCAGGCGAGAATGCCGTCCAGGCCGATGCCGACCGGCCCGACGCCGACGATATTGTCGGACAGCTTGACCGTGCGTTCGACACTGCCCCGGATGTTGTGCAGGTCGAGATGCGATTTGGCGAAGAACAACGGCCAGCCCCCCAGCGTAAGCGGGGGGCAATCTGCCTCAAGGCCAGGCTTCCCGGAAGCCGGTTTCCCGCCAGAGGCGAAACTTCGCTCCACGACCTGCACGCGATCGGGGAGCCCCTCGCGGCGCTCGCCATTTATGCTTAACTATGCGCCATCGATCGAAGGACCGCCGCAGATGCTGATCTCGACCACCCCGTTCATCGAGGGCCGTCCGGTCCAGGAGTACAAGGGCGCGGTCTATTCCCAGGCGATCCTGGGGGCCAACGTGGTGCTCGACCTGCTGGCCTCGATCCGCGACTTCATCGGCGGCCGCTCCAGTTCCTACGAGCGGGTGCTGGAACGGGCCCGCGAGGACGCCCTCAAGGGCCTGGTCAAGGAAGCCCAGAAGGTCGGCGCCAACGCCATCCTGGCGGTCGACCTCGACTACAACACCGTCGGCCCCAACGGGCAGATGATGATGGTTTCGGTTTCCGGCACCGCCGTCGTCCTCTAAATCCGGCGGGGTGAGCCCGCCCGTTCTCGACATCGCCGATCTGGCCGACCGCCTCGTCGCCGGCGAGCGCGCGGCCCTGGCCCGCGCCATCACCCTGGTCGAGAGCCGCCGCGCCGATCACCAGGCCGCCGCACGCGACCTGCTGCAACGCCTGATGCCGCGCACCGGCAAGGCCCAGCGGGTCGGGATCACCGGCGTGCCGGGCGCAGGCAAGTCGACCACCATCGAAAGCCTCGGCTGCGCCCTGACCGCCGCCGGCCATCGCGTGGCGGTGCTGGCGGTCGATCCGTCGTCCGGTCGCCACGGCGGCTCGATCCTCGGCGACAAGACGCGGATGGAACGGCTGAGCGTCGATCCCGACGCCTTCATCCGCCCCTCCCCGTCCGGCGGCGCCCTGGGCGGCGTGGCGCGCAAGACCCGCGAGGCCATGCTGCTGTGCGAGGCCGCCGGCTTCGACGTGGTGATCGTCGAGACCGTGGGCGTGGGCCAGTCCGAGACCGTTGTCGCCGACATGGTCGACATCTTCGTGGCCCTGCTGATCCCCGGCGGCGGCGACGAGCTGCAGGGCATCAAGAAGGGCCTGATCGAGCTGGCCGACCTGCTGGTCATCAACAAGGCCGACGCCGATCCGGCCAGGGCCGAGCGCTCGGCCCGCGACTATCGCAACGCCCTGCATATCCTGACGCCCGCCCATCGCGACTGGACGCCGCCGGTGCTGACCGTCTCGGGCCTGACCGGCGCCGGCCTCGACCTGCTGTGGGGTCAGGTCGAGCGCCATCGCGAGGTGATGACCGCCAACGGCGCCCGGGCCGCCCGCCGCGCCGACCAGGACGGCCGCTGGATGTGGGCGATGGTCAACGACCGCCTGGCCGAGGCCTTCCGCGCCGCCCCGGCCGTGGCGGCCCTGGTCGGCGAGACCGAAGCCGCCGTCCGCGCCGGCGACCTCCCCGCCTCGGCGGCGGCGGATCGGCTGCTGAAGGCGTTCGGGCTGTAAAAACCCCCTCAGTCGCTCCGCGACAGCTCCCCCAGAGGGGGAGCATCTGCTTAGCTAGATCCTCCCCCTCTGGGGGAGGTGGCCCAAAGGGCCGGAGGGGGCCTCTCCGCAGGAGAGGACCAAACGGAGGAAACCACCGCATGGCGCTGATCCTGCACGCCCACCCGCTCTCGTCGTTCTGCCACAAGGCGCTGATCGCCCTCTACGAGTTCGGCCTGCCCTTCGAGCAGCGGATGGTCGACTTCGGCGACCCGACCTCGGCGGCGGCGTTCCGGGCGCTGTGGCCCATGGCGAGGATGCCGGTGCTGGAGGACGCCGGGCGCGGCCGGGTCGTGCCCGAAAGCTCGATCCTGATCGAATATCTGCAGATCCATCATCCGGTCGCCGTGCGCCTGATCCCCGAGGATCCGGACGCCGCCCTGGACGTGCGCGCCAAGGACCGGTTCTTCGACCTATCGGTGCACGTGCCGATGCAGAAGGTGGTGGCCGACCGCATCCGCCCGGCCGACGCCAAGGACCCGCACGGCCTGGCCGCGGCCCGCGCCGATCTGGCCCGCGGCCTCGACATCGTCGAGCGCGAGATGGCCGACCGCGCCTGGGCCGCCGGCGAGGCCTTCAGCCTGGCCGACTGCGCCGCCGCCCCGGCCCTGTTCTATGCCGACAAGATCATGCCGCTGGCGGCCGACCGGCCCTACGCGGCCGCCTATCTGGCGCGGCTGAAGGCCCGCCCCTCCTACGCGCGGACGCTGGAGGAAGCCGGGCCCTACCTGCACATGTTCCCGGAAGCCTAGGCCTCGGCTTCCCAGGCCAGGAACTCCGGCGTCTCCAGCAGGCGCTCGCAATAGGCCCCCGCCGTGCCGACGTCGCCGTAGTCGGACAGGTGGACGCCATAGGTGCGGAAGCGGGTGGCGACCGGGGTGTAGAAGGCGTCGGCGATCGACCATTCGCCCAGCAGGAACGGCCCGCCCGAGCGCTTCAGGAGCTGGTTCCAGCGCTCGACGATCTTGCGGATGTCCTTCTGGGTGGCCTCCGAGAGGTCGGCGTGCTTGATGACGCCCAGGTCCATCGGGCACTCGCCGCGCAGCGAGGTGAAGCCCGAATGCATCTCAGCCGCCGCCGAGCGGGCCAGGGCGCGCAGTTCCGGATCGGCCGGCCACAGCTTTGCCTCGGGATACTTCTCCGCCAGATATTCGCAGATCGCCAGCGAGTCCCAGACCGTCAGGTCGCCGTCCTTGAGCACCGGGATCAGCTTGCTGGGCGAGTGCTTGGCGATCTCGGCGTCGGTGACCTCGGCCTGGCGCAGCGGGATCACCGTCTCCCTGAACGAGACGCCGGCGCGCTTGAGCACCAGCCAGGGGCGCAGCGACCAGGTCGACCACTTCTTGGTGCCGATGACGAGTTCCATGAGGGTCTCCTGTGCGATGCCGTCTGGTCTTCTCGCTTACCCCGCGTCTACAGTCGCCTCAACGATTAGAACAACTGTTCGAGGAGGAACGCCCATGGCGGAGACGGCGACCCCGTCACCGGTGATCGCGCCCGTGTCGAGCGGCTATCGCCGCTACGCCCTCTGGGTGCTGCTGATCATCTACACGCTGAACTTCCTCGACCGGCAGGTGGTCAATATCCTAGCCGAGCCGATCAAGCGCGACCTGGGCCTGGCCGACTGGCAGCTGGGCATGATGACGGGCCTGGCCTTCGCGATCTTCTACACGGTGCTGGGCATACCGATCGCGCGGCTGGCCGAGCGCCGGAACCGGCCGCGGATCATCGCCGTCTCGATCCTGGCCTGGAGCGCCTTCACCCTGCTGTGCGGCCTGGCCCAGAATGTCTGGCAGCTGATCGCGGCCCGCATTGGGGTGGGCGTCGGCGAGGCCGGCTGCACCCCGCCGGCCCACTCGCTGATCACCGACTACGTGCCCAAGGAAAAGCGGGCCAGCGCCATCGCCTTCTATTCGATCGGCACGCCGCTGGGCACCCTGGCCGGCATGGCCATGGGCGGTCTGGTCGCCGACGCCTACGGCTGGCGCGTGGCTTTCATGATCGCCGGCGCGCCGGGCGTGGTCTTCGCCCTGATCGCGGCCTTCACCCTGGTCGAGCCCCGCAAGCGCCTGGCCCAGGACCTGGCCGCCCGCGCCGCCCAGCCGATCGGCTTCGGCGCGGCCCTGGCGGTGCTGATGGCCAAGAAGACCTTCTGGCTGGTGGCCTTCGCCGCCTCGGTGAAGGCCTTCGTCGGCTACGGCCAGGCGCCGTTCATCGCCTCCTACTTCTTCCGCGTGCACGGGGCCGACATCGCAGCCCTGGCCGCTCAGTTCGGCCTGAAGTCGGCGGGTTTCCTGGGGCTCTCGCTCGGCCTGATCGGCGGCACGGCCGGCGTCATCGGCGCCTGGCTGGGCGGACAGCTGGCCGACCGCCTGGGGGCCAAGGACGTGCGGGCCTACGTCACCGTGCCGGCCATCGCCTCGCTCGCCACCCTGCCCTTCTACATCGCCGTGGTCAGCCTGAACGCCGTGGGCGCGGCGATCCTGATCCTGGCCGTGCCGATGCTGCTGGGCACGCTGTGGTACGGACCGGTCTATGCGACCACCCAGAGCATCGTGCCGCCGGCCATGCGGGCCACGGCCTCGGCCGTGCTGCTGTTCGTGATCAACCTGATCGGCCTTGGCCTCGGCCCCGTCGCCGTCGGCGCGCTCAGCGACATCCTGGCCGGCCCGGTCGGCCTGGGCGAAGCCCAGGGCGTGCGCTGGGCGCTGATCGTCTCGACGATGTTCGGCCTAGCGGCCTTCGCCCTGTTCTGGGCGGCGCGAAAGACGATCCGCGAGGACATGGTGGGGTAGATCCCCAAATCCTCCCCCTCTGGGAGAGGTGGCCCGAAGGGCCGGAGGGGGGCCGTTTTCAGCTTCCGCTGAGCCGGCCTTCCTCCCGTAAAATCCCCGCGAAAGCGGAACACCTGATCCCTCTCCCCTTGCGGGAGAGGGTGGCCTCCCGGAGGGAGGTCGGGTGAGGGGTCTCTCAGATCTCAAAGCCGCGTGCAGCGGTCAGGCCGGGCGCGATGTCGGATGTCTGAGAGACCCCTCATCCGTCGGCCTTCGGCCGCCACCTTCTCCCGCAAGGGGAGAAGGGTCTTTCAGGACCGCGGGAAGCAGTAGGCGAAGGGATACGGATCGGCGGGCACGCTCGTGTCCCAGCGCTCGAGGGCCCGCATCGAACGGGCGTGGTTGAACTCGGCCAGGGAGATGAGCTTGGCCGAAGGGACGGGCGTTTCCTGACGGATCGGGCGGGCGGCTTGCATGGGAGACCTCCGACGCGGCGGCCGTTCGAGCGGCCTTGTGTGACCCGAGTAGGCGCTCGCCTTCCTGAACGTCCCCGCTCCCCGTTCGTTGTCTGGGGTTCATCCCCGCGCCGCAAAGCCGCCACCATTCCGAAGCTTCGAAAAGAGGGTGGCGCTCGTCCTGCCGTTGGGTCACAGTCCTCGCAAATAGAACAAACGTTTGAAGGGAGAGAGTCAGGATGGGCCAGGCGCGTGCGCCAGGCGGCGAGACGCCGCCCTATTCCAAGGGCTACGGCGAGGCGCCGCTCTATTCCAAGGGCTACAAGGCCTCGGTGCTGGCGCTGCTGCTGGCGACCTACACCTTCAACTTCATCGACCGCACGATCATCGCCACCATCGGCCAGGCCATCAAGGTCGACCTGCACCTCTCCGACACCCAGCTGGGCCTTCTGGGCGGGCTCTATTTCGCCCTGCTCTACACCATCCTCGGTATTCCGATCGCCCGCCTGGCCGAGCGCTGGAACCGGGTGTCGATCATCTCGCTCTCGCTGGTCATCTGGTCGGGCTTCACCGCGCTGTGCGGCAGCGCGGCCAGCTTCGCCCAGCTGGCGCTCTACCGCTTCGGGGTCGGCGTCGGCGAGGCCGGCTGCTCGCCGCCCAGCCACTCGCTGATCAGCGACTATTACGAGCCCAAGAGCCGCGCCTCGGCCCTGTCGATCTATTCGTTCGGCATTCCGCTGGGCACGATGTTCGGCGCCATCCTCGGCGGCTGGCTGGCCCAGACCTTCAGCTGGCGGGTGGCCTTCGTCATCGTCGGCCTGCCCGGCATCCTGCTGGCCCTGCTGGTCAAGCTGATCGTCAAGGAGCCGCCGCGCGGCCATTCTGAGATCAAGGAACGGCCGCTCGAAGCCGAAGACGTCGTGGTGGAGCCGGCCAAGCCGCCCTTCTCCCTGGCCGGCGAATTCCGGGAACTGGGCGCGGTGATGGCCGTGCTGTTCGGCAAGTGGCCCGTCCTGCACATGATGCTGGGCGTCACCCTGGCCTCGTTCGGCTCCTATGGCTCCGGCGCGTTCCTGCCGCCCTATCTGGTGCGCGGCTTCGGGCTGAACCTGGCGCAGGTGGGTCTGATCGTCGGCCTGATCGCCGGCTTCTCGGCCGGCATCGGCACCCTGGTCGGCGGCTTCCTGACCGACTGGGCGGGCAGGAGGAGCGCCAAGTGGTACGCCCTGGTCCCGGCCATCGGCCTGCTGGTCGCCACCCCGATCTACATCGTCGCCTACCTGCAGCCCGACTGGAAGACGATGGCGCTGATCCTGCTGGTCCCCGGCATCTTCCACTACACCTACCTGGCCCCGACCTTCGGGGTGGTGCAGAACTCGGTGGAGCCCCGCCGGCGGGCCACGGCCACGGCCCTGCTGTTCTTCTTCCTCAACCTGATCGCCCTGGGCGGCGGCCCGGTGTTCACCGGCTGGCTGATCGACCACCTGGCCGGCTTCCACTTCAACCATCCGCAGGCCGGCGGCATCTTCGGCGCCCTCGGCGGCATGTTCTCGCCCGGCGCCATCGACTTCGCGAACGCCTGCCCTGGCGGGATCGCGCCCAAGGGCGCACCGATCGAGGCCGCCAAGGCCTGCGGCGCGGCCATGGCCCGCGCCACCCAGCAGGGGATCATCGTCACCCTGTGCTTCTACGCCTGGGCCGGCGTGCACTACGCCCTGGCGGCGATCGGCATGGTCAAGCACATGAAGTCGCGGGGCTAGAAACGATCCTTCTCCCCTTGCGGGAGAGGGTGTCGACGAAGTCGACGGATGAGGGGTCTCTCAGATCTCGGCCGCCGCACCCGGTCGTTCGGCTTTCGCGGCCGATAGGTTTGAGAGACCCCTCGCCCGACCTGCTTCGCAGGCCGCCCTCTCGCGCAAGGGGAGAGGGACGCTGGACCTAAGTAATAACCCGCTTCCCTTGACTCCGCGGCCCCACGCGACGAAACCCCGGCCCCATGATCAGCCGCTACGCCCGCCCCGAAGCCGCCGCCATCTGGTCCAGCCAGACCAAGTACAAGATCTGGTTCGAGATCGAGGCCCATGCCGCCGACGCCATGGCCGAACTGGGGGTCATCCCCAAGCTCGCCGCCGAGACGATCTGGGAAAAGGGCCGCAACGCGGTCTGGGACAGCGACCGCATCGACGAGATCGAGCGCGTCACCAAGCATGACGTCATCGCCTTCCTGACCCACGTGTCGGAAATCGTCGGCCCCGAGGCCCGCTTCCTGCACCAGGGCATGACCAGCTCGGACGTGCTGGACACCTGTTTCGCCGTGCAGCTGTCGCGCGCCACCGACCTGCTGCTGGACGGCGTCGACCTCGTTCTCGCCGCCCTCAAGCGCCGCGCGCTCGAGCACAAGATGACCGTCTGCGTCGGCCGCAGCCACGGCATCCACGCCGAGCCGATCACCTTCGGCCTGAAGCTGGCCGGCTACTACGCCGAGTTCCAGCGCGCCAAGGAGCGCCTGGCGATGGCCAAGTTCGAGATCGCCACCTGCGCGATCTCGGGCGCCGTCGGCACCTTCGCCAATGTCGACCCGCGCGTCGAACAGCACGTGGCCGACAAGATGGGCCTGGCCGTCGAGCCGGTCTCGACCCAGGTGATCCCGCGCGACCGTCACGCCGCCTATTTCGCCGCCCTCGGCGTCGTGGCCTCGTCGATCGAGCGCCTGGCCACCGAGATCCGTCACCTGCAGCGCACCGAAGTGCTCGAAGCCGAAGAGCCGTTCGATCCGGGCCAGAAGGGCTCGTCGGCCATGCCGCACAAGCGCAACCCGATCCTGACCGAGAACCTGACGGGCCTGGCTCGCCTGGTCCGCTCGGCCGTGGTGCCGGCCATGGAGAACGTCGCCCTCTGGCACGAGCGCGACATCAGCCACTCGTCGGTCGAGCGCGGCATCGGTCCGGACGCCACCATCCACCTCGACTTCGCCCTGCGCCGCCTGGCCGGCGTGATCGAGCGCTTCAACATCTATCCCGACAACATGGCCAAGAACCTCGACAAGCTCGGGGGCCTGGTGTTCTCGCAGCGGGTCATGCTGGCCCTGACGCACAAGGACGTGTCGCGCGAAGACGCCTACGCCGCCGTGCAGGGCAACGCCATGAAGGTGTGGCGCGGCGAAGGCCGCTTCCTCGACTTCCTCAAGGCCGACCCGGTGGTCTCCAAGGCCCTGACCGACGCCGAACTCGAGGAGCTGTTCGACTTCGGCTACCACACCAAGAACGTCGACGTGATCTTCAAGCGCGTCTTCGGCGAACAGGCCTGAACCGTTTGAGCGAGCCGCCGATCCTTCGTCTGAACCCGGCGCTGGATCCGGCGGCCTTCGCGGCCGCCTATGCTCGCGACGGCGTGGTGCGGATCCCCGGCATCTTCGAGCCGGCCACGGCCGACGTCCTGGCGCGCATGCTCGAACAAGGCATGAACTGGGACGTCATCTGCTCCACCGAGACCGGCAAGGCCGAGGTGCTGGACCGGGCGACGATCCAGAGGCTGGGCGCGGCCGGGGTCGGCGAGAAGCTGAAGGCCGCCACCCTGCGGGCCCGCAACGGCTTCGCCTATGTCTATCTCGGCTATCCGATGATCAGCGCCTATCTGAACGGGCGCGACAAGGGTCACCCGATCCACGACCTGACCGACTTCCTCAACAGCCCCGAGATGATCGCCTTCGGGGCGGCGGTGATCGGCGAGACCGGCATCACCAAGCTCGACGCCCAGGCCACGCTCTACCGCCCCGGTGACTTTCTCACGCGTCACGACGACACCGGCGAGGGCGACCGGCGGGCGGCCTACACCATCAGCCTGACGCGCGAATGGCGCAGCGACTGGGGCGGCCAGCTGCTGTTCCACGACGCCGAGGGCGACATCGAGCGCGGCTTCGCCCCGGCCTTCAACGTGATGACCATCTTCAAGGTGCCCCGCCAGCATTCGGTGGCCCCCGTCGCGCCCTATGCCGGCGCGCCGCGGCTGATGGTGACCGGCTGGCTGAAGGACAGCCCGCCGTCGGGCGCGCCTCGGGCGGGGTGACGCAAGCGCCCTCCCCCGGCGAACGCAAGCGCGGCTTTCCGCCGGTCGTCGATCCCGATGTGCGCCTGCTGGTGCTAGGCAGCCTGCCCGGCGACGCCTCGCTGGCGGCCGCGCAATACTACGGCCATCCCCGCAACGGCTTCTGGCGGCTGATCGGCGCGGCGATCGACCGCGACCTCGCTTCCCTGCCCTATGACGAGCGCCTCGCGACCCTGCTGGCGGCGGGCGTGGGCCTTTGGGACGTCCATGCCGAGGCGGTGCGGCCAGGCAGCCTGGACGCCGCGATCAAGGACGCCGCCAACAACGACCTGCTGGGCCTTGTGGCCAGCCTGCCCCGCCTGCGGGCCGTGGCCTTCAACGGCGGGACGGCGGCCAAGGCGGGGGAGCGTTTACTGGCCGGATCGGGCCTGGCCCTGGTCCCCCTGCCCTCGTCCAGTCCGGCCTATGCGGCGATGGGGTTCGAGGCAAAGCGCGAGGCCTGGCTGGGCCTGAGGGCGTGGCTCTAGAACCCTCCCCCTGAAGGGGGAGGTGTCGGCGCAGCCGACGGAGGGGGAAACCGTTGCGATATCGGCAGCGCTTCGGAAGCTGAAAACGCCCCCCTCCGGCGCTTCGCGCCACCTCCCCCACAGGGGGAGGATCTTGGACGCCTACCCCTCGACCTTCACGGGCACGTTCTGGACGTGGGTCTGGAGGTAGTCGAACCGGCCCGTCCCGCTCCAGTCGTCGCCGACCGACAGCACGGCGGTGAAATCGGCCGGCGGCTGGCCGGCGGGCGTGAACTGGCCGCTCAGCGAGATCTGCCGGCCCTGCTCGGCCGGGCCGACCTCGCCCGCCACCTCGAACCGATGCCGGCCGCCGATCACCGCCTGATTGATCTCGGCCACGCCATTGACGCCGGCGCCGTCGATCTGCAGCTCCAGCCGCAGGATCGGCGCGCCGGGCATGCCCAGCCGCCCGACGACCAGTTGGACCGCAACCGCCGCTTCGCCGCACACCTCGACGTCGTCCGCCATTTCGTTTCCCCCGAACGCGTGCGGCGGCCCCTGCCCCGCCCCGACGTTCGGCCGCGAACCTATGGCCGCATCACCGGACGCGCCGTGCGATTTCGCACAACGCCGGTCCACGAATAGAAAAGGCCCGGCCGGCGCAACGCCGGACCGGGCCTCGTCTCATCGCCGACCTCAGCCGACGTTCTTCACCGGCACGTTGTCGACGTGGGTGTTGAGGTAGTCGAAGCCGCCGTGGCCGTTCCAGCTCTTGTCGACCACGAGGCCGGCGCGGAACTGCACCAGGAACGCGCCGATGGCGGGCGGCGGCACGCTGGCCACGAACTGGCCGTGCAGCGCGACCAGCAGCTGATCCTGACCGAGGCCCGTGTGGTAGATGTTGCCCTGCACCGGGAAGCGGTGCTGGCCGCCGATGATCGCCTGGTTGATCTCGGCGATGCCGCTGACATGGCCCGAGGGCGCGTCGACGGTCAGGGCCAAGCTGACGATCGGGGCGCCGGGCGTGCCGACGTTACCGACCACGAGCTTGACCAGATAAAGCCCGACCGGGCTGATTTCGGTGGTTTGGGAGTGCAGGTTGCCGACGTCGTCAGCCATGTGTCGTCCTCCGGGTTAGCGGGACGGTCGCTTGGTCGCCGCCCCGTCTTTCGACGATGCGCCTGACGGGCGAATTCACTGCCCGATAAAGCCTGAGGACGATTTCAGATTTTCGACAACCTTAAGGTGTTCATTTTCACAGAACGGCGATAGCGCAAAAGAAAAGGCCCGGCCGGTGCGAACCGGGCCGGGCCTCTTCGTTTTTGCTCGCCCCGGGTTTTTCGCCCCGGAAGGCGGCGCGGCTTATTCGCCCGAGCGGATCTGCTCGCGGGCGAAGGCCAGCAGCTCGGCCATCTTCATGCGGACTTCGCCTTCGGACACGGCCACGCCCGAGCCCTTCAGGTCTTCGAAGACCTTGCGGACCACGTCGTCGTCGCCCGGCTGTTCGAAGTCGGACTTCACCACGGCGCGGGCGTATTCCTCGACCGTGGCGAGGCCCATCAGGCCGGCGGCCCATTCGCCGACCAGGCGGTTACGGCGGGCGGTGGCCTTGAACTCCAGCTCCTGGTCGTTCGCGAACTTGCGTTCGAAAGCCTGCTCGCGGTCGTCGAAGGTCGTCATGAAAGCCCCAAGTTTTCCGAAACGCCTCCGCCGATGGGTTGCAACCCAGGGCGGTAGAGCGGCGATCCAGTGTAAGAGAGTAGATCGGTTTCGTCCCGTGCGAACATAGGGTGTCCGCGAGGCGAAGTGGTTCTTGTGGCGGCTCCATATCCCGTGGCGAGGCGGGGGGCAATCGCCCGCGTCGCCGCAGGGCGAAGGTTTACCACGATGGCAGGCCACGTTTGCGCCAAAGGCCGCGTTCGAGTAGGTTCCAACAGACATTTTTCAGTGAGCGGCCTTGAGTCGAACGCCGCGCGCAGCTATCCGCCGCGCGCGCTTTTCGTTTCTCCAGGAGTCCTTACCGGGCTAGGGCGGCGCGCTTATTCGCAGGAAGGGCCTCGACGAGAGCCATGACCCGTCGCAAGAAGATCTACGAAGGCAAGGCCAAGATCCTGTACGAGGGCCCCGAGCCCGGCACGCTGATCCAGTACTTCAAGGACGACGCCACCGCCTTCAACGGCGAGAAGAAGGCCCAGCTCGAAGGCAAGGGCGTCATCAACAACCGGATCAGCGAGTACGTCATGACTCGCCTGAATTCGATCGGCGTGCAGAACCACTTCATCCGCCGCCTGAACCTGCGCGAGCAGCTGATCAAGGAAGTCGAGATCATTCCGCTGGAAGTCGTCGTGCGCAACATCGCCGCCGGCTCGATCGCCACGCGCCTGGGCCTGACCGAGGGCCAGCCGCTGCCGCGCTCGATCATCGAGTTCTACTACAAGGAAGACAAGCTCAACGACCCGATGGTGTCGGAAGAGCACATCACCGCGTTCAACTGGGCCGCCACCCAGGAGATCGACGACATGATGGCCATGGCCCTGCGGGTGAACGACTACCTGTCGGGCCTGTTCAGCGGCGTCGGCATCACGCTGGTGGACTTCAAGATCGAATTCGGCCGCATCTATGAGGGCGACTTCTCGCGGATCATCCTGGCCGACGAGATCAGCCCCGACAGCTGCCGCCTGTGGGACGCCGCCACCAACGAGAAGCTGGACAAGGACCGCTTCCGTCGCGACCTCGGCAACGTCATCGAGAGCTATACCGAAGTGGCCCGCCGCCTCGGCATCATGAAGGAAATGCCCACCGTCATCCAAGGCGGCGTGCACTAAATCAGTCAGGACGCCTCCCTGACGGGAGGCGTCGCGGCGCCGGGCGCCGCTGGGGAGATTTTGCGTTGAAAGCCACTGTCCACGTGTTCCTGAAGCCCGGCGTGCTCGACGTCCAAGGCAAGGCCGTCGAGAACGCCCTGCATGGCCTGGGCTGGCCGTCGGTGAAGGACGCCCGCGTCGGCCGCGTCATCGAGTTCGACCTCGATGCGACCGACGCCGAGGCCGCCAAGACCGAGGTCAAGGCCATGTGCGAGAAGCTGCTGGCCAACACGGTCATCGAAAGCTACCGCATAGACATCGCCTGAGGCCTGGGCCTTAAGCGAATGCAATTGGAAAGGGGCGGCTGATCCAGCCGCCCCTTTTTCTTGTCTCCAAGACAGACCGACATTCAGCCGTTCGCGATCTTCAAATCCGAGCATCCCCGCGAAGGCGGGGATCCAAGCTGGCTGTCAGGAAGAGGCCCGGCCGTGGATCACCCGCAGGCTCGGTTTGGGTCCCCGCCTTCGCGGGGATGCTCGGTGGAAAATGAGCCAAGGCCGGTGAATGCCGACCCTGCCTACACCTTCGCCGAGGCCCACGGCCCCGAGATCGCCACCGTGATCCCCGGGTTCTGGATGTTGACGAACAGCGTGGTCCCGTCGGGCGAGAAGCAGGCGCCGGCCAGTTCGGAATTGCCCGGGAAGACGTTGCGGCCCAGCGTGTAGACCTTGCCCTCGGGGGTCACGCCGCGCAGGTGATTGCGCAGGGTCTCCGAATAGCGGTCCTCGCAGACGATGACGTGGCCCCACGGGGCGACCACCAGGTTGTCGGCGTAGTCGAGCACGCGGCCGTTGCCACTTTCCACGAAGAGCTGCAGGCGGCCCGGCTGGTCCTTCTCGCCGGCCTGGCCCTCGAGGGCGCTGGGTACGTAGCGGAACAGCTGTCCCGCCCCGATCGGCCCGCCCGAGGTGCAGGCGAAATAGAGCTCGCCCTGGCCGAAATAGAGCCCCTCGCCCCGGCAGAAGATCGCCGCGCCCGCCTTGTGGCCCCGGCGGCGGATGTCGTCGTGCGGATTGTCGACGCCGTCGAGGTCGATCCAGCGCACGGTCTTCCAGCTACGCGGCGGATACGACTTCTCAACCTGGTTGCGGGTGTCGCCGCCTTCGGGAGCCTCGACCAGGCCCAGGGCCTGGAGACGCCCGCCGGCCGCAAGGTTCCTGCGGTCGTTGGGCAGGAAGCGGTAGAACAGGCCGTCGGCCACGTCCTCGGTCATGTAGACCACGCCGGTGCGCGGATCGATGCAGGCGGCCTCGTGCTGGAAGCGGCCCATGGCGGTCAGGGCCACCGGCTCGACCAGGCCGAGATGGGCGCTGGGCACCTCGAAGACGTAGCCGTGGCTCTTGCCGACCTCGAGGCCGGCGTCGAGCGTGGTCTCCTCGCAGCTCAGCCACGAGCCCCAGGGCGTGACGCCGCCGCAGCAGTTGATGATCGTGCCGGCCAGGCTCAGGTGCTGGCGCTCGGTCTGGCCGGTCCGCAGATTGTAGAGCTGGGTGGTCGTGCCGCCGGCCAGCGGCAGGTCGCCGTTGTGGAAGTCCCAGACCTTGCTGCGATCCACCTTGTCGACGTAGCGCATGCCCAGGCCGTAGGGGCCACAGTCGTGGTCGGTGACCGAAAGCTCGTGGTTGCGCACCAGCAGCACCCGATCGGCGTCGACGCCGAAGCAGCCCATGCCGTCGCCCTTGCCCGGCACCAGCAGGCCGTCGCTCATGGTCTCGCCGACCTGGGCGATGACGCGGTAGCGGAAGCCCTTGGGCAGGTCGAGCATGCCCTTGGGATCGGGGATCAGCGGGCCGTAGCCCTCGACCTGGTTGAGATAGGTCTCCAGCTCCGGCGCCTCGTCCTGGGCGCGCGCGGAAAAGCCGGAGAAGGCCAGGCTGGTGGCGGCCGCGCCGAGGAAGAGCCTGCGGGAAAGAGCCATGGGAACCACCTCGTCGAGTCCGCGAGCGGACTATCTTTCATGTTTCGATGACGCCGCCGCGACGGCGGGTCGGCCTTTGCGGAGCTTTGGAGATCGGCCCGCCGGACGGGAGGCGTCCGGCGGGCCTGGTTCCAGGCGTCTGGGGAACGGCGACGCCTGGAAGGTCTTGTCGCCTAGAAGGTCTTCTTGAAGGTCAGCAGGGTGGTGCGGCCGGAGTCGACCACGTCCGACAGGGCCAGGCTGTGCTCGCCGATGTGCGACCAGTAGCTGTAGTCCTTCAGCAGGTTGGCCACCGACAGATCGACCTTGAAGCCGTTGTCGAAGGCGTAGCCGACGTGCAGGTCGACGCTGCGTAGCGGACGGACCCACAGGTTGTCCCACTGGCCGGCCTGATCGAGCACGTCGTACGAGGCGAGGTACGCGCCGGTGTAGTGGTAGATCAGGTCCACGCTCAGGCCGCCGCGCTGGTAGAACAGTTGGGCGTCGGCCAGCCAGTCGGGGGCGTTCTGGATGCGGTTGTCGATCCCGTCGCCCAGGTCGACGCTGGTCCACTGGCGGGTGACGTTGACGCCGGCGCCCAGGCCGCTGAGCAGGCCCGGCAGGTCGGTGAACTTCTGGCGCAGTTGCAGTTCCAGGCCGTAGACGTCGCCGTCGCCGCCGTTGGTCGGCTGGCTGATGGTGGTCTTGCCCTCGGTGTAGGTGTCGGAGTTCACCGAGCTGGAGCCGTTGTCGTACATGTAGTCCGACAGGCGCTTGTAGAAGGCGCCGACCATGGCGTAGCCGCCCTTGCCGCTGCTCCATTCCCCCGACAGGTCGAGGTTGATGGCGCGGATCGGCTTCAGGTCGGGATTGCCCCGGGTGATGGTGACGTTGCCGTCGTCGCCGACCTGGCGGCGCTCGCCGCCGGCCAGTTGGACGAAGGCCGGGCGGGTGTAGGACGTCCACACCGAGCCGCGATAGACGCTCGCGTCACTGGGGCGCCAGGTGACGAACACGCTGGGCAGCACCTCGTTGTACTCGGTGCTGTTGAAGCCCCACGAACCAGTCTGCTCGCCGGCGCTGGTGGTCGGGATCACCCAGTAGGTGTTGTCGATCTTGGTGTGCTCGTAGCGCAGGCCCGGAACCACCTCGACGTCGCCGAAGCGGTAGTTGGCCATGGCATAGACCGAGGCCACCGCCTCGTCGCCCTTCTGGGTGTTGCAGTTCATGTTGTTGACGAAGTTCGACCCGCAGGTGTCGAAGCTGGCGGCCGTCTTGTACTTGTAGAAGTAGTCGACCAGCGCCTGGTGGTTCACCTTCGGCACGCGCCAAGCGTACTCACCCGGGAACACCTGGTCGTAATAGCCGGTGGCGATGCCCAGGCTGGCCCAGGTGACGCCGGCCTGGCCCAGCAGGTTGGCGAAGTGGTCGTTGGTCCAGTCGCGGTTGGTCACCCGGCGGTGGCTGTCGACGTACTTGCCGCCCAGCTTGATCCACTGCAGCGCGCCGCCCTCGAACACCCGCTTGGCGTCGAACTTGAAGCCGTACTTCTCCTGGCCGCTGTACTGCTCGGTCAGCTGGCCGGCGCGGCGCGCGAGAAGCGCGGTGTTGGCGTTGTTGAGGGTGTCATAGATGGCCTGGGTGAACAGCGGCTGGGGCAGGTTGTCGGAATAGCCCATCGACAGGCCGCCATAGGCCAGGTTGGAGCCGCTGTTGTACTTGTCGCTCTGGTTGATGCGGACCGAGGCCTCGATGTGGTCGGGGCGGTCGTTGTCGCCCTCGCTGTAGAAGACCTGCGGCGACAGGGTCCAGGCGCCCAGGGTCTTGTCGAAGCCCAGCTGCACCGTGCCGAGGTCGGCCTCTTCGGGGTTGGTCTCGTACCAGACGCGGGTCGAGATCGCGTCGACGCTGAGATTGTAGCGGCCGCTGCCGGCGACGGTTTCCTTGTAGCTCTTGCTGGCGCTGACGAACTGGCTGAGCGTGGAGTTCTGCTCGGTCTTGGCGAAGGCGTAGGAGCCGCGCAGATAGGCCTTCAGCGTGTCGTCCGGACGCCATTCCAGCGTGAAGTTGCCGCCCCAGCGCTCGGTGTAGCCGTTGGAGACGCCGACGTTCAGGCCGGTCTGGGTGATGTTCTTCTCGGGATCCAGGCCCGGATAGCTGTTGCCGGCCGCGTCCTTGACCAGATAGCCCCAGCCGCCGTCGTTGGTGGCGGCCATGACGCCGGCCATCTCGCTGTTGGCGTAGCTGCGCTTGTCGTAGAAGGCGCTGGCGTAGACGCCGAAGGTCTGGTCCGGACCGAAACGATGGGCCCACTCGGCCGACAGGCCGCCGCCCAGGCCTTCGTCGCCATAGTCGCGGGCGCGGCTCTCGATGCGGCCCGAGGCGGTCATCGAGCCATTGAAGTCGTTATGGAAGTTGAAGGCCGAGGGCGTGCGGAAGTCGACCGTGCCGCCGATGGCGTCGCCGTCCATGTCGGCGGTCGAGGTCTTGTTGAGCACGATGGTGTGCAGGCCCGACGGCGGCAGCAGGGAGAGCTGCACCTGGCGGCTGTAGGGCATGCCCTGGGCCACGTTGACGCCGTTGATCATGTTGACGTTGAACTCGGCGTTCATGCCGCGGATCGAGACGAACATGCCCTCGCCGCGCGAGGCGCCGTCGATGCCGCCGAAGAACGACGAGCCAGTGTTCATGACGTTGACGCTGGGCATCATGCCCAAGGCCTCGGCCACGTTGTGCACCGCCGTGTGCTCCAGGTCCTCGGCCGACAGCATCGAGACCGCGGTCGCGGACTTCAGCTGCGCCTGGGCGGCGTCGTTGCGGTTGGCGACGATGACCACCGAGTCGATCTCGGTGGGATCGGCGGCGGCGGTCTCGGCCGCTTGCGCCTGAGCCCCGGCGGCCACGGCCGCGCCCAGGACGGCGCTGGCCAGCAGGACGCGCTTGAAGCGGTGCGGCGCGGCAAGGCGCGAAAGGTTGAAACGTTGCATGAGGCCCCTCTCGACGTCGCATCGGGCGACGGGGGCCTAGTACGGGGGCCACAACAAGATTCTGTGACGATTCTGCGGAAAATTCACAAAACGCAAAGTTCAGACACATCAATCTCACATTTATCTCGCACAAATCCCACGAACCCAACATAATCCCTCTCAGCCATCGCATCGAAGGAAGCCAGGCTTGAAACGCGAAGACCGCCAGCGCGAGATCCTGAGCCGGCTGCGTCCGGGCGAAAGCCGGGCCCTGGCCCAGATCGCCCACGAACTGGAGGTCTCCGAGGAGACCATCCGCCGCGAGCTGCGGGTGCTGGAGGCCCAGGGCTCGGTGCTCTGGACCCACGGCTCGGTGCGCCTGGCCGCCGCCACGGCAGAGGGGCCGTTCGACCGCCGCCTGCAGGAGAACGTCGCCGAGAAGACCCGCATCGCCGAGGCGGCGGCCCGCTTCGTCGGCGACGGCGACACCATCTTCATCGACGCCGGCACCACCGCCTGCTTCGTGGCTCGGGTGCTGGCCGGCGTGCGCCGCGACCTGACGGTGATCACCAACTCGCTGACCGTGGCCCAGACCCTGGGCGGCCGCAACGGCAACACCCTGTTCCTGGCCGGCGGCGAGCTGGACTACGACTACAAGGCCTTTTCCGACCACGCGGCCCAGGCCTATCTCGCCCAGTTCACCCCGCACCTGGCGATACTGACCGTCAGCGCCATCCACGCCGACCACGGCCTGATGGACCGCCACGCCCGCGAGGCCGCCATGAGCCGCATCGCCTATGGCTGCGCCGACCGGGTGCTGCTGGCCGCCGACCACACCAAGTTCGGCCGCCTGGGCCTGATCCGCACCGCCAGCGCCGACGACGTCGACATCCTGGTCACCGACCAGGCGCTCGACGAAGCCTATGCGGCGATGTTCGCCGGTTCGACCGTGGTGGTCGCGTGATGCGCGCTCTGGGTCTCGCCGCCCTGCTGCTGGTCCTTGCGCCCGCCGCCGTCCAGGCGGGCGCGCTGCGGGTGATGAGCTACAACATCCGCTACGACAATCCCGACGACGTTCCCGACTGGCGCGCCCGGCGAGGACCGATGGGCGAGCAGATCCGCCGCGTCGCGCCCGACGTGCTGGGCGTGCAGGAGGCCCTGCTGCCGATGGTCGACGACCTGGCGCGCGCCCTGCCCGGCTACGACCACTACGGCGTCGGCCGCGACGACGGGGCAGCGGCCGGCGAGAGCACGACGGTGTTCTGGCGCGCCGACCGCTTCGAGAAGGTCTCGGCCCAGACCCAGTGGTGCTCGCCGACGCCGGACGTTCCGGGCAAGGCCTATGACGCCGCCCTGCCGCGCACCTTCACCCGCCTGGTGCTGCGCGACCGGACCAGCGGTGCGCTGCTGGACGTGCGCAACGCCCATCTCGACCACCGCGGCCCGGTCTCCCGCGAGCGCTGCGCGGCCCAGATCCGCGACCTGCCGGCCTGGCCGGGGGCGCTGCTGGTGACCCTGGGCGACTTCAACAGCGGCCCCGCCGACGCCCCGCACCGGCTGCTGACCGCGCCCGACGCCCCCTATGTCGACGCCCGCGCCGTCAGCCCGACGGTTTCGGGACCCGAAGGCACGTTCAACGACTTCTCGCCGAGCCCGCCGCCCGCGCCGCCGATCGACTTCGTTTTCGCCGACCGCCGGCTGGCGGTGCGCAGCTTCGCCACCCTGACCGACACCGCTTCGGGAAAGGTGATCTCGGACCACTTCCCAGTCGTCGCCGACCTGGTCACGCGCTGACGTTCCGCATAACCCCCTTGGGGGGACAACCCAGGATGTTTCGGCTATGACTGCGGCGTGACCCGCCCGAACACCCTTGCGAGATGGCTTGCGCGCGACGCCTTCATGGCGCTCGCGGTGCTGGCGATCGTGCTCAAGGTGCTGATCCCGGCGGGCTTCATGCCGGGCGCCGAGGCCCGCAACGGCCTGCCCTTCGCCCTGGTGCTCTGCACCGCCGACGGGGCCAAGACCGTTTCGCCGGGAGAACTGCTGGACGCTCGCCAGGGCGACCAGCAGCACGACCAGAACGACGGCAAGCAGCAGCATCACGACGGCCCCTGCCCGTTCGCGACCCAGGGTCCGGCCGCGCCGCCGGTCGAGATCGCGCTCGCCGCCGAGACGCTGGTCGCCACGCAATCCGAAGCGCCCACGGCGCTGGCCCGCACCGTCGTTCCCGGCCGGGGCCTGGCCGCCCCGCCTCCGCCGGCCACCGGCCCTCCGTCCCTGCTGATCTGATCCGGCCGCATTCGGCCGGCTAGCGCCCGCGCGTCCTTTGCGACGCGCGCAGATCATCACGGCCGCCGTGCGCGGCCGAAGGACGAACAAACCACCATGAAGTCCCTTTTGCTGGCGTCCGCCGCCATGCTCGCCGTCGCGCCCGCCGCCTTCGCCGCTGACGCCGCTCCAGCCGACGCGGACACCGACGTCTCGTCGGTCATCGTCACCGCCCGTCCCAATCCCGAGGAGCCGGCCGTCGTGGCCGCCGCCCGCCGGCGCCTGTCGGAAACCCCGGGCGCGGTGTCGGTGATCTCCCAGGAATCCTTCGCTTCCCGCCAGTCGCTGGCCCTGGACGACGTGCTGCGCGACGCCCCCGGGGTCTACGCCCAGCGCAAGTGGGGCGGCGACATCCGCATCTCGATCCGCGGTTCGGGGATCGGCAACGCCAGCCACAACCGCGGCCTGCTGCTGGCCCAGGACGGCGTGCCGCTGAACGAGGCCGACGGCTACGGCGACAGCCAGGTCGCCGACCCGCTCAACACCCGCTACGCCGAGGTCTATCGCGGCGGCAACGCCCTGCGCTTCGGCGGCGCCCTGCTGGGCGGGGCGATCAACATGGTCACTCCCACCGGCAAGGACGCCGGCTACGGCGCCCAGCTCCGCGTCGACGGCGGCTCCTACGGCCTGATCCGCGAGCACGTCGCCCTGGCCCGCCAGTCCGGCGACTGGGACGTCTACGCCGCCGCCACCAACCAGACCGCCCAGGGCTGGCGCTCGCAAAGCCAGCAGAACATCCAGTTCGGCAGCCTGAACGTCGGCCGATCGTTCGGCGAGGACCGCGAGGTGCGGTTCATCCTCAACGGCTCGAACGTCAATCAGGAGATCCCCGGCGCCCTGACCCTGGCCCAGTTCGAGGCCAATCCGCGCCAGACCGCCGCCGCCAGCGCCGCCGCCGACCAGGGCCGCAACCAGCGCGGCCTGCGCGGCTCGCTGCGCACCAGCTGGCGGCTGAACGAGCAGCTGGTGTTCGAAGGCGCGGTCTATGCGGTGTGGAAGGACCTCGACCACCCGATCTTCCAGGTCATCGACCAGCAGAGCCGCAACTACGGCGCCTTCGGCCGCTTCGACTGGGACGGCCAGCTGGGCGGCCTGCGCGCCGACGCCTTCTTCGGCGCCTGGTGGCGCCAGGGCGACATGGACTCCAACTTCTACGTCAACAATCGCGGCGCCCACGGGGCGCCGACCTCGCGCACCCAGCAGAACGCCAAGGCCATGGACCTGTTCGGCGAAGGCCGCCTGTTCGTGACCGAGCAGCTGGCCGTGGTCGGCGGCGCCAGCTGGGGCCGGGCCGAGCGCGACTATGTCAGCTTCGCCGTGCCGGGCGTCTCGACGACCTTCAACCTGACGGCCGACAAGACCTATGACTGGTTCTCGCCGCGCGTCGGCCTGCTCTGGCAGAATTCGGCCGGCGACCAGGTGTTCGCCAACGTCACGCGCTCGGTCGAGCCGCCGAACTTCAGTTCGATGAGCCCGACCAACGCCGGCTTCACCCCGGTGCAGGCGCAGGAGGCCTGGACCGGCGAGGTCGGGACGCGCGGCCATCGCGGCCCGCTGACCTACGACCTGACCTTCTATCGCGCGAACCTGAAGCACGAGATGCTGCAGTACACGGTCAGCAGCACGATCCCGGCCACCACCTTCAACGCCGACAAGACCATCCACCAAGGGATCGAGGCGGCGCTGGACTGGGCCGTGGCCCCGCGCTGGCGCATCCGCCAGACCTGGACCTGGTCGGACTTCCGCTTCGACGGCGACGCCCAGTACGGCGACAACCGCCTGCCGATCGTGCCCGAGCACTTCTATCGCGCCGAGGTGCGCTACGACGGCCGGGGCGGCTGGTTCGTGGCCCCGTCGGTCGAGTGGTCGGCCAGCGACCAGTGGATCGACTACAAGAACACCAAGGCTGCGCCGGCCTACGCGATCCTCAACCTCAACGCCGGTTGGAAGGCCACCGACAAGGTCTCGCTGTTCCTCGACGCCCGGAACCTCACCGACAAGGCCTATGTCTCCAACACCCAGGCCGCCACGGTGTGGACGGCCTCGAGCGCGGTGCTGTGGCCCGGCGACGGCCGCTCGGTCTATGGCGGCGTGACGGTGGCGTTCTGAGCATGGCCGCGATCGAACCAACCCCAGCCGGCGAGGTCTACCGCGCCTTCTGGCGCTGGCACTTCTACGCCGGCCTGCTGGTGCTGCCGGTGCTGATGCTGCTGGCCCTGACCGGCGGGCTGTACCTCTTCAAGGACGAGCTGACGGCGATTGTCCACCGGCCGCTGGTGGTGGTCGCCGACGGCCCCGCGACGACGCCGGTCGCGACCTGGATCGCCAACGCCGAACTGACCTCGGGCGGCAAGGTCCGGCGGCTGGTCGTGCCGGCGCGGGGCGACCGCTCGGTCCAGCTGGAGGTCGACACCGACGAAGGCCCCCGCACGGCCTATGTCGATCCCCACACCGGCCAGGCCCTGGGCGTCACCGCGCCCGGCGGCCTGATGGGCCTGGTCAAGCGGCTGCACAGCCTGGATATCGCCGGACCGGTGGCGAACCTGCTGGTCGAGGTCGTCGCCGGCTGGGCCATCGTGCTGGTGGCCACCGGGGTCTTCCTGTGGTGGCCGCGCGGCCAGGGCGGCGGAGTGGTGACGGTGCGCAGCCGTCCAGCCAGGCGCCTGTTCTGGCGCGACCTGCACGCGGTGACCGGCGCCTTCGCGGGGTTGGTGATCGTGTTCCTGGCCGCCACCGGCATGCCGTGGTCGGCCTTCTGGGGCAAGGAGGTCCGCCAGATCACCACACAGGCCGGCTGGGGTCGTCCCAAGCCGCCGGTGGCCGAGGGCCATCACGCCGGCGCGCCCGCTCCCGCCGCGCCTGCGGAAGGCGTACCCTGGGCGCTGCAGGTGCGCCCCGCACCTGTTTCCATGGCCCATCACGCCAGCCTGGACGTCGACACGATCGTCGCCAGGGCCCGCGCCGCCGGCCTGACGGGAGGCTTCACCCTGACCCTGCCCAAGGGCCACGGCGGAACCTGGACCGCCGCCTACATGCCCGACAAGGTGGAGGCCACCCGCGCCGTGTATCTCGACGGCGGCGACGGCCGGGTGCTGGCCGACCTCGGCTACCGCGACTTCGGACCGGCGGCCAAGGCCATCGAATGGGGCATCGCCGTGCACCAGGGTCAGGAATTCGGCCTCGCCAACAAGCTGGTCATGCTGGCCGGCTGCGTCGCCGTCTGGCTGCTCGGCGTCTCGGCCGTGGTGATGTGGTGGAAGCGGCGACCGAAGGGTCGCTTGGCCGCCCCTGTTCCGCCGGCCCGTCGCGGCGCCTATCTCGGACTTCTCGCGGTCGTCCTGCCGCTGGCCCTCCTCTACCCGCTCGTCGGCGCCTCGCTGGCGGCGGCGCTGATCCTCGATCTCGTCCTGCGGCGGCTGTCCCCCGCGCCGCGCCTCGGAGCCTGACTGATGAAAGCCTTCCTCCTCCCGCTCGCCGCCCTGACCCTGGCGAGCCCGGCCCTGGCCGCCCCCGCGCCGAAAGTGACCGTCGCCGACGCCTGGTGCCGCGCCGCCCCGGCCGGGGCCATGGCCGGCGGCTGCTACGTGACCCTGACCGCCAGCGCCGACGACCGCCTGGTCGCCGTCGAGACCTCCGCCGCCAAGCGCGGCGAGATCCACACCATGTCGATGGACGGCGGCGTCATGCGCATGCGCAAGCTGGCCGACGGCCTCGCCCTCCCGGCCGGCAAGGCCGTGGCCCTGAAGCCCGGCGCCGAGCACCTGATGATCATCGGCCCGAAGATCGCCCTGACGGCCGGGGCCAAGGTTCCCCTGACCCTGAAGTTCGCCAAGGCCCCGCCGGTGACGGTCCAGGCCCCGGTCCGCGCCGTGGTGAAGCATTGATGCGCGCGCTGTTCCTGGCGGCCGCGCTCGCCGCCGCCCTTCCCCTCGCCTCCTGCGGCCAGAAGGACCCGGCGCAGGCTCCGCGCTCGACGATCCAGATCGGCGGGCCGTTCAACCTCGTGGACACGAACGGCAAGCCGGTCACCGAGAAGAGCCTGCTGGGCAAGCCGACGGCGATCTTCTTCGGCTTCACCTACTGCCCCGAGGTGTGCCCGACGACCATGGCCGACATGACCGCCTGGCTGAAGGCCCTGGGTCCCGACGCCGACAAGCTGAACGTGGTGTTCGTCTCGGTCGATCCCGAGCGCGACACCCCCGCCCAGCTGAAGCTCTACCTGTCGAACTTCGACCACCGCATCCAGGGCTTCACCGGAACACCCGACGAGATCGCCAAGACCGCCAAGGCCTATCGCGTCTATTACAAGAAGGTCCCGCAGGAGGGCGGCGAGTACACGATTGACCATTCCTCGGCGATCTACCTGTTCGACGCCAAGGGCGGCTTCGTCGAGCCGATCGCCTACCAGTCGCCGCCCGACCGGGCGGAGGGCCAGCTGCGCAGGCTGCTGGGAAGCTGAGTCCTTACGTCGGCGGCCACGGCTTCCTACCTGCGCTTGGAACAAGACGGGAGGACGTCATGGCCGCCTTCGAACTGGCCCAGGTCAATATCGGCCGCCTGCGGGCGCCGATCGACGATCCGGCGATCAAGGACTTCGTCGACAATCTCGACCGCATCAACCAGCTGGCCGAGGCCTCGCCGGGCTTTGTCTGGCGGCTGAAGGGCGACGGGAACAACGCCACCGATCTTTCCGTCGGCGGCGATCCGCTGGTGATCCCCAACCTGTCGACCTGGACCGACATCCCCTCGCTGGGCGCCTATGTCTACCGCTCGGCCCATGTGGAGATCATGCGGCGGCGGCGCGAATGGTTCGAGCCGGCGGAAGGCCCGCACCTGGCGCTGTGGTGGGTTGCGGCCGGCCATCGCCCCACCGTCGAGGAGGCCGTCGAAAAGCTGGCCCTGCTGGCCGCCCATGGTCCGACGCCCGCCGCCTTCACCTTCCGCCAGCCCTTTCCCGCCCCGGCGGGCGAAACGGTCGAACCGGTGCTGGACGAATGCGCGTGAGGTTTCGGCCTTCCGGCGCCTGACATTCGATCCGAACGGTGCTACAGGCCCGCGCCATGAAAGCCGCCGTCGTCGTCTTCCCGGGTTCCAACTGCGATCGTGACTGCAAGGTCGCCGTCGAACGCTCCACCGGCGCTCGCGTCGAGATGGTCTGGCACCAGGAGACGGCCCTGCCGGACGACCTGGACCTGATCGTCCTGCCCGGCGGCTTCTCCTACGGCGACTATCTGCGCTGCGGGGCCATGGCCGCCCAGAGCCCGGTGATGCGCGAGGTCGTCTCGGCCGCCAACCGCGGCGTGGCCGTCGTGGGCATCTGCAACGGCTTCCAGGTGCTGACGGAAGTGGGCCTGCTGCCCGGTGCCCTGCTGCGTAACGCCAAGCTGAAGTACATCTGCAAGCCGGTCGATCTCGACATCGTCAACGGCCAGACCCGCTTCACCGCCGCCTTCGGCGAGCAGCGCGACGCGGTCATGACCGTCGGCAACGGCGAGGGCAACTTCTTCGCCGACGAAGAGACCCTCGACCGCATCGAGGGCGAAGGCCAGGTGGTGTTCCGCTACAAGGAAAACCCCAACGGCTCGGCCCGCGACATCGCCGGCATCGTCAACGCCGGCGGTAACGTCCTGGGCCTGATGCCCCACCCCGACCGCTCGTTCGACGCCGACCTCGGCTCGGAAGACGGCGCGATCCTGTTCCGCAGCGTCTTCCAGAGCGCCTGAGGCTACAACTGCCCGCCGCCCACGAAAAAGGGCCGGCGGAGCGAACGCCGGCCCTTCCTCCGATGGAGCGCTGCTAACGCTCAGTCCATTCAGCGTTCGCGGTCGCGATCCGGCTGATTTTCCTGGCCGCCCGGGTTGCGGCCCGGTTCATTCTGGCGCTGCTGTTGCTGCTGGCCCGGGGCCTGTCGCTGCGGGTTCTGCTGCTGTTGCTGCGGATTGCGGTTTTGGTCGCCCATGGGCTTCTCCTCTTCGGTCCGCGCGCTGGCTGCGCACGAGACAGAAAACGGGCCGGGGAGTCACCGCGTTCCTCCGGCGGAGCTGCCTTAGTTCCTGCTTAGCTAATGTTTTCGCAGGTGTTTTCGCGCCATGCGTCAGAGCGCCGAGCGGATGTCGGTATGGGCGAAGTCGTCGCCTTTGTAGAGCAGCGGCGCGTTCAGCGACTTGGCCAAGGCGTAGGAAAAACAATCGCCCAGGTTCAACCTCGCCGGATGACGGCCCTTGCCGAAGGTCATTGCCGCCTCGATCGCCAGACGCGCGTGCGGCCGATCGACATCGACGACCTCGATCCCGAGCATCTGCAAATCCCTGTCGAGCTCGTGCGAGACGATCTCCGGCACGAAGACCTTGGCGTAGACGTGGGCGGCCTCGACCACGCTGGCGGCGGACATCGCCTTGCGCGGCTGTGCGAGCAGGACCGAGAGAAACGTCTCGCGCTCGGGCTCTTTCAGAACGATGGCCGCCAACGCCGACGTATCGACGACGATCAACGGGGCAGGCCCTGCTCGTCATAGAGTTCGGCGTCGATCTCGGCGGCTGTCTTGTCGGAGATTCGAGGCCGCGCATCGACCTCGCGCAACCAGGCCTCGATCTCGGCATATCGATCGGTCTGCGCCTGCGGCTCCAGCCCCAGCGCCTTCAGCGTATCGGCCAGCGCATTGTGGATCGCGTCGGTCAGACTGACGCCCGTGGCCTCGGCCACCTGGCGCGCGAGCTGCTCCGTCTCGGCCCGCTTGATGCTGATGCCCATTCTAGAACCACCTTCAGCTTTCTAGAATATAGCGGAATCCCCCCAGCCGCGCTAGAAGGCGCGCCCATGAGCGCACCCTCCACCGCCCCCGCCAAGTCCATGGCCGATACGGCCGCCGAATTCGGTTTGAAGCCCGAGGAGTACGCGGTCGTTCTCGACCGCCTGGGCCGCGAGCCCAACCTCGTCGAGCTGGGGGTGTTTTCGGTGATGTGGTCCGAGCACTGCTCGTACAAGTCGTCGAAGAACCAGCTGAAGAAGTTCCCGATCAGCGGCCCGCGGGTGATCTGCGGCCCGGGCGAGAACGCCGGCGTCATCGACATCGACGACGGCGACGCGATCATCTTCAAGATGGAGAGCCACAACCACCCGTCCTACATCGAGCCCTATCAGGGCGCGGCGACGGGCGTGGGCGGCATCATGCGCGACGTCTTCACCATGGGCGCGCGTCCCATCGCCCTGCTGAACGCCCTGCGCTTCGGCGAGCCGGGCCACGCCAAGACCAAGCGCCTCGTGGACGGCGTGGTCGCCGGCATCGCCGGCTACGGCAACTGCGTGGGCGTGCCCACGGTCGCCGGCGAGACCAACTTCCACAAGGGCTACAACGGCAACATCCTGGTCAACGCCATGTGCGTGGGCCTGGCCAAGTCCGACAGCATCTTCTACTCGGCCGCCCCGGGCGCTGGCCTGGCGGTCGTCTATTTCGGCTCCAAGACCGGCCGCGACGGCATCCACGGCGCGACCATGTCGTCGGCCGAGTTCTCGGAGGACTCCGAAGAGAAGCGCCCGACCGTCCAAGTCGGCGACCCCTTCGCCGAAAAGCTGCTGATCGAGGCCACCCTCGAACTGATGGCCACCGGCGCCGTCGCCGCCATCCAGGACATGGGCGCGGCGGGTCTCACGTCTTCGTCGGTCGAGATGGCCGGCAAGGGCGGCGTCGGCATCGAGCTGAACATGGACATGGTCCCGCAGCGCGAGACCGGCATGTCGGCCTACGAGATGATGCTGTCGGAAAGCCAGGAGCGCATGCTGGCGGTCCTGAAGCCCGGCCGCGAGCAGGACGGCCACGCCATCTTCGAGAAGTGGGGCCTGGACGCCGCCGTCATCGGCTACACCACCGACACCGGCCGCCTGGTGCTCAAGCACCACGGCGAGACGGTCTGCGACGTGCCGCTGGCTCCGCTGTTCGACGACGCGCCGCTCTATGACCGTCCGTGGACCGAGCCCAAGGTCGACGCCCGCCTCGACCCCGGCCACGTGCCCGCCCCCGAGAACTGGGAAGAGGCCGTGCTGAAGGTCATCGGCTGCCCCGACATGGCCTCCAAGCGCTGGCTGTGGGAGCAGTACGACCGTCACGTCATGGCCGACACCCTGGAAGACAGCGCCACCGGCTGCGACGCCGGCATCGTGCGCATCCACGGCACCGGCAAGGCCGTGGCCGTGACCAGCGACTGCACCCCGCGCTACGTCCAGGCCGACCCGTACGAGGGCGGCAAGCAGGCCGTCGCCGAAGCCTGGCGCAACCTGACGGCCGCCGGCTCGCTGCCCATCGCCATCACCGACAACCTGAACTTCGGCAGCCCCGAAAAGCCCGAGACCATGGGCCAGATCGTGCGCGCCACCGACGGCATGGCCGAGGCCTGCCGCGCTCTGGACTTCCCGGTCGTGAGCGGCAACGTCAGCCTCTACAACGAGACCAACGGCGTCGCCATTCCGCCGACCCCGACCGTCGGCGCCGTCGGCCTGCTGACCGATTTCGACCTGCGCACGGGCTTCGGCAACGTGGCCGAAGGCGACACCCTGGTGCTGATCGGCGAGACGCACGGCGAACTGGGCGCCTCGATCTATCTGCGCGAAATCCTGGGCCGCGAGGACGGCGCCCCGCCGCCGGTCGACCTGGCGGTCGAGCGCAAGAACGGCGACTTCGTGCGCGGCCTGATCGGCTCGGGCCTGGTGGCCGGCGTGCACGACCTGTCGGACGGCGGCCTGCTGGTCGCCGCGGCCGACATCGCCCTGGCCAGCAAGGTCGGGATCACCCTGAACGCCTCCAGCCACGCCCACGCCCATCCGTATCTCTTCGGTGAGGACCAGGCCCGCTACCTGCTGGCGACGCCCGATCCGGACGCCCTGCTGGAAGCGGCCAAGGAAGCCGGCGTGCACGCCAACATCGCGGGCGTGGCCGGCGGCGAGGCCTTCGCCTCGACCGGCCTGTTCTCGATCCCGCTGGCCAAGCTGCGCGAGACGAACGAAGCCTGGCTGCCGGCGTTCATGGGGTGAGGTGAAAACCTCGCCCTTCACCAAAGGAACGCCATGCGCCTGCCGCTGATCGCCGCCCTCCTGCTCTCCATGACCGCCTGCGCCCCGACGGCTCCGCCGCCGGGGCCAGCGCCCGTCGCTCAAGGCGACAGCGTCGAGGCCTGCTCGGCCCGGGGCGGCCAGATCGAGACCGTCGGCCGCCGCGGCCTGCCGACCTGCGTCGTGCCCTATGCCGACGCCGGCAAGGCCTGCACCAGCGGCTCGCAATGCCAGGGCGGCTGCGTGCTGGAAGGCAATCTGGAGAGCCGCGACGAACCGGTCACCGGCCAGTGCCGCCGCTCCAACGTGCAGTTCGGCTGCTACGCCAAGGTCGAGAACGGCCGCGCGACGGCGACCATCTGCGTGGACTGACGCGCCCGATCTTCGGATCGGTGTCTATTTCCACTTCAAATGGAAATTCGGACGGCTACGCTCCAGCCTGACCGCGCGCGATCTTCTCGCGGCCGAGTTTCGCAGGAGCGTGATGACCGATCTGCTGACGCCCACCAAGGTCGCTCCGCTGGACGCGGACCTGGCCGCTCTGCTCGACCACCAGGGCTATCTGCTGCTGCGCGGCGCCGTGCCCGAGGCCTGGCGCGAAGCCATGCGCGCGGCCTTCGACGCCGGCGTCGGACCGCCGGAGCAATGGGGCGCGCCCCGCGCCTTCGGCTGGCGCCACGCCCTGGTCGATCTCGACCCGACGGTGCAGAAGGCCTGCCGCGTCCCGGCCCTGCTGGGCGCCGTCGCCCGGATGATCGCCGGCCCGTTCTTCCTCAGCCAGGTCGAGGGCCGCGAACCGCTTCTGGATAACGGTCACCAGCCCCTGCACCGTGACGGCGCGGGCCTGAAGACCGTCTCGGCGATGGTCTATCTCGACCCCTACGGCCCCGAGAACGGCGCGACGCGGGTGATGTCGCGCCATCTCGACGACGGCCAGTTGGACGAGAGCCATGCCCAGGTGCTGTCGGGTGAGGCGGGAGACATCCTGGTGTTCGACGCCGACCTGCCGCACGGCGCGACCCTCAACCGCTCGGGCGCGCGACGGCGCTCCCTGCTGGTGAGCTTCATGCACGAGAGCCACCGCGCCGGCGAAGACGCCTGCCGCGCGGTCCGCACCGTGCGCATGGACACCAGCGAGATGTTTGTCCCCTAGAGGCCTCTAGGCCTTGGCGGGACGGCGGCGACGCGGGACGCGGACGGTGGCTTCGCCGTCCATGACGACGTCGTCGCCGACCAGGGCGGCGCAGGTCAGGGTCACGCGCGCGCTTTCCTGGTCGATGGCCGAGACGGTGATCCGGGCGGTGACCACGTCGCCGATGCGCACCGGCCGGTGGAAGGCCAGGGTCTGGCTGAGATAGATCGCGCCCGCGCCCGGCAGGATGGTGCCGACCACCGCCGAACCGAACGACGCCGACAGCAGGCCATGGGCGATACGGCCGCGATAGGCGGTCTTGGCTGCGAAGGCCTCGTCCACGTGCACCGGATTGAAGTCGTCCGACGCCTCGGCGAACAGCTGGATGCGCTCTTCGGTGACGGGCACGAGCTTTTCGGCCGTCATGCCGACGAAGAGCTCTTCGAGGATGTATCCGCCGGAGGGATGTTGTTCGATCATGACGCGGCGTTAGCACGGGTCGCGCCGCGTCGCAAAACCCCTACCGGCCTTCAGGTTCAGAAGCGCTAGGGGGCTGGCCGATCAATCGGGCGCAGATCGACTCGGCGAGGACGGCGTCTCTAGCGGCGATCGCGTCGGCCATCCGCCGGTGCAGGACCACGTCGATCAGCTGGTCGTCGGGCGCCTGCTTCTCCATCTGCCAGATCCAGAAGCGGGTGGCGGTGTTCTGCAGGCTGACGACGAAGCGGGCCAGGGTCGGGTTCTGGGTGGCGAAGGCCACGGCGCGGTGGAAGGCCAGGTCCATGGCCAGCATGGCCCGGAAGTCACCGGCCGCGATCGCCTCCTCGGCCCCGTCGAAGGCTTCGAGGATCGCCGGCAGGTCGGCCGGGCGATGGTTGCGGGCGGCCAGGCCCGCGGCCTTGGCCTCCAGCATCAGCCGCACCTGGAAGGCGTGCTCGATCTCGGCCACGTCCAGCGGCGCGACGATGGTGCCGACACGGGGGCGGCGCACGACCAGCCCCTCAATGGCCAGCCGTCCGAGGGCGTCGCGCACGCCGGCCAGACCTCCGGCGTAGCGCACGGCCAGCGCCTTCTCCTCCAGCACCTGCATGGGCGCCAGATCGCCCAGCAGGATGTCCTGCAGGATCAGCTCGTACAGCCGCGCCTTCTGCAGCCCCGGCGACCAGGCGCCGTGCGGCTCGACGCTGTTGCGCGGCCCCTTCATCGCGGCGGTGGCGGACGGTCGGTCATGCTTCGCAGTTAAGCCAAAAGGCACCGAGCGTCATTCCCGACGGGGTCTAAAATGTAAGAGACGCGAACGGCGATGCTGGCTTGGAAAGCCGCCGATCCCGTCATCTATAGGCGGCCGATGACGGCCCCCTTCCCCTCCCCCGACCAGATCGCGACGGCCTTTCGGCTGGCGCTGGACGCCGCCGACCGCTTCGTCGGCGCCACCGCGCCCAACCCGCCGGTGGGCTGCGCCGTGCTGGCGGCGGACGGGTCGGTGCTGGCGAGCGCGGCCCACGAGGCGGCGGGACAGCCCCACGCCGAAGCCGCCGCCCTGGCCGCCTGCCGCGCGGCGGGACGGCTGGACGCGGTCCACACCGTGGTCGTCACCCTGGAGCCCTGCAATCACCACGGCGCCACCCCGCCCTGCGCCGAGGCGATCCTGGCCAGCCCGGCGCGAGCGGTCTGGTACGGCGCGGGCGATCCCAATCCGACGGCCGCAGGCGGGGCGGCGCGGCTGGAGGCGGCCGGCCTCGCCATCCAGCCGATCGCCGCCCTAGCCCACCCCGACGCCGCCGACCTCTCCGCCCGCGCAGCCCGACTGATCGCCCCCTTCGTCACCCGACTGACCAAGGGCCGGCCGTGGCTGACCATCAAGCAAGCCCTCGACATCAAGGGTTCGATGATCCCGCCGGCCGGTGCCAAGACCTTCACCTCGGAAGCTTCCCTGACCCTGGCCCATGACCTGCGACGGCGGGCCGACGCGGTGATCACCGGCTCGGGCACGATCCTGGCGGACAGGCCGCTGTTCACCGTCCGCCGGGTTCCGGACCCGCGCAGCAAGCCGCGCCGCCTGGCGATCCTCGACCGCCGGGGCCGCACCCCAAGCGCCTATCTCGACGCCGCCCGCGCGCGGGGCTTCGTCCCCAGCCTGCACGGCGACATCCCCCAGGCGCTGGCCGCCCTCGCCGAGGACGGGGTCATGGAGGCCCTGGTCGAGTGCGGCCCGCCCCTGCTGGCCGCCTTCCTCGAAGCCGGCCTGTGGGACGAGCAGATCATCATCCGCCAGGGCGCGGACGGCGACGCCGTCACCCGCGTCCTGGCCTGAAGGAGGAGACCCGATGTTTTCCGGAATCGTCGAGCGCCTGGGCGAGGTGACGGCCATCGAAACGGTCGCCGACGGCGCCGTGCGCCTGACCTTGCAGACCGGCTTCCCCGACCTGGCCCTGGGCGAGAGCGTGGCGGTCAACGGCGCCTGCATGACCATCGTCGCCAGCGACCAGACCGGCCGCGCCGAGGTGTTCGTCAGCGCCGAGAGCCTGGCGCGCACCAATCTCAAGGCCCTGGTGGCCGGCGGTTTCGTCAATCTGGAGCGGGCCGTGACCCTGGCCACGCGGCTGTCGGGACATCTCGTTCAGGGCCATGTGGACGGCGAGGCGCGCGTGGCCTCGATCGTCCACGAGGACGGCGCCTGGAAGACCCGCTTCGACCTGCCGGCGACGCTCGCTCCCTACTGCGTCGAGAAGGGCTCGATCGCCCTGAACGGGGTCAGCCTGACCCTCAATGCGGTGGAGCCGGTCGAGGACGGCCGCTTCGCCGTCGGGGTGACCCTGATCCCCCACACCTGGACCCACACCAACCTGCAGCACGCCGCGCCCGGCGACCCGATCAATGTCGAGGTCGACGTGCTGGCCAAATATGTGGAGCGGCTATGTCACGCCTCCCTGAACGCCTGAGCGTGGCGCTGGAGCGCCTCAAGTCCGGCGGCATGATCATCCTCGTCGACGACGAGGATCGCGAGAACGAGGGCGACCTGGTGCAGGCCGCGCAGTTCGCCGACGCCGCCGCAGTGGCCTTCATGGCCAAGCAGGCCAGCGGCCTGATCTGCCTGGCCATGGACGCGCCTCTCATCGACCGCCTCGGCCTGCCGCCGATGGTCGCCGACAACCGCACGCGGCGCAGCACCGCCTTCACCGTCTCGATCGAGGCGACGCAGGGCGTCGACACCGGCATTTCCGCAGGCGACCGGGCGCGGACCATCCAGGCGGCGGTGGCGGAAGGAGCCTCTCCCGCCGACATCGTCTCGCCGGGCCACGTCTTCCCGCTGCGGGCCGTGCCCGGCGGGGTGCTGGCCAGGGCCGGCCACACCGAGGCCTCGGTCGAGCTGGCGCGGATGGCCGGCCTGACCCCGGCGGCGGTGATCTGCGAGATCATGAACGACGACGGGACCATGGCCCGGGGCGACGACCTGGCCGCCTTCTCGGCCCGCCACGACCTGCCGATCCTCAGCATCGCCGAGCTGTGCGCCCACCTGATCGCCGCCGATCCGCCGGTCGAGGCGGTGGCGAGCGCCCGCCTGCCCACCCGCCACGGCCTGTTCGAGGCCCGCGCCTTCCGCAGCCGCCTCGACGGCGGCGAGCACCTGGCCCTGGTGCGGGGACCGCTGACCGACGCGCCGCTGGTGCGGGTGCATTCCGAGTGCCTGACCGGCGACGCCTTCGGCTCGCGTCGCTGCGACTGCGGCGCCCAGCTGGACGCGGCGCTGGCCGAGATCGACGCGTCCGGCAACGGCGTGCTGGTCTATCTGCGCGGCCACGAGGGTCGCGGCATCGGCCTGGCCAACAAGATCGCCGCCTACGCCCTGCAGGACCAGGGGCTGGACACCGTAGAGGCCAACCACGCCCTGGGCTTTCCCGACGACGCCCGCGACTACGGCCCCGCCGCCGCGATCCTGCGTTCGCTGGGGGTCGGCGAGGTTCGCCTGCTCAGCAACAACCCGCGCAAGGCCGCGGCCCTGGAAAGCCTGGGCGTCACCGTGCGCCAGACCCTGCCGCTGGTCGTTCCGCCCGATCCGCTGAGCGCCGGCTACCTGGCCACCAAGCGCGCCAAGCTCGGCCACCGTCTTTCCGCTCCGCCTTCGAGGATCCCCGCATGACCGCCGCCCGCTTCGCCGTAGTCATCAGCCGCTTCAATCCCGAGGTCACCGGCGGCCTGCTGGCCGGGGCCCTGGCCGAGTTCGCCAAGCGCGGCGCGCCGGTCGCGGAGGCCGACGTCTTCGAGGCCCCCGGCGCCTTCGAGCTGCCGCTGATCGCCCAGGCCCTGGCCCGCACCGGCCGCTACGCCGGGATCGCCTGCCTCGGCTGCGTCATCAAGGGCGACACCGCCCACTTCGAGTTCATCAGCGCCGGCGCCGCCTGGGGCCTGGTCAGCGCGGGCCTGGCCACCGAGACCCCGATCGCCTTCGGGGTGCTGACGACCTACACCGATGAGCAGGCGGAACTGCGCAGCCGCGACGACGCCGGCAACAAGGGCCGCGAGGCCGCGGCGGCCTGCGTCGAAGCGGCGGCGACGTTGCGGGCGATCCGGACGGCGGCGTGACGACCGCCGCTCAGCGGCGGCGGCGCTTGCCCAGTTCGGGGATTCGCCCCGCCAACCGCGCCTGCAAGGCGGCGAGATCGGCGTCCGGCGTCCCGGCCGTCGGGATCGAGAACCACAGCGACTTGTCGGCCACGATGACCAGGGCGTCGTTGGTCCTGTGATACCCCTGCAGCTCGGCCCAGCCATAGGTCGCCTGAGTGTTCGTCGACAGGAAGCTCACCCCGTCTTCGCGCACCACGACGCTGGAGTGGGCGTAGTAGGCCGCGTGCTTGCGCAGGATCGTGCGCGCCAGCACCGGAAACAGCATGAAGCGTAAGTAGGCGAACAAGGCGCCCGCCATGCCCAGCCCCTCGAGCACGCAGCCGATCAGCGACCCACGCACGGCTTCCGGCGTGCTCCAGTCGAAGATCGTGAAGCCGAAGAAGACGGCCATCGCCGCGCCGCCCGCCGCCGCGGTCCCATACATCGCCGGGAAGTTGGCGACGCACAGCATCGCCGCGACGATGGATTTTTCGGTCGGCGCGTAGGGAATGACGAGTCTGTCGGCGTCCGGGCTCATGCGCGCCTTCTACGAGATCGGCGAAGCTTGGCAACTTCCGATCGACGCGGCGCGGAGCCTTGCCGCCTCAGGCGTAGGTCACGTTCTCCAGCGTGAAGATGAACGGCTTGGCGTCGGGACCCTCGCCGCCGCCGGTCATGACGATGTCGGCGCCGGCCATGCCGATCAGGTTGATCTCGGTGTTGACCTGCTGGACGACGGCGCTGGTCAGCGGCTCGCCCTCGCGCACCTGCGAGACCGCGCCGATCCAGATCGTCGGCCTGAAGGTGAAGATCACCTGGCTGCCGGGGAAGAGGGCGCGGGTCTGGACGTAGGGCTTGCCGGCCCGGAACACCGTGACCCCCACCGAACCCTGGGCCAGCTGGTTGATCACCCCGAAGGCCTCGGGCGAGGTGGCTTGGTCGGTGAGCTGCAGGCTCTCGCCCGAGGGCGTGCTGGTCACCGTGGCCACCTGGCCGTTCTCGATCGCCAGCTGCGGCGAGACGTTGCCCCAGGCGTCGATCACCCCGATCGTCACCGCCGCCGGCCAGACGAAGGGGTGGCTCCAGCCGGGCGCGCAGTTCTGGATCACCAGCCAGGCCGACGAGGCCTCGTCGGCGGCCGGGGTCACCGGCTTGCCGAACACCAGCACCTGGGTTCCGGGGCCGCCGTTGGAGCGGTTGATGAAGTTGAGCTTCACCTCCGGACCGCTCGAAGACGCGGCCGCCGTCAGGGGCGGCGACTGAGCCTCGGGCTCGGCGGTCACGGTCGGTGCGGGCGGCGCGGCGACATCCTCGGCCAAGGCCGAGACCGGGGCCGGATCGGTCGCGCCGTTGGCGCTCTTGGCGGTGATGGTGTCCATGGTCGTGCCTCCCCGGCGGCGTCTTCACAATCGAGGATAGCATACAACCAAGGCGAAAGCCGTTGGCAAGATCGCCGTTTCAGCTTCGCGCGCTCAAGATCTCCATCAGCGCCAGGCGTGCGAGCACCGCCTCGCCCGCGGCCGGGCCGGCGGCGTAGGCGAAGTCCGCCCCGTCGATCGGCTTGCCGCTGCGGGCGTCGATCACCACCGGCTCGGCGGTCTGGCCCGTCTCGCGGTCGACCAGGCAGCTGGCGATCCCTTCCTTGGCGAGATGGCGGTTGCCGAAGGCCAGCAGGGCCGTCAGCACCGGTCCGAAGTCGCGGCCCATCTGCGTCAGCACGTACTCGTGGCGCACGGGCCGATCCTGATAGGGCCGCCGCTCGAGAAAGCCGGATTCTACAAGCGCTCCGAGACGCTTGGTCAGAATGTTCGGCGCGACCCCGAGGCTCTTTTCGAACGCGTCGAAGCGGGTGAGGCCGTGGAAGGCGTCCCGCAGGATCATCAGGCTCCAGACGTCGCCGACGCGTTCGAGCGTGCGGCCGACGGGGCACTGTCCGGGATCGAAGGCGCGCGTGGTCATGGACGAAAGATAGGGCTTGGCTAGCAAAATGAAAGCCGGTCACTTGCAATTCGAAAGTAACTTGCCATCTGCAAGTCACGCCGGGCCGAGCGCCGAGGCGACAACCATCCCGAGGGGATAGAGACCATGAGCAAGCAACAGTTTCCCGGCGCGGCCCTGGTGACGGGCGCCTCCACCGGCATCGGCGCCACCTATGCCGACCGCCTCGCCAGGCGCGGCCACGACCTCGTGCTGGTCGCCCGCGACGCCAAGCGCCTCGCCGACCTGGCCGAACGCCTGAAGGCCGACACCGGCGTGAAGGTCGACGTCATCCAGGCCGACCTGACGAACGCCGCCGACCTGGCCCGCGTCGAGGCCCGGCTGCGCGACGATGCGTCCATCGACCTCCTGATCAACAACGCCGGCGCGGCCCTGGCCGGCGACTTCGTCGACCAGGACCTCGACAAGGTCGACAACCTGATCCAGCTGAACGTGGTGTCGGTGACCCGCCTGGCCCACGCCGCGGCTGGCGCCTTCAAGGCCCGCGATCGCGGCGCGATCGTCAACATCTCGTCGGTTGTCGGCCTGGTTCCCGAGTTCCGCTCGCCCGTCTACGGCGCGACCAAGGCCTATGTGACCTACTTCACGCAGGGCCTGCGCAGCCAGTTGCCGGAGAGCGTGAAGCTGCAGGCCGTGCTGCCCGGCGCCACACGCACCGAGATCTGGGACCGTTCGGGAAGCGGCGGCGCCGACGCGCTGGATCCCTCGACCCTGATGGAGGTGGGCGACCTGGTGGACGCGGCCCTGGCGGGCTTCGACCAGGGCGAGCTGGTGACCATCCCCTCCCTGCCCGACGCCGCCGACTTCGCCGCCTATGACGGCGCGCGCCTGAACCTGGCCCCGAACCTGTCGCGCGACCGCCCGGCGGCCCGCTACCGGGTTCCCGAGCACGCCTGAGCCCAGGACGGCGACGGCCCGGAACGAAAGCCGCCGCCGTCCGCTCCCCCTTCGCAAGCAGGGAGGCGCGCCATGTCCGTCATCGCCAATCTCGACGAGTTCATCCTGGAGGAGTCCGAGCACGGCATCTTCCTGACGCTCACCGCCGACGACGACCAGACCCTGCGCGTGCGGGTGACCCTCGACGATCTCGAAGAGATCATGGAGGTCATCGACGAGGTGTTCGGCGTCGAGGTCGAGGCGGCCAACGACGAGGTGGACTGATCCCCTTCTCCCCTTGCGGGAGAAGGTGTCGACGAAGTCGACGGATGAGGGGTCGCACCCACGAAAAACGCTGCGGCGGCCGATCGGCTGCCGCGGCGTCTTGCTTCTGAGAGACCCCTCACCCGGCCCCACGCTGCGGGGCCACCCTCTCCCGCAAGGGGAGAGGGACGCTGCTAGGAAGCTTCCACCGTCAGGTGCCGCAGCTCGTGCACCGGGACCAGCCGGCCGCGCACGGCCTCGGCGGTCAGGCCCGCCACGCTGACGATGGCGGCATGGGCCTGGGGCCCGACCTTCCAGACATGCAGGTCCAGGATCCGGGCGTCGCCGGGGCCTTCGACCAGCTCGCGCACTTCCTGCGCCACGTGGTCGTCGGTGGTGTCGAGCAGGACGGCGGCGGTGTCGCGCATCAGGCCGATGGCCCAGCGGCCGATGACCACCGCCCCGACCACACCCATGATCGGGTCCAGCCAGGTCCAGCCGAACTGCCGTCCGGCGACCAGGGCGACGATGGCCAGCACCGAGGTCAGGGCGTCGGCCAGCACGTGCATGTAGGCCGAGCGCAGGTTGTTGTCGTGGCCGTGCCCATGATGACCATGGTCGTGGTGTGCGTGGTCATGACCGTGGTGGTGGTCGTGGCCATGATGGTGGCCGTGGTGATGTCCGCCCGACAGCAGGGCGGCGCTGGCCAGGTTCACCAGCAGACCGACCACCGCGATGACGATGGCCTCCATGAAGGCGATCGACGACGGCTCGAACAGCCGGCGTACCGACTCCACGCCGACGCCGATGGCGATCACCGCCAGCACCAGGGCCGAGGCGAAGCCCGACAGGTCGCCGACCTTGCCGGTGCCGAAGCTGTAGCGGGCGCTCGTGGCGTGCTTGCGGGCATAGGCGTAGGCGGCGGCCGCCACGGCCAGGGCGCCGGCGTGGGTGGCCATGTGGAAGCCGTCGGCCAGCAGGGCCATCGAACCGGTCCACCAGCCGGCCAGGATCTCGACCACCATCATCACGGCGGTCAGCGCCACCACCCACAGGGTGCGACGGGCGTTGGCGTCGTGGTCGGCGGCCAGGAAGACGTGGTCGTGCGGAACCGGGGCGGCGGTCATGTCGGATCTCATTTGGAATAGCGGCGGAAGGCCTCGATCACCTCGGCCGCGCCCTTTTCGCGCTCGGCGTCGGTGAGGCCCGGAGCGGCCACGTGCTCGCGCAGGTGGGCCTCGACGATCTCGTCCAGCAGGCCGTTCAGCGCGCCGCGGGTGGCGGCGACCAGATGCAGGGTCTTGGCGCAATCGTGGTCGTCGGCGATCGCGCGTTCGATCGCCGCGACCTGGCCGGCGATGCGGCGGACCCGCTTGAGCAGGGCGTCGTTGTCGGTGGAGAGGTGAGCCATAGCATACCCCCCTATAGTATGTGAGCGATCGGAGGAACCCGCTCTCTTCCGTAAAATCCCCGCGAAAGCGGGGACCCAGGTGTTTTATCGTCGAGCGCGGCGGGTTGCAGAAAAAGCCTGGGTCCCCGCTTTCGCGGGGATTTTACGGATTTGGGATCAGCGGCCCGAGGCCTTCACGATCTCCCCCAGCCGCTCGTCAAACGCCCGGGTCGCCTGGACCACCGTCGCCACCGAGCCCTTGAAAAAGGCTTGGGGGATGGTTTCGAAGTCGTCGGTGGGCTGGTGGTATTCGGGGTGGTCCTCGACGCCGAAATAGACCCACGGCACGCCCTTCTCGGCGAAGGCGCCCTGGTCGGACTGGAAGGTCCAGTTGTTGTCCTTGCCCTGGGCGTCGGTGTCGTGGCCCTGCCTGAGGGTCACCGGCGCGGTCTTGGCGACATCGTCGAGAATGGGCTTGAGGAACGGCTGCGGCGAGGATCCGGAGACGTAGAGCTCGCCCTTGGCGTTCTTGCTCAGCATGTCGAAGTTCACCGTCAGGCCGATGCTCGCCAGCGGGACCGAAGGTGCGGCGGCGAAGGCCTTGGCGCCCTTCAGGCCGCTCTCCTCGGCGTCGAGGGCGACGATCAGCACGTCGTGCTTCGGCGGTTTTTCCTTGAAGGCCTCGGCCACCGCCAGCAGGCCCGCCACGCCCGAGGCGTTGTCGTCGGCGCCGTTGTAGATCTGACCGTTTTTGACCCCGACATGGTCGTAGTGGGCGGTGACCAGCAGCGCCTTGCCGCCGCCTTCCGTCCCCTGGATACGGGCCACGAGATTGACGCCGGTGACCGTCACGCCGTCCTTGCGCTTGAAGCGGAACGGCCGCTCGAAGCCCTCGCCGATCGGCGCCAGGCCGATCCCTTTGAAGCGTTCGAGAATGTAGGTGCGCGCCAGCTGCGAGCCGGGCGAACCCACCGCCCGTCCCTGCATGGCGTCGGCCGACAGGATCTTGACGTCGTCCAGCGCCAGGTCGCCCGGACCGGCCAGGGCGGGCGCGGCGAGGCCGGCGAAGACAGCGGCCGCGAGCAAAAGCGCGGAGGGGGCGGCGAGAACCTTACGCATCGAAACTTTCCCGTTCGGCCCGATCACAGCCCAGTCACAGCCAGGACACGAGCCACTGATCGAAGGTTTGATCATCAGGCCTGTGTTCGCGCAACCAGCGCAAAGGCGGCGAAGCGGCGACGGCGAGCGCTTCGCTGCGCCGCGCGGCGTCACGCAGTCCAGCGACGTCGCGCGCCCAGCACCCGTCGCTTCGGCTCTCGACACCGGGCCACGGCGCGCTGGTCTTGCGACGGTAGTGATGCGCCTCCTCGACCGGCGGCTCCAGCGGTCCGCAGACCACCGCCCAGTGGCGGATCTCGATCACCCGTCCTTGGGCGTCCTTCACGGTCGGCCGAACAGCCTTGTAGAGGTGGACGACCGGGCTCCCGCCGCTCTGTGCCTGCGGCGACAGCAGCGACAATTGCAGGATCATCGGCTCGCCGGCCGCCAGCAGGTAGCCCACCCTGGCCGTTTCGGCGTCAGGCTCGTCGCCGGTCCTCACCAGCCGCTGGTACGAAAGCCGTTCAGGCATGAGCACGGCCTTGGCGCACGACGGCCACTGCCCGCTCGGCAGGGCCGGATCGACATCGCATCCGGGCGTCCGCGCCACCCACCAGCCGGCCTTCAGCGTTCCTTCCGGCACGGTGTCGCCGGCCTCGAACAGCGAGGTCTTGGACGCGACGAGGTTCTCGCAGCCGCCCAGCAGGGCTGTCGTCGCCAGGGCCAGCGCTGGCCAGATCCTCGGAAGTCTCATCGCGCCCTGCTCCGAAATCGCGCTACACGCCTCCCTTCGCTCGGAAACACTTCCCGGTCGAGGCCCGCCTAGCGCGGCTCCTCCTCCGGGCCAGCATCGCGGATCCATTGATAGGAAAAGAGGTCGCCATAGAGATCGCGATCCTCGGCCGAGGCCGCGCGGATGGCGTTTTTGCCCTCGACCAGACAGGCGTGACGGACGGGGTCCCAGCGCACGCCAGGCTGCTTCGACGTCTTGCCGTCCTCGGGGACCTCGCACCAGATCGGCCAGAAGCGGAGACGCGTAACCCGCCCCCGCGCGTCACGGGCCGTAATCCCCACGCCGACATAGCTGCGCCAGTGGGTCGAATAGGCCTCGTCCAGATCTATGAAGCCACCGAACTTTTCGTCGTAGTCATGGTCGAGCCGCAGCATCGGCGGATCACCGGGCACGAAATGAAGCGGCATGCGCAGGATCTGGCCGTCGACCCGGCTCAGCACCTCGCCGCCGCGCACGAGCACCGTAGAACAGCCGGCTTCGTTCTTCGAGCAGCCCATCCCCCAGACCCCCTCGCGCACCACCAGCGGCGGCGGGGTCGCGGCCACGGCGGCGGCGGCCAGCAGGGCGGCGATCATCGGCGCGCCTTGGCGAAGTCGTCGGGACGAGGCTCGCGGACCCAGCGCATCTCGCGCGGGTGTTCCTTGTCTTCCCGGACTCCGACCGCGGCGGCCGCCATCAGCGCCGCCTCGCTGTCGGCGACGCAGGTCACGCCCTCGCTCTTCCAGCTCAGGCCGGGCTTGAGCGGCCGTCTTTCGTCAGCCCCCTCGGGCGCATCGAAATCTTCGCAGAAGAGAAACGAGAAGCGCAGAGCGACCACCTGCCCCGCCGCATCAAACGCCGTGGGCGTAACGGTTCGGTATGCGTATGCGCCGGACGCCTTCTCACGGTCGAAGCTCTGCAGGATCAGGGGGTTTCGAACCGCCAGCAGTGTCTCAAGCTGTCGCCAGACCAGACGGGCGTCCTTGTCCAGCTCGAGCACGACATGGTCCTGGCTTCGAACCAGGACGATCCCGCAGCCTTCCCAGCGTCGGAGCGACCGATCCGCCCGGGCCCGGCAACCCTCGACCGACACGACCCATAGCCCGGGTTTCAGCGCCGGCGCGCCACGCGCGTCCTGCGCACCGAACCAAGGCGTGTCCGACACCACCTCGGCGCAACCGCCCAGCCCCATCGCGACCGTCGCCGCGACCACAACCCCCAACCACCGCATCACGCCCACCTCACGCAAGATTCACGGATACGTGATCGTTACGTGAGATCGCGTTATCGTCAAGCGCGATCGACGGCGCTCGCTCGCCCCTGCGTCGATTGCACCTGAGCGCGACACCCGCCATATGCGCGATCTTAAGGTTTATCGGGCATCTAGCCCTTCCAAGGATCGGAGACTCCGCCCCATGCCCATGGCGCCCGACGTGCTCGAAGCCCGCCTGAACGCGGCTTTCCCGGACTCCGAGATCGTGCTGACGGACCTCGCCGGCGACGGCGATCACTACAAGGCGCGCATCGTCTCGCCCGCCTTCCGCGGCCTGAACCGCGTCAAGCAGCACCAGATGGTCAACCGCGCCCTGGCCGACGTGCTGGGCGGCGAGCTGCACGCCCTGGCGCTCGAAACCGCCGCCCCCACGGAGTAAGGCCCTTGCGCTATCGTCCGTTCGGCAAGGAAGGCATGGCGATCTCGGCGATCACGCTGAGACTGGCCGACCATCCGCGCATGGGCGGCAAGGACTGGCGCAACCTGATCTTCACGGCCCTCGAAGCCGGCATCAACAGCTTCGAGGTGCACGGCTCGTCCAACGCCCTGCTGGAGGGCGTGAGCGAGTCCCTGACCACCATCGAGCGGCGGCTGCTGTTCGTGGGCTGGCGCCTGCGCAGCGGCGGCGAGTTGCTGAGCGCCCAGGCCGCCCACGACACGGTCGACCTGGCCGTCGAGCGTTGCGGCCTGTCCTATGTGAACCTGGTCACGGTCGACGACCCGGGCTCGGCCTTCCCGCCCTCGGCCATGGCCGCCCTGCTGGGCCTGCGCCAGTCGGGCCTGATCCAGTCCCTGGGCCTGGCCAGCCGCGGCGACAGCCAGGAGCGCCATCTGGCGACCGGCGTGTTCGACGCCCTGGCCGCGCCGTTCAACCTGTCTTCGGGTTGGGCGGATCGCCACCGCGTCCGTAACGCCTTCGGCCGCGACGTGGCGGTGATCGGCGAGGACTTCTGGCCCCAGTCGATCCGCGACCGCGAAGCCAGGCCGATCTTCAAGAAGCCGTCGCTCTGGCGGCGCCGCACCGACCCGCTGGCCAATCTGGGCGGCTACGACTTCCTCGACAGCACCCCCGGCTGGACCGGCCAGGAGCTCTGCCTCGGCTACGCCCTGACCGAGCCGTCGCTGGCCACCGTGCAGGTGATCACCCACAAGCGCGACAAGCTGGAAGCCCTGGCCCGGGTGACCGAGCGCGACCTGCCGACCGGCTGCGCCGCCCAGATCGAGATGGCGCGGTTTTCGGCCGAACAGGCCGCTGGGGCCAAGCGCCGCGCTTGACCCGGGGCCTTGCGGCGCCTAGCTGAGAGGCTACGCCCAAGGAATTCCCCGTCATGACTGAAGTCGCCGCCTCTCCCGCCATCGAATTCATCGCCAAGACCGTGGCCGAGCACCCGGTGGTGCTGTTCATGAAGGGCGTGCCCGACCAGCCGCGCTGCGGCTTCTCGTCGGTGGCCGTGCAGATCCTCGACCACCTCGGCGTCGAGTTCGTCGGCGTCGACGTGCTGCAGGACGACGAACTGCGCCAGGGCATCAAGACCTTCACCGACTGGCCGACCATCCCGCAGCTCTACGTCAAGGGCGAGTTCGTCGGCGGCAGCGACATCGTCCGCGAGATGTTCCAGTCGGGCGAGCTGAAGACCCTGCTGATCGACCAGGGCGTCATCACGGCGTGAGCCCCCAGCCGAAGTGCGAAGCGGTTCGGCGCCCGGGGGGCTCACCTCCTAAGAAGAACGCGCGTCCCTTCCCCGAAACCGCTCACACTTTCGGGGGACGCGCGTGAGCCGCCTCTTCGTCCCGCCCGGCGACGCCTATCCCCTGACCTTCGAGCCGAAGGCGTCGGACATCGACGCCAACGGCCACGTCAACAACGTGGTCTATCTGGGCTGGGCTCAAGATCTCGCCATCGCGCACTGGGAGGCCTGGGCTTCGGAAGAAGAACGGGCCCCCTGGAGCTGGGTCGCCCGCCGCCACGAGATCGACTACCGCCGCGAACTGCTGCCGCATGAGATCGCCACCGGCTACACCTGGGTGGGCGAACTGAAGGGCCCGCGCTTCGAGCGCTATGTCCGCATCGACGGCCCCGACGGCGAAATGTGCGCCCAGAGCCGCACCGACTGGGTGCTGATCGACATCGCCGCCAAGCGTCCGGCGCGGGTTCTGCCCTGGATGATCGAGCGCTTCACGCCGAAGGGCTGAGGTCTACCGACCGCACGCACCTTGCTTTCTTCCCGTCATTCCCGCCCTTGTGGCGGGAACCCCTGGTTCCGCCCGCACGTGAAGAGCAAGCGGATCGCCAGCGATCCGCCCCATTCTCCCTTGCGGCTGACAGAGGGGTTCCCGCCACAAGGGCGGGAATGACGGGAGGTTATGGGGTGTTGACGGGATTCAGCACCCGCACCGCTGAGACGCCGCTCAAACCCAGCTCACCCCAGCCGAACCGCACCTCGACCGTCTCCGGTCCGCCGCCCTTGCAGGTCTCCAGCCTACGCCGGGCGAAGGCCACCGACGGGACGCCGCCTTTCCGGTCGACGAAGAAGCGCAGGTCTTCCTTGCGCAGGCAGCCGGCCGACTTCAGGCGCACGATCAGGCCATCGGCGTCGACCCGCACGCCCAGCAGCGGCTCCAACTCGCCCGGTGCGTCGGCCCCGGCCGGCAGCAGGCGCGGCGGGGCTGGCGGCACGGCGGCGCAGCCTGAGAGCAAGAGCCCGGCCAGCAGCACGCGGCGGTTGAAAAAGACGCCCATGGCCGCCAAGGTCGCCCGGCGCGAGGGTGCGCGCAACTGTGGGGCCTGTGGAAATGCGTGGAAAGTCTCTGGCGTGGGCGGCGGCGAGCTTGTGTCTGGCCGCGGGATCGGCGCACGCCGAAAATCCGAAACTGGATGATGAAATCGCCCGGCTGACGACCGTGGGTAAGATCCCCGGCGTGGCCGTGGCCGTGATCGAGAACGGCAAGGTCGTCCACGTCACGGCGATGGGCGTGCGCAACCAGAAGGGCGATCCCCTGACCCCGCAGACGGTGATGTACGCCGCCTCCCTGACCAAGACGACCTTCGCCTATTACGTGATGATGCTGGTCGACGAGGGGAAGCTCGACCTCGACAAGCCGATCGCGGAAATCCTTCCCAAACCCCTGCCCGACTACAAGGCCTATGCCGACCTCGCCGCCGATCCGCGCTGGCGCAAGATCACCCCGCGCATGCTGCTCACCCACTCGGCGGGATTTCCGAACTTCCGCTGGCTGAACCCCGACGAGAAGCTCGACATCAAGTTCGAGCCGGGCAGCCGCTACGCCTATTCGGGCGAGGGCCTGAACCTGATGCAGTTCGTCATCGAGCAGGGCCTGGGCCTGAAGGTCGGCGAGGACATGGACAGGCGCCTGTTCAAGCCGCTGGGCATGAGCCGCTCGGGCATGGTCTGGCGCGACGACTTCGCGACCGACCTGGCCGACGGACGCCAGGCCGACGGCAAGTGGGAGGGCCACGACGACCGCTCCAGCGTCAAGGCGGCCGGCTCGCTCGACACCACGATCGACGACATGGGCAAGCTGGCCGCGGCCATGGCCAGCGGCTGGGGCCTGTCGAAGAAGGCCCGGGCCGAGTTCTCGCGCGGCAGCCTGGCGATCCCGGCCGCCTATCAGTTCCCGCCCTTCACCGAGGACAAGAACCCCGACAACGCCAGGATCAAGCTGGCGGCCGGCGTCGGCGTCGTCACCTTCGACGGGCCGCAGGGCCACGCCTTCTTCAAGGGCGGCCACAACGACATCACCGACAACATGCTGGTCTGTGTCGAGAAGCGCCGTCGTTGCGTTGTGGTGCTGACCAACGCCGGCGACGGCCAGCGGATCATCCCGTCGATCGTCAAGGCGGCCCTGGGCGAGACGGGCCTGCCGTGGGGTTGGGAATACACCCGGCTGCTGCCGGTGGAAGCGCCCTAGCCGCCCGGTCGCTCCAGCGCCTCGGCGTCATCGACCACCGCGCTCTCGGGCGTGGTGGTGAGGATCGCGCCGGCCGAGGCGGCGACGATGCAGGCGATGGCGCCCCACTGCTGCAGCGACAGGTGCTCGGCCAGCACGAAGAGGCCGGCCAGGGCGCCGATCGCCGGCTCGACGCTGAGCATCACGCCGAAGGTGCGCTTGGGGATGCGCTTGAGGGCGATCATCTCCAGCGAATAGGGCACGGCGCTGGAGCAGACGGCGACCACCAGGCCCAGCAGCATCAGACGCGGGTCGAGCAGGGCCGCGCCGGCCCCGGCGACGCCGAACGGCACGACGATCAGGGCCGCCACGCTCATGCCCAGCGCCACCGAGCGGCCGCCGTGCAGGTGGCCCAGGCGCTTGCCGGCGACGATGTAGAGCGCCCAGCAGACGGCCGCCGCCAGGGCGAAGGCCACGCCGACCGGGTCCAGCGCCGGCCCGCCCAGCTTCAGGGGCAACAGCAGCATCAGGCCGAAGGCGGCCAGGCCGATGCACAGGAAGTGGCTGGGCTTGCGCGCGTGCAGCAGCGACAGGGTCAGCGGCCCCATGAACTCGATGGCCAGGGCCACGCCCAGCGGGATGGTGCGCAGGGCCATGTAGAAGCTGAGGTTCATCACCCCGGTGGCCGCGCCGTAGAAGACGACGCCCATGACGTCGCGCCGGCTCAGCGGAAAGCGCCAGGGCCGCCACAGGACCAGCAGCAGCAGGGCCGCGAAACCGACCCGATAGGCGCTCGTGCCCTGCGCTCCGACCAGCGGGAACAGGCTCTTGGCGAACGAGGTGCCGCCGGCCAGCGTCACCATGCCCCCGAATAGAGCGGCATAGGGCAGCAGCGCGTCGAGCGCGGGACGGCGGAGGGCGACGGAGGACATGCCCGGAAGATAGGCGTCGATCCTCGACGCTTCTCGCCGAAATTCGTCGTATACCGCCTGAAACAGGCGATATCGGAGGCCCGAATGACGAAATCCGTCACGCTCGACAATTTCGACCGCAAGCTTCTGGAACTGGTACGCCGCGACAACCTCGAGCCGGCCCGTAGTCTGGCGCAGAAAGTCGGCCTGTCGGAAAGCGCCGTGCTGCGCCGCCTACGGCGGCTGCGCAAGGAAGGCGTGATCGTCGCCGACGTGGCCATCGTCGATCCGGCCCGGCTGAACGCGGGCCTGACCATGCATGTGCTGGTGGAGATGGAGCGCGAGGGCAGCGCCCTCTTCAACGCCTTCGCCGCCGGGGTGGCGGCCCGCAAGGAGGTGCTCAGCGCCTGGCACGTGACCGGCAGCACCGACTTCCTGCTGACCGTCACCGTGCCGACCATGGAGGCCTATGAGGCCTTCACCCACGAGGTGCTCAACGACGACCGCCGGGTGCGCTCGTTCATCACCCTGGTCGGCATCCGCGAGATCGTGCGGCTGGATCCATCGCGCGCGCCTCTGGTGGAGTGAGAGCCGCCAAAAACATCCCAAAGGTGGAATGCGACCAAACCACATCCGCAAAGGTTGTTGACGACAACGTCGGATGGATGTCGAAATCGATGCAACAAATGTCGGGAGGCGAACTCATGAAGGCGCATGTCATCGCGATCGGCCTGGCCCTGGCTTCGGCGCTCGCCGCGGCCGGCGGCGCGGCCGCCAGCACCTGGCACTGGGCTCAGGCCTCGACCAAGGAAGACGCCATGGCCGCGGCCACCGCCGAAGCCCAGGCCAAGGCCACGCGCAAGGGCACCTGCTACAAGCCCGCCGTCACCCTCGACAAATGCCGCCAGACCGCCGACGGCTTCAGCTGCCGCGCCGACAGCGCCGACATCAGGGGCACCTGCCTGGCGTGGGACGACTGGGTGGCGATGCCGATGCGCCTGCCGCCCGCGGGGCCGGCGGCTCCCTTCCCGGGCATGTCGTATCCCGCCTACCAGACCATCTCCGCCCCCGACTATCCGGGCTCGCCGTTCACGCTCGGCGTGTACGTCCCGCCGCCGCCGTTCCCCTCGCAGTGAGCCCGAACGCCTGACCGCGGGATCCGCGCATGCTCGGCGACGCCGCCCCGATGGGCTTTCTGGCGGTCAGCGACGTCGGGAAAGCGCGCGCCTTCTATGAGGGCGTGCTGGGCCTTGCCTTCGTCAGCCAGGACGACTTTGCCCTGGTGCTGCGGGCCGGGCCGATCTTCGTCCGGATCACCACGCCGCCGCAGCCGGTCATCGCGCCCTACACCGTGTTCGGCTGGCGGGTCGACGACATCGAGGCGGAGGTCGCTGACCTGACGGGCAAGGGCGTGGCGTTCGAGCGCTATCCCTTCTTCGGCGACGACCAGCGGCCCGACGGCGTCTGGACCGCGCCCGGCGGCGACAGGGTCGCCTGGTTCAAGGATCCGGACGGCAACCTGCTGTCGCTGTCGCAGCACGGCTAGGAGCGCCTGGCCCAACTCCACTGCAACGCGACGACCCCGACCGCTCCGACGATGAACGATACGGCGCGTATCACCGGCGTTTTGTAGGTGCTGTCGGCGCCGACGACGCCGTTCACCGCAAACACGACCAGCACCGCCGCGCCGAATATCAGCGCGAGCCAGCCGCAAGTCTGCAGAATGAACCTAAGAACCCGCATGGCGCCCCCGCTCGAGCCGTAGCCTAAGCGGGCACGCGCGGCTCAGGCAAGTTTCGGCTTGTCAGCTCCAGGGGCCCGGCTTGCGGCTGGGCGCGCTGGTCGGCACGGCCGTCTCCAGGCGCTGACGCGTCCCCTGCCCGATCGCCAGCTTCAGCAGGGCCTCGATCCGATTGCGGGTGGCCGGGTGGGTCGAGAACAGGTTGTCGGCGCCGCGGCCGGCCAGCGGGTTGATGATGAACATGTGGGCCGTGGCCGGATTGCGCTCGGCCTCGTGGTTGACCACGCCGCCACGGGCATAGGCGTCGATCTTCTCCAGAGCGCGGGCCAGACCCCGGTTGTCGCCGGCGATTTCGGCCCCGACCCGGTCGGCCTCGTATTCGCGCGAGCGGCTGATGGCCATCTGCACCAGCATGGCGGCGATCGGCGCCAGGATCGCCAGGGCGATGGCCCCAATGATCCCGCCCGGCCGCTCGTCGTCCTCGCGCGAGCCGCCGAAGAAGAAGGCGAAGTTGGCCAGGGCCGAGATCGCGCCAGCGATGGTCGCCGTCACGGTCATGGTCAGGGTGTCGCGGTTCTTCACGTGGGCCAGTTCGTGGGCCATGACGCCGCGGATCTCGTCGCGGTCGAGCATGGCCAGCAGGCCCGTGGTGGCGGCCACGGCGGCGTTTTCAGGGTTTCGGCCGGTGGCGAAGGCGTTGGGCTGGTCGCTGTCGATGATGCAGACGCGCGGCATGGGCAGGCCGGCGCGCTGGGCCAGGTCCCGCACGTCGCGGGCGTAGTTTCGCACCAGCGGCTCGGGGTGGCTCTCGTCGACCTCGACCGCGCCATAGGCCCGCAGCACGATCTTGTCGGCGTTCCAGTAGGAGAAGACGTTCATGCCGGCGGCCAGCACGAAGGCGATCAGCATGCCGGTCGCGCCGCCGATCATGTAGCCGGCCCCGACGAACAGAGCCGTCAGGCCGGCGAGCAGGGCGAAGGTCTTGAAGTGGTTCATGGCCTTTGAGGGTTATGGATCAGTCGAAGATGTCGAAGAGGTCGAAGCGCTTCTTCTTGTGATGGCCGTGACGGCGATGGTCGTCGTCATGGTCGTAGCGCTTGTGGCCGTCGTGGCGCTTGTGGTCGCCCCGCCAGGCGTCGTCGTAGCGACGCGGCTCGGGGCGCTGTTCATAGGTCGGCTGGGCGCGGTTGAAGGGCGACGGCTGCGGCGCGGGCGCGGCTTGCGCGTCCTCGCGCTCCAGGGCCATCAGCTTTTCCAGTTCGCCGCGATCAAGCCACACGCCCCGGCACTTGGGGCACATGTCGAACTCGACGCCGGCGCGCTGCACGGCCTGCATGGAGCCGTCGCAGTTGGGGCACATCAGAAGGGGCATGGTCGGTCGGGTCCCTGTTCCAAGAGTGGACGGGTGTTCCCGACGTCAGGTCCGGCACGAGGGGGGAGGGAAACCCGGACCCAGACATCGAGAACACCCGATGCGGTCCGACATCACGCGCGTTGTGTCCCACAACGCTGCGCCAGAGGGGCCCGGCCCGCGACTTTGAGATAGGGAGGGGTTTTCGGGTTTCAAGGGCCGCCTTCGATCCTTCTCCCCTTGCGGGAGAAGGTGGCGGCCGAAGGCCGTCGGATGAGGGGTCTCTCAAACATGAGACGCCTCATCCGGTCGAACTGTCTTAGCGGCTGATGGTTCTGAGAGACCCCTCACCCGACCTCGCTCCGCGAGGCCACCCTCTCCCGCAAGGGGAGAGGGATCCTGAAAACAAAAAAGGCCCCGGATCGCTCCGGGGCCTTTTCCGATCTCTTGCGAGTTCGACGCGTCTTACGAAGCGTAGAATTCGACGACGAGGTTCGGTTCCATCTTCACCGGGTACGGAACTTCCGACAGTTCCGGAGCGCGGACGAAGGTGGCCGACAGGCCCTTGGCGTCGACCGAGACGTACTCGGCGAAGTCACGCTCGTTCGAGGCGACGGCTTCGAGCACGAGAGCCATGTTGCGCGACTTTTCGCGGACCGCGATCACGTCGCCCGGCTTGCAGCGGTACGAAGCGATGTTCACGCGCTTGCCGTTCACGGTCACGTGGCCGTGGTTCACGAACTGGCGGGCGGCGAACACGGTCGGCACGAACTTGGCGCGGTAGACGATGGCGTCCAGGCGCGACTCGAGCAGCGCGATCAGGTTTTCCGAGGTGTTGCCCTTGCGGCGGGCGGCTTCCTCGTAGGTGCGCGAGAATTGCTTCTCGGTCAGGTTACCGTAGTAGCCCTTCAGCTTTTGCTTGGCGCGCAGCTGCAGACCGAAGTCCGACACCTTGCTCTTGCGACGCTGGCCGTGCTGGCCCGGGCCGTAGGACCGCTGGTTGACCGGCGACTTGGGCCGGCCCCAGAGGTTCTCGCCCATACGGCGATCGATCTTGTACTTGGCGCTATGGCGCTTCGACATAGGTCACTCTTTATATCGATCCGGGCCGGTCCTCCCTAGGGAGGGCGATTGCAACGGCGGCGTCGGGTCATTCCGTCATAAGGTCGTCGCGCCGCGCGGCGAGCCGGCGGCGTGAAGGCGCGGTTTATGACGGAGGGGCGACGGGGAGTCAACGGCGGGCGCCTATCCCCCCGGAGCTCTAATGGATGTCCTCGTTGAGGATCCTGGGCCTCAGGCCCGCGTCCTCGACGGCGCGGACCACCTCGAACACCTCGGCATAAGGCGTGTCGGAGTCGGCCCGCACCTCGACCAGCGACCAGCCGGCCGTCTGGGACGTCTCGTGCAGCGCGTCGGCGAACCGTTCGCGCGGTACGGCCTGGTCACCGACGAACCAGCGGCCGTCATGAATGGATACGTAGGTTCCTTCGCGCGGGAACGCATCCATCACCGGTGGTAGCGCGGCGGGAATGTCCAGCCGCAGCTGTCGGACCGCCGTCCCGCCAGCCGCGCCATCAGTGGATTTCCTCGTTGATGAAGCCGGCCTTCAGTCCGGCGTCGTCCAGGCCCCGCACCACGGCCGCCACGGCCTCGTAGCGCACGTCGGCGTCGGCGCGGATCATCACGAACCTGAGACCATGCTCGCGCGCCTCCCGGGCCGCGTCGGCCACGGCGGCGTCCGCACCGGCCATACGAGTCGCCCCCACATAGGTCTGACCGTCACGCTGGATGGAGATGTAGACGCCCTGCGGCCAGTCGATGCCAGGCGGCGGTCCCATGTTGCACCCTGGAGCGTCGATATTGACGCCCTTCTCGAGACTCACGGCCGAGGCCGCCACCACCGCGAACACGGCCAGCAGCACGCCGATCATCGGCGCCAGGTTCATCGCCTTCAGCGGCTCGCCCGCGAACCGTCCCGCCAGCCGCGCCATCAGCTTGACCTCTCATTGATCAGGTCGACGCCGACCCCGGAGCGTCCCGCCGCCTCGACCAGCGGCCAGATGGAACCATAGGCGGCGTCGGGGCCGGCCCGCACGGCCAGCCGATGGTCGGCGGCGGCGAGCCTGGCCAGCGCCGCATCAAGGTCGGCGCGCCCGATCGCTCGCCCGTCCAAGCGATAGGATCCGTCCGCCTCGACGACCAAGGCGGCCGCTGGCCGGAAAGGGCCGCAATAAATGGAGGCAACTGGCGGCAGCTCCAGGCTCGTCGCACTTTTGGTAGCGCCGGCCAGGCTGGCCACTCCAGCGAACAGAGTCAGCAGCACGCCCGCTAGCGGCGTCAGATTGACCGCCGCGATCGGCCTTGCCTCGAACCGTCCCGCCAGCCTCTGGGCCATCCGCGCCTCTCTCTCGAAACGAGAGTGGCGCGGCGGCGAAAGGCTGACAAGCGTAATTTACGGCCGCTGCAGCGGGTTGCGCACGCGGATGCGGTCGTTGCGCTGCACACCCAGGCCGTCGAGGTCGAAGCGCACGTCCTTGCCCTCGGGCACCAGGGCGCGGCACAGGTCGGGACGCTCGCGGACCAGGGTGATGGCGACGACGGAGTCGCGGCGGTTGGCCTCGACCTTGAAATCCTCGGCCTTGGTGCAGCCGTTCGACGACACCCGGGCCACCAGTTCGCCCTTTTCCAGGCCGACGGCGTAGATCGACTCCAGGTCGTCGCTGTCGTTGATCTTCACGGTGACGTCGCGCTTGCCGCCGTGGTCGGCGTCGATGATGACGCAGGCCGAGGTCGACAGGCCAGCGGCCATCACCAGGGCCAGGACGGCCAGTTTCTTCTGCATGTTCTTGAACCCCTCAGCGGCCGAACTTGGCCTTGGCGGAGAGGAGCGTTCGGCGGCTGAACCCGGGATGAATTACCGAAAGTTCACAACCGGGCGGCGTGGCGGATGCGGATGATGGTCACGACATCGCCGCCGACGTGATAGCGGATCAGATACGGCGGCACGATCGTCAGTTCACGCAAGGTCGCCGTGGCTCGCCGTCCACGAAAGGCATGGTCGGCGAGGCTATCGCCCGCGTTCTTCAGGCGAATGGCCATGCGCTGAGCCGCGAGCGGGCTGAACTGACCTATATAGGATCGGATCGCCGACAGGTCGGCGAGCGCTCGCGAAGTCCAGACTACTTGCGCCAAGCCGCCGGAGCCGGCTGCTCGCCCGGCTTGCCCCAGGTGTCGAGCCAAGCCGCCACCTCTTCATGAGGCACCACTCGGCCGGCCGCCATGTCAGCCAGCCCTTCGGCGTCGGCCGCAGCCTCGGCTTCGTCATCCAGCTCGAAAATGGACGCTTCGATATCCATGACCGAAGTCTACCACAGGATAGCCAGCCTTCAACGAGGGCTCAAAGCCGCGCCGCGTGCCAGTCGATGTGGTCGCCGATGAACGTGGCGATGAAGAAGTAGCTGTGGTCGTAGCCTTCCTGGCGGCGGACCGTGACCTTCAGCCGGGCCTCGGCGCCGGCCTCTTCCAGCAGCTGCGGCTTCAGCTGGTTTTCCAGGAAGTTGTCGGCCAGGCCCTGGTCGACCAGGATCTCGTTGAAGCTTTCGCCGAAACCGTCCTCGATCAGGGCGCAGGCGTCGTGGGCGCGCCACGCGGCGCGGTCGGGGCCTAGATAGGCGCTCAACGCCTTGTCGCCCCACGGGCAGTTCAGCGGCGAGACGATCGGCGAGAAAGCGCTGACCGACTTGAAGAGCTGAGGGTTGCGCAGGGCGATGGTCAGGGCGCCGTGGCCGCCCATCGAGTGGCCGAAGATCCCCCGCCGGGCCGGATCCAGCGGGAAGGCGCCGTCGACGGCCTCCAGCAGGTCCCGGGTGACATAGGAATACATGTTGAAGTGCGGCGCCCACGGAGCCTGCGTGGCGTCGACATAGAAGCCCGCGCCCTGCCCCAGGTCATAGGCCGGATCGTCGGCGACGCCTTCCCCGCGCGGGCTGGTGTCGGGCGCGACGATGGCGATCCCGTGTTTCGCCGCCCAGGCATAGGCCCCGGCCTTGGTGGTGAAGTTGTCCTCGGTGCAGGTCAGGCCCGACAGCCAGACGAGATAGGGGAACGGCCCCTCCCCGCCCTTGCTGTCTTTGGCAGGAACCCAGACGCTGAACTTCATCGGCGTGCCGGTGCTGGCGCTGTCGTGCCGGCAGTAGCGCAGGGTCCCGCCCTGGGTGCGGTGGGTGGCGAGGATTTCGACCATCTTCAACTCCTCCCCTCCCCCTTGCGGGGAGGGGTTGGGGGTGGGGGTGTCGGCGCATGCGTTCGACGCAGAGCCGACACCCCCTATCCGACCGCTTCGCGGCCACCCTTCCCCGCAAGGGGGAAAGGATCAAATCAGAACGTCACCACGGTGCGGATGCTCTCGCCCGCGTGCATCAGGTCGAACGCCTCGTTGATGCGCTCCAGCGGCAGGACGTGGGTGATCATCGGGTCGATCTGGATCTTCCCGTCCATGTACCAGTCGACGATCTTGGGCGTGTCGGTGCGGCCGCGGGCGCCGCCGAAGGCCGTGCCCTTCCAGACCCGGCCGGTGACCAGCTGGAACGGACGGGTGGCGATTTCCTTGCCCGCCTCGGCCACGCCGATGATGATGCTCTCGCCCCAGCCGCGATGGCAGGCCTCCAGCGCCTGGCGCATGACCGTGGTGTTGCCGGTGGCGTCGAAGGTGTAGTCGGCGCCGCCGTCGGTCAGGGCCACCAAGTGGGCGACCAGATCGCCCGAGACGTCCTTCGGGTTCACGAAGTGGGTCATGCCGAACTTGCGGCCCCATTCCTCGCGGTCCGGGTTCAGATCGACGCCGACGATCATGTTGGCGCCCACCAGCTTCAGCCCCTGGATGACGTTGAGGCCGATCCCGCCCAGGCCGAAGACGATGGCGTTGGCGCCCGGCTCGACCTTGGCGGTGTTGGTCACCGCGCCGACGCCGGTCGTCACGCCGCAGCCGCAGTAGCAGGCGGTCTTGAACGGGGCGTCCTTGCGGATGCGGGCCACGGCGATCTCGGGCAGCACGGTGTAGTTCGAGAAGGTCGAGCAGCCCATGTAGTGATGGATGGTCTGGCCCTTGTAGGAGAAGCGGCTGGTGCCATCCGGCATCAGCCCCTTGCCCTGCGTGGCGCGGATCGCCGTGCAGAGGTTGGTCTTGCCGGAAAGGCAGCTTTTGCACTGGCGGCATTCAGGCGTGTACAGCGGGATCACGTGATCGCCGACCGCCAGGCTGGTGACGCCGGCGCCGACCTCGACCACCACGCCCGCGCCCTCGTGGCCCAGGATCGACGGGAACAGGCCCTCGGAGTCGAGGCCGTCCAGGGTGTAGGCGTCGGTGTGGCAGACGCCCGTGGCCTTGATCTCGATCAGGACTTCGCCGGCCTTGGGCCCTTCGAGGTCGACCTCGACGATCTCCAGCGGCTTCTTGGCTTCGAAAGCGACGGCGGCGCGGGTCTTCATCGTGGGGCTCCGATCGAACTTGAGCGCCTGTGGTACGCCGATGCGCGGGCTTCGATAATCCCAATTGATGCAAAACATTGTTGCCAATGAGGGACAATGAGCGCACCACCACCGCCATGGGCGCCTGGGACGGCATCGACGAATTCGTGGCCACGGCCGAGGCCGAGAGCTTCTCCCAGGCCGCGCGGCGGCTGGGCCTGTCCACATCGGGCGTCAGCCGCGAGGTGGCCCGGCTAGAGGAGCGTCTCCAGACCCGCCTGCTCTATCGCACCACCCGCCGCGTCAGCCTGACCGACGCCGGGCGGGCGTTCCTGGCCCGCTGCCGCCAGCTGGTCCACGACCGTGACGAGGCCCTGGCCGCCGTCGGCGAGGAAGACGGCGAGGTCAAGGGCCTGCTGCGCATGACCTGCTCGACGGCCTATGGCGAGCGCTACGTCGTCCCGGCGGTCAACGCCTTCGTCCTGGCCCATCCGCGCCTGTCGGTGCACATCGAGCTGGACGACGCGGTGCGCGACATCGTCAGCGAGGGCTTCGATCTGGCCATCCGCTTCGGCCGCCTGACCGACAGCCGCCTGATCGCCAAGCGCCTGGCCTCGCGCACCCGCCGCCTGTGCGCCGCCCCGGCCTATCTGGAGCAAGCCGGAACGCCGCGCACCATCGCCGAGCTGGAGGGCCATGCCTGCGTGCTGGGCGCGGTCGACGCCTGGCCGTTCCGCGACCCGGGTCCGGAAGGCGACCGCGAGATCGTCTTCAAGCCCCAGGGCCGCTGGCGCTGCAACAGCGGCCAGGCGGTGCTGGACGCCACCCTGCAAGGCCTGGGAATCTGTCAGCTGCCCAACTTCTATGTCGACGCCGCCGTCGCCGAGGGCCGGCTGGTCCCGCTGCTGGAGGACTGCCTGCCGGCCGACGAGGGCGTCTGGGCGGTCTATCCGCACCTGCGCCTGCTGCCGGCCAAGGTGCGGCTGCTGGTGGAGCATCTGGAGCGGGGGTTGGGGTGAAGACCCCCTCCGGCCCTCTGGGCCACCTCCCCCAGAGGGGGAGGATCTACGCCGCGGATGCTCCCCCTCTGGGGGAGCTGTCGCGGAGCGACTGAGGGGGTCCTCTCCGACCTCAGAACGCGATCCGCGCCCCGCCGCCGATCACGATGCCTTTGCCCTCCGAGCGCCCGCGCAGGGACAGTTCCATCGGGAAGGCGGTGCCGTCGTACAGCGTCTGGTCGGCGTGGATCACGCTGTCCTTCAGCTTGATGTACGAGGCGCCCAGGTCGAGGTTGATGTTGCGCTTGGGCGCGACCGTCGCGCCGAGGCTGTAGATCATCCGGTCGCCGTCGGGCACGCGGGCGTCGCGGTACTGGTCGTTGGTGGGGGTCGGGTCCTTCTGGACGCCGGCCCGCAAGGCCAGCCACTTCGTCGCCTGGTAGTCGACGCCGACGGCGACGTTGGTGGTGTCCTTGTAGAACTCGTTGACGACGATCTGCTTGGGCAGCAGGGCGCCCGGCAGCAGCTGGCCCGCGCCCTTCAGGTCGACGGTCACCGTGTCGAAGTCGCTCCAGCCGAAGCGCTGCACCTGGGCGTGGACGGCCAGCTTGCGCGTCGGCTTCGCCGTCACCCCGGCCGTGGCGATCCAGGGCGTGGAGAAGCTGGTGGTGGCCTCCTGCTGGCTGGTGACCAGCGAGAATGGCCCCTGGAAGCCATAGATCGCCACCGTGCCGTCCAGTTCATGCTTGTAGCCGGAGCGGTAGGAGCCGGCGACGACCAGGCGGTCGCCCGGATGCACCTGGAAGCCGGCGTTCCAGCCATAGCGGATGTCCTCGCCTTTGACCTCGATCTTGCCGTCCGGGAACGGCGCGGTCAGGTCGGGGCCCATCTGGCTGAAGGTGGCGTCGAAATAGTCGATGTTGCCGCCGCCACCGACGCTGAGCCAGTCAGTGACCCGGTAGGCCAGGGCCGTCTGCATGTTGATGTTCAGGAACCGCGACTTGATGGCGTTGTAGCGCACCCAGCTGTCGCCGTCGTAGGTGGTCACGGCGTTGAACGGAGCGTTGATCCCCACGCCCAGCGACAGGCGGCTGGTCAGCGGCATGGCGAAGGCGAAGTTGGGCACGATCGACTTGGGGATCGGGTTCTTGGCTGTCGAATTGCCGCCCACCGCCAGGGCCGGCTGCAGCGGGATGTTGGGCAGGCTTTCCAGGGTCGGGATCAGCACGCCGTTGGTCAGGCCCGGCAGCACGCCGCTGAGCAGGCCGGTGACCCCGTTCGGCAGGCCCGGGATCGACGTGCCCAGCACGGCGGGAATGTTCAGCGTCGGCCGTTGCAGGGTCGAGCCCTCGTCGGTCACCTCGCCGGTGACGAAGATGCCGGCCGCGCCGGTGTAGAGCTCCTTGTCCTCGATCCGGCCGATGGCGGCCGGGTTCCAGAACATCGCCGAGGCGCCGACATCCGTGGACTCGCCCGAATAGGCGCGGCCCATGCCCTTCACCGACTGCTCCTGGATGTAGAAGGCGCCCGCGAAGGCGTGTCCGGCGCTGACGACCGCGCACACGGCCGCGCTCACGGCGAGCCGTGTCTTCAGGTGCTTGCTCACGCTGTTTCCTCCCTGCGACTCCCGCATTTTCAGGAGCTCAGCCGGGCAACGCAGGTCACCGCCGAAGAGTTCCGGCGATTTACGTTACGTCATTACTCACGAAGACTGGACACATTTATGCCATCATCACGAAATGTGCACCTTCACCATTTCAGGAGAGATCAGAGCACCTTGCGCAAGCTGAAGCGTACGGTGCGGCCGACGGGGTCCATATAGTCTTCCTGATAGGCCTGCGGCGTCACGCCCTTGTCGTTGACCACCTGCTGCTTGGTGTCGAACAGGTTGTCGACGCCCAGCGAAACGCGCGAGCCCTTCAGCCAGCCGAAACGCTTGGTCCAGTCCTTGTTCCTGTCGAGGTCGACGAAGCCCTGCAGGCCCAGCGTCGGAAGGTCGGAGAAGTAGAGGTCGTCGCCTTTGGAGCCGCCGTCCACCCAGGTGGACGAGCGCCAGTTGCCCCGCAGGGTGGCGCCCATGCCATTACGCGCCAGGATAGCCTGCAGATAGACCTCGTGCTGCGGCGTGCCGCCCCGGCGGCCCAGCGAGGCGCCGTCCAGCAGGTTCAACGGCGCCATGCCCTCGCGGATCACCACCTCGTCCTTCAGCCGCCAGGTGTGGTTCATCGAGATCTGCAGCCGGGTCTGGCCGGGCGGGATGGCGCCGCCGCCCATGCGGGACATCATGCCGCCGCCGGTGACCTGCACCCCGCCACCCGGACGCGTACCGCCCGAAGGGCCGCCGGAGGTCGTCGTCCGCGACGGCGCGCCCATCGCGACCGCCCCGCCCACCGGCGCTGGGACGGTCGCCCCCGTGGTCGTTCCAGCCCCTTGGGCCGGCCTCGGCGCCGGACCGGGCGCGGCCGGAGGCGGCCCGCCCCAGCGCAAATTGTAGTTCACGCCCCAGCGCAGGATCTGGTTGTCGGCGTGGGCGAAGTTCACCGGCCGGCTGTCGACCGACAGCAGGCGCCCCAGCTTGGTCGGGTCGTCCGGATCGGGATCCTCGCGCACGAAGCGCAGGGGAAACGCCGCCTCGAGCTCCGGCGAGATCGACGGGAACGAGGCGATCTGGTCGTCGATGCGGCTGGCGGTGTAGTTGCCCCAGAAGAACAGGTCGCGCTTCTCGAACGGCTTGTAGAAGAAGTTCAGCTTCACGACCTGGCGGCTGTCGGGCTTCAGGTCGGGGTTGCCGCCCTCGATGCGGGTGACGGCCACCGTCTGGCCGGTCGCGAAGTCGTACATCGAGACGTTGGGCGTCAGCAGCATCGGGTCGTTGACCTGCTGGGGCGTCGGCTCGCCCTCCTCGGCGCTGTAGTTCAGGCCCAGGCTGACGCCCTTCATCGGTTGCCACGACACCCCGCCCCCGGCGGTGACCAGCCCGCCGATGTCGGAGAACTGCTCGTAGAGTCCGTTGCCGTTCAGCGACACCGAACCGATGAAGCCCAGCGGCCCCTCGCCGCGCTCGAGCAGCGGCAGGTCGAGGCTGGCATAGGCGGTGGCGCGGTCGCGGGTCAGGTCGCGCTGCGCGGCGACGCCCGAGCGGACGCTGTCGGCGTCGACCCGGCGGCTGTCGACCCCGGTCTTGAAGGTGGCGCGCAGACGGCCCGTCGGCAGCTGCGCCAGGGCGCCGGACGCCGTGAACTCGGCCTTGGCGTTGGTGGTGACGGAGTCGGCGGTGTCCTGCGCCTTGTAGTTCAGCAGCGACTTGGGAACCGGGCCGAACGGATCGACCGTAGGGTCGTTGGCCGCCACCGCCGCGGCATAGGCCGCCGTGTCCAGCCCCCGGCCGGTGCGCGTGGCGCTGTCGGTCAGGTCGAAATTGCCCGACAGGCTCCAGCGCCAACCGCCGAGCATGCCCAGGGCCGTCGTCGCCAACTCGACCTTGTCGGTGTCGACCTTGCGGCGCAAGGCGTCGCGCTCGTCGAGATAGCGATAAAGGGCCACGTCGTTTGCGAACGGCGAGAACGGGTTGTCGTCGTAGAGGTCCAGCTTGACGCCGGTCAGGCCCAGATAGCTGATCCGGCTGGTGCTCTCGAGATTGCCGCTGAACGACACCGTGGTCTTGCCGAAGTTGCGGCTGTAGGCGCCCTGGATCGATCCCTCCTCGCCGCGCGGCTGCAGGGTGCGTGAAGCGGTCAGATCGTCGGTCGCAAAACCGCCCGCGCCTGCGACGAAATCGGCCAGGCTGGGCGCGGCGCCCGCGAAGGCGCCCGGAACGGCGGCCTTGGTCACGGTCGAGCCGACCAGGGCCGACAGGGCCGGGTCGATCTCGGTCGGCGTCGCCAGCGGCGGGCCGACGATGTTGCCCTGCAGGTCGTAGGGCGAGGTGCTGGCGCGGACGATGTCGCGCTCCTGCTCGTAGAGCGGGGTCTCGCGGCGATAACGGACATTGACCGTCCAGCGGGCGTCGGCGTCGACCTTGAATTGGCCGCCCCGCTGCTCGGAGAAGGTCCGGCCGCCTTCGGTGGCGAAGCGACGTTCGTCCTCGATAGTGCGCTGGTGGAAGTTCTTCTTGAGGACGAAGTTCAGCACCTTCTGGTCGGCGCGGTAGCCGTAGGCCAGGGCCTTTTCCTCGGGATAGATCTCGGCCTTCTCGACCGCCTCGGGCGGGATGCCGTTCATCTCCTGCGGACCCGAGATGCGCTGGCCGTTGATGACGATGATCGGCGGCTCGTCGCCGCCGCGGCCGCGCGACGAGGCGGTCAGCGGCGCGAGGGCGGTCACCAGTTCGGACAGGCTGCCGGCGCCGTAGGCCTGGATGTCGGCCTCGTCGAGCACCTGTTCGGGCTCGATGGGGCCTTCGGTCTTGCCGCGCGGCGCGGCGTCGACCGTCACGCCGGCGACGCTGTCGATATCTTCGGTGGTCGTGCTGGCGGGCGAGGTCTCGACGGGCGTGATTTCAACGGGCGCGGTCGCCGAAGAGGTCGTCGAGGATTTCGTATCCGACGCCTTGGCGTCCGAAGCGGCGGCCTCGGCGCTCGCGGGCTCGGCGGACTTGGTCTCGCCCGGCTGGCCGCTTCCCACGGCCAAGGCGGCCGCCAGACCTTGCAGCAGCGTTCCGCCCAGCGCCATCGCCCCTACTCCCCACGCTCGCCCCGACGCTCAACCGTCGAGTGCCGCCCACAACCGAACCTTGGCCATGGATTTTGGCTGGATAGCGGCGTTTTCGCGGATGCGAAAATTAAAGCCCTGTAAGGTGGGAAACCGGTTTCTCTGGTCCCGGAACGTGGGAGTTTCTACTCCTCCTTCGCCGCTTTCTGGGCGGCCAGCTTGGCCAGCACCCGGCCGCGTCCCTTCGACAGGGCGGTGATCACGCCACGGAAGGTGCGGACCTCTTGGTCGGTCAGGCGCGCGCGGGCCAGCGGGACGCGCAGGTTGCGCACCATCGACGGCCTCTTCTCGGGCGGATGGTAGAAGCCGGCCTTGTCCAGCTCGCCTTCCAGATGCTCGTACAGGCCCTGCATCGCGGCCTGGTCCGCCGGCCCCTCGACGTTCAGCTCGAACCTCTTCCAGGGGCGGTCGTCGACCGTCATCTTCCATTCGTAGGCGTTGATCGAGACGGCCTGGGCCAGGTTCAGCGACCGGAAGCGCTCGTCGATCGGGATCGAGACGATGGCCCGGCACAGGGCGATGTCGTCGGTCTCCAGCCCCGCGCGCTCGCCGCCGAACAGCAGCCCGACCTTGCGGCCCTGCTCGACCTCGGTCGCCAGGTGGCCGGCGGACTCGCGCGGGGTGTAGACCGGCAGGCGCGTCTCGCGCGGACGGGCCGTGGTGGCGTAGACCAGATGCAGGTCGGCGATGGCCTCGGCCAGGCTGCCGAACACCTTGGCGTCATCCAGCGGCCAGCTGGCGCCCGAGGCGCTGGCCCAGGCCCGCTCCTGGGGCCAGCCGTCGCGCGGATTGACCAGCCGCAGCTCATAGAGGCCGAAATTGGCCATCACCCGCGCCACCGCGCCGATGTTCTCGGCCAGCTGCGGGGCGCTGAGGATCACGCACGGCGGCGTGCGGACGACGTCTTCGGGAGCAGTTTCGGTGGTCATGGGCGTCCCTTTGCCGCCGCAGCGCGCCTCCGCGCAAGTCCGAAGCGCGTTCTGGCGCGTTTAGCCCCCGCTCACGCTTGTTCCGACCGGAGGCTCCATGCACCGCCGCGCCCTGCTCGCCGCCCTCGCCGTTCCCGCCTTGCCGGCGGCGTTGACGGCCTGCCGCGGCCGCTCGCGGACGGGGCAGGACGACCTGGCCTTCGCCCCCGAGACCCTGAACCCCAAACTGGCGGCCCTGGCCGAGCGGGCCCGTCCCGGGATCCTCGGCGTCGCGGCCCAGGACCTGACCACCGCCCAGCGCATCGCCGTGGCCGGCGACCGCCCCTTTCCAATGGACGGGGTCTGGAAGGTGGCCCTGGGCGCGGACGTGCTGTCGGAGATCGAGGCCAAGGCCCTGTCGCCGTCCGAGACCCTGGCGATCGAGGATGTCGACCTGTCGCCGCCGCCCGGCGCCGTGGCCGACGCCTGGCCCGCCCATGGCCGCTATACCGTCGAGGACCTGCTCAAGCGCGCCGTGGCCCTGTCCGACAACACCGCCGCCGACGTGCTGCTGAAGCGGATCGGCGGCCCCGGCGCGGTCACCGCCTGGCTGGAGCTGAGGAAGGTCGAGGGCGTGCGTCTCGACCGCTACGCCCGCCAGTTGTTGCCCGAGCGATCGGGGACGGCCTCGTTCCGCGCCGACTGGAAGGGCCAGGCCTGGCGCAAGGCGGTGCTGGCGACGCCGGAGACAGAACGCCGGGCCGCCCGGCAGCGCTACCTCGCCGATCCGCGCGACACCGCCACGCCCCTGGGCGCGGTGCGCTTCCTCGAAGCCCTCAACCAGTTCGAACTGACCAGCCAGGACGGCCGGGGCCGCCTGCTGCGCCTGATGGAGGCCGCCGCCGGCGATCGCCTGCGCCCCGCCCTGCCCGCCGGCGCGCGCCTGGCGGCCGTCACTGCCTCCGCGCCCTACGACCTTGGTCTCTGCGCCGCCGACGCCACCCTGGCCATGGTGCAGCTGAAAGACGGCCGCCGCTTCGCCCTGGCCATCTTCCTCAAGGCCTCGCCGCTGGAAGACGAGGATCGAACCGCGCTGATCGTGGACGTCGCGCGGACGGTGCTGGCGGCGGCGCAGCAATCGGGCCGATAGCGGAAGGCAAGCACGACCTGACAGCGATCCGCGCCATCGGCTATGCTTGCACCTCACTCACGCGAGCGACCGCCATGTCACCAGCCGCCCCGCCCGACACGCCGCCATCCGCCCTCAAGGTGACGCCCGGCCCGGACGGGCTGGCCATGCTGGGGCCCGCGGTGCGGATCGACTGGCGCCGGCCGCCGGGCCATGACGCCACGGTCGATTGGCGGATATTCTGGCTGGATGCCGAGGTGGCGGCGGGAACCCTAACCCGCGCAAACCCCACGACCGACGTGTCGATGGTCGTGGCGACGCTCGCCGGCTCGATGAACCTCAGCTTCCTTCCGGACATGACGCTGTGGTGCGAACTGCGGGGCCCGAACCTGCCGCTGACGCGGAAGACCCTGCAGGTCTGGCCCGCCCCGGTCGAGCTCGCCGAAACGCCGGACGGTTGCGCCCCGGAAAGCCTGGCGCCCCCTACTCCGCCGCGCTGACCTTCGTCGTCAGGCGCGTGCGGGCGCCGGCCAGGGCCTGGACCAGCAGGCCCGGATTGAGCGGCTTGGCCACGTGCAGGTCGGCGCCGGCGGCGTGGGCGGCGGCGATGTGTTCGTCCATGGCGTTGGCGGTCAGCATGATCACCAGCATCCGCCGCGCGCCCTGGGCCGCCTCTCGGGCGCGGATGGCGCGGGTGGCGGTCAGGCCGTCCATCACCGGCATCTGCATGTCCATCAACACCGCGTCGAAGGGCTGCTCGTCCAGCGCCCGCAGCGCCGCCTCGCCGTCCTCGACCATGGTCAGGTCGACGCCGAACGGCTCCAGCACGATCTCGACCACCTTGCGGTTGCCCGGATGGTCCTCGGCCACCAGCACCCGCAGGCCCTCCAGCGAGATCGGCCCGTCGTCCTCGTCGTCCTCGTGGCCGAGGATCTCGGTCGAAGGCTGCAGCGGCAGGTCGACGATGAAGGTCGCACCCCGCCCGGTCACGGCCCGCGCGTCGATCGAGCCGCCCATCATCTCGGCCAGGGCCGCGCAGATCGACAGGCCCAGGCCCGTGCCACCGAACTGGCGGGTGATCGACTGGTCGGCCTGGACGAAGCGCTTGAACAGGCGCTCGCGCACGGCGTCGTCGAAGCCCACCCCGGTGTCGCTGACGCTGAAGCGGACCACGTCGCCGATCCGCTCGACCGACAGGTCCACCCCGCCGACGCTGGTGAACTTCACCGCATTGCCCAGCAGGTTCGACAGGATCTGGCTGATCCGCCCGGCGTCGCCCTCGTAGCGGCCGATCGCCTCGGGAGACACCGACCACGAGAAGGTCAGGTTCTTGGCCTCGGCCGAGGCGCGGTGCAGCTCGGCCATGCCCGCGACCAGGGTCTCCAGGTCGAAGGGCGCGAAGGTCATCTGGAACTGACCCGCCTCGATCTTGGAGACGTCGAGGATATCGCCCAGCACCTGCTCCAGCAGGCGCCCCGACGAAGCGACCAGGGCGGCCAGCTCGCGCCGGCGGGCAGGATTGCTCTCTTCGGCCAGGCGATCGCCGACGGCGATAACGCCGTTCAGCGGCGTGCGCAGCTCGTGGCTCATATTGGCCAGGAACACCGACTTGGCCTGGTTGGCCTTTTCCAGTTCGTGGGTGCGGTCGGCGACCCGGTCCTCGAGCGAGCGCAGCAGGTCGTCGTGCACTTCCCGCTGCTTGCGCAGCGCCCTGGCCAAGGCGCCGATCTCGTCGCCGCGGGCCTCGATGCGAGCAGCCGCAACGCCGTCGTCCTCGCGATGGGCCTCGGCCAGGCCCCGCAGCGGAGAAACCACCTCGCGCGCCATCAGGCGATAGAGCAGCAGCAACTGGGCGATCACCCCGACCACGCCGAACAGCAGCACCCACGAGGCCGTCTTCACCGCGTTCCAGACGATCTGGTCCGAGCGGAAGGTCATCAGGAAGTACCAGTCCGGCTCCTTCATCCGGCCGTAGGCCACCACCCGGTCGCCGCCCCGGTCGCGCAGGGCGCCGACGTCGCCGCCATGCTCGCGGATCTGGGCCACCAGGTCGGCCACCCGCTCGCTGGACTGCACCCGCGCCAGCTGGGCGGCGTCGACCACCCCGTCCTTGGCCAGGCCAGGCGCGGCGATCAGCTCGCCGTCGGACGAGACGATCAGGTTCTGGCCGCCCGGGAGGGCGTCGCCCACCGCCCGCAGCAGGAAGGAATCCAGCGACAGGCTGGTGCCCCAGGCTCCGACATGGCGTCCGTTGAGGTCGAAGGGCGTCATGCAGGCCGCGTTCAGCCCGCGCCCGCTGGGATTGGAGATCAGCTTGCGCAGCTTGGTGCACTTCATCACCCGCTGCGGATTGGCCTCCGGCCGGGTCAGCAGGGTCATCTCCTCCTTGGAGATGTCGAGCGTCGGCGGCGCGTCCTGCCGGTAATAGAGCAGCCGGTCCTTGCGCTTGGGGCCGAACATCACCAGCCGGGTGTCGGGCGTGAAGAAGTAGAAGTTGTCGTAGTGGCCGATCTCGGTCTCGCCGGCGTTGGCCACCACCTCCATGGCGCCCACCAGCAGGGCCTTGTCCGCGCGGGTCAGGTCGGCGGCGTGGGGCACGAAGCCGCCGATGCCGTAGACATAGTGGTTGCCCGTCCGGCCGCCGTCATAGAGGCGCGAAGCGGTGCGGCGGGTGCCGTCGCCGTGGTCGGGGAACAGCAGGTCGAACTGGCGGTCGATGTCGGGCTCGATCTCGCGCAGGCGGCGCAGCAGGGCCAGGCTGGAAGCGTCGTGCACCTTGACGAGGTCGGAAAACAGCCGGTCCTCGGTCTTCACCCGCTCGCCGACATATTCGGCCAGGTGGCGCATCTGGGTCTCGGCCGCGCTCTGCTGGACGAAGTAGAAGGTGACCGCCGTGACCAGCCCCGTGACCGCGATCGACACCAGGGCGGCGAAGGCCAGGAGCCGTCGCGCCAGGGGCGATTTCACGTCCGTATGGCGCCACAGGCTGCTCACGCATCTCCCCCAAACCGTCCCCCGCCAGGGACCTTCCGCACGATCTCAACCCATTAGGGCGCTGCGGGGGTGATGTCGCCTGCGGTGGAATGCCGCGCTCCCGCGCGAGGCGCCGCCACGCAGCCTTTCCCCAGCGGCCGCAACAGTCTATAGGGCTCGCCGTCCGCGCCACGTTCCGGCCCTGTGCGCCGAGCGTCAGAGCGCGCCACCGCGAGAGGAAGACCCCGCAATGGCCAAGATTAAAGTCGCCAATCCCGTCGTCGACATGGACGGCGACGAAATGACCCGGATCATCTGGAAGCTCATCAAGGATAAGCTGATCTTCCCGTATCTGGACCTGGAACTGGACTACTACGACCTGTCGGTCGAGAACCGCGACGCCACCGACGACCAGGTGACCATCGACGCGGCCAACGCGACGAAGAAGCACGGCGTGGCCGTGAAGTGCGCCACCATCACCCCCGACGAGCAACGCGTCGAGGAATTCAGCCTGAAGAAGATGTGGAAGTCGCCGAACGGCACCATCCGCAACATCCTGGGCGGCGTGATCTTCCGCGAGCCGATCATCTGCCAGAACGTGCCGCGCCTGGTGCCGGGCTGGACCCAGCCGATCATCGTCGGCCGTCACGCCTTCGGCGACCAGTACCGCGCGACCGACTTCAAGTTCCCGGGCAAGGGCACCCTGTCGATCAAGTTCGTCGGTGAAGACGGCGAGACCATCGAGCACGAAGTCTTCAAGGCTCCGGACGCCGGCGTCGCCATGGCGATGTACAACCTCGACGACTCGATCCGCGACTTCGCCCGCGCCTCGTTCGCCTACGGCCTGAACCGCGGCTACCCGGTCTACCTCTCCACGAAGAACACGATCCTCAAGGCCTATGACGGCCGCTTCAAGGACATCTTCCAGGAGATCTTCGACGCCGAATACGCCGACCAGTTCAAGGCCAAGGGCATCCACTACGAGCACCGCCTGATCGACGACATGGTCGCCTCGGCGCTGAAGTGGTCGGGCGGCTACGTCTGGGCCTGCAAGAACTACGACGGCGACGTGCAGTCGGACATCGTGGCTCAAGGCTTCGGCTCGCTGGGCCTGATGACCTCGGTCCTGATGACGCCGGACGGCAAGACGGTGGAAGCCGAAGCCGCCCACGGCACCGTCACCCGCCACTACCGCCAGCACCAGAAGGGCGAGTCGACCTCGACCAACTCGATCGCCTCGATCTTCGCCTGGACCCGCGGCCTGGCGCACCGCGCCAAGCTCGACGACAACCAGGAACTGGCCAAGTTCGCCGCCACCCTGGAAAAGGTCTGCATCGACACCGTCGAAAGCGGCTTCATGACCAAGGACCTGGCCCTGCTGGTCGGCGACAAGCAAGGCTGGCTGACCACCGAGGGCTTCCTCGACAAGATCGACGAGAACCTCCAGAAGGCCATGGCCGCCTAAGCGGTCCGACCTTTCGGAACAGAGAAGGCCCTCCCTCGCGGGAGGGCCTTTTTCTTTGGCGCGAAGGGATGTTAGCGCCTGCGTCCGCTTAGCGGCGCCGCTCGCCACGATCCTGACGCGGGGGAGTGTTCACCTGCACGGGCGTCGGCGTTCCGGCGCTCGCCACGGACGCGTGATGCCAAGACCGCTGATCGACCAACCCGCCCGCCGCCGCCCCTCGCGCGCGACGCAGCTGGCGGCCGGCCTGGTCAGCGTCGGCGCCCACGGCCTGGCCCTGCTGGCGGTGCTGATGGCGCAGCCGGAACCGCGTCCGCCCGAGCCCGAACCGATCGCGGTCGATCTCGTCCAGCCCCCTCCCCCGCCGCCGCCCGAGCCGGAGCCCAAGCCGCCGGCCCTGGAGCCGAAGCCCGAACCCACGCCCGCCCGGCCGACCTCGCCCGCCCCGCCCAAGCCGGACCCGAAGCCGCCGACCCGCACCGCCCGCCCGGCCGTGCGCCCGCCCGACGTCGAGCCCCTGGTCGCCACCCCCGCCGACACCACCATGATGGCCACCGAGCTGGGCGAGGCCGATCTCGCCGGCGCGACCACCGTGGGAACGGGATCCGGAAACGGCGCGGGCGACGGCGCCAGCTGCGACATGGTCCGGCGGCTTCAAGCAGCCCTGCGGCGCAATCCCCGCGTCCGCTCGGCCCTGGCGTCGGCGCATGGCGAGGCCGCAGCCTCGGGCAAGGCTGTGCTGGTCTGGCGCGGCAAGTGGCTGCAGAGCCCCGGCCAGGTCGGCAAGGGCCTGGCGGGCGTGCGCGAGGCGATCATCATGGAGGTCGGCTTTGCTCCGGCCGCCTGTCGCGCCGACCTGATGCGCGGCCTCGTCGTCGTCAGCCTGGCCGACGGCCCAGGCGCGCCGCGCCTGGCGCTGGGCGACGCCTCCTGGCGCTGGTCCGACCTGCTGTTCGCGCCGGGGACGCGGCGGCCGTCTAGAGGATGACGACCTCGCCGTCCTCCTTGGTGAAGCTGGCCGGACGGCGGTCCAGCAGGTCGAGCACCCGCTCGGACGGACGGCACAGGGCCACGCCCTTGGGCGTCACCACGATCGGCCGGTTCACCAGGATCGGATGCTCGACCATGGCGCCGAGGATGCGCTCGTCGGAGACCCCCTCGGCCAGAAGGCCCAGGTCCTGGGCAGGCGTGCCCTTCTCGCGGATCAGGTCGCGAAGCGGCAGACCGGCGCGGGCGGCGAGGTCGCGCAGTTGCTCGGCGGTCCAGCCGGCTTGCAGATACTCGACGACGACCGGGGCATAGCCGGCGGCCTCGACCATGGCCACGACGTTGCGCGACGTGCCGCAGGCGGGGTTGTGGAAGATGGTGATCGGGAAGTCGGTCACGACGCGGTCTCCGCTTTCAGCAGCCAGCCGAAGACGCCCGCCGCCAGCAGGGCGCCGGCGAGCTGGGCGAGGATGAAGGCCGGGGCGCAGGACGGCGCGATCCCGGCGAAGGTGTCCGACAGGCTCCGCGCGATCGTCACCGCCGGATTGGCGAACGAGGTCGAGGCCGTGAACCAGTAGGCGGCGGTGATGTAGAGGCCCACCGCCATGGGCGTGCTGTCGGGCCTGAAGCGCACGGTCCCCAGGATCGTCGCGACCAGGCCGAAGGTCGCCACCACCTCGGCGAAGGCCTGGGCGCCGCCCGCTCTCAGCTTGGTGGAAACCTGGACGACCGGCTCGCCGAACATGGCGTGGGCGATCCAGACGCCCAGCACCGCGCCGGCGACCTGCACGATCGGATAGGCCAGGGCCAAGCGCCAGGGCAGCTCGCGCCGCAGCGCCGCGACCAGGGTCACGGCCGGATTGAAGTGCGCGCCGGAGATCGGTCCGAACACCCCGATCAGCACCACCAGCGCAGCCCCCGTGGCCAGGGTGTTGCCCAGCAGGGCGATGGCGACGTTGCCGCCCGCCAGGCGCTCGCCCATGATCCCCGAACCGACCACCACCGCCAGCAGCAGGGCCGAGCCCAGAGCTTCCGCGACGAGGCGGCGCGCGACGCTGAAAGACTGCATCCGATCAGGCCGCCGTGTCGTCGGCGGTGGTAACCTTGCCGATCTCGTCCAGGCGACGCTGGAGCGACAGCCGGTCGAGCGAGTTCATCGGCAGGGCGCAGAACAGGGTGATGCGGTTGTTGAGCTGGCGGTAGGCGTCGGCGAAGGCCAGCGCGATCTCGGCTTCCGTACCGGTCGCGGCGGACGGATCAGGAATGCCCCAATGCGCGCTCATCGGCTGACCCGGCCAGATCGGACAGACCTCGCCGGCGGCGTTGTCGCAGACGGTGAACACGAAATCGAGTTCGGGCGCGTCAGCGTTGTTCAGCACCGCGAACTCCTCCCAGCTCTTCGAGCGCAGGACGTCGGTCTTGTAGTTCAGGTGCTTCAGCAGATTGATGGCGTGAGGATTGACCGTTCCGCTGGGCATTGAGCCCGCAGACCAGGCCTTGAAGCGGCCTGCGCCGACCCGGTTCATGATCATCTCGGCCATGACTGACCGGGCCGAGTTGTGGGTGCAGAGGAACAGGACGTTCAGCGGACGATGTTCGGTGCTCATGCGGGCTCCCTTTCCGTCAGGCAGGTTCCGTCGCAGGCCTCGGCCTTGGCGACGATCGCGCCCAGTGGGGCGCAGATCTGGGGCGAGCCGTTGCAGCAGTCTTCCATCAGGAAGCCCAGCAGGCCGCTCATCGCGCCGTAGTCGGCCGAATAGATGATCGACCGCCCCTCGCGCCGCGAGGTGACCAGCGCCGCATGCGACAGGACGTTGAGGTTGGCCGACAGGCTGTTGGGCAGGACGTCCAGCGTCCGGGCGATGTCGCCCGCCGCGATTCCCACGGGGCCGGCCTTCACCAGCAGGCGGAAGATCGCCAGGCGCCCTTCATGGCCGAGGGCGGAGAGCATGTTGACAGCGGACTTCGATTCCATATTTCCAATATGATGGAATTATCAGACAGTTCAATGACGCTCTTGGAGTCGCCCGTGACCGAGTTCCCCGCCCTCGACCGCCAGTTCCTCGTCCCGGTGGATCAAGCCCGGCTCGCCGTGGCGGCGCCCGCGACGCATCCGCCCCGCATCCTGCTGCTCTACGGATCGCTGCGGGAGCGCTCGTTCAGCCGGCTGCTGGTCGAGGAGGCGGCGCGGATCCTCCAGGCGCTGGGCTGCGAGACCCGGATCTTCGACCCGCGCGAGCTGCCCCTGCCCGACGCCGCCGGCCCCGACCATCCCAAGGTCCAGGAACTGCGGGCGCTGTCGCAGTGGTCGGAAGGACAGGTCTGGTGCAGCCCCGAGCGCCACGGCGCGATCACCGGGGTCATCAAGTCGCAGATCGACTGGATCCCGCTGGAGATCGGTAGCGTCCGCCCCACCCAGGGCAAGACCCTGGCGGTGATGCAGGTCAGCGGCGGCTCGCAGTCGTTCAACGCGGTCAACACCCTGCGCCTGCTGGGCCGCTGGATGCGGATGATCACCATCCCCAACCAGTCGTCGGTGGCCATGGCCTACAAGGAGTTCGACGAGAACGACCGCATGAAGCCGTCCAGCTACTACGAGCGGGTGGTCGACGTGATGGAGGAACTGGTGAAGTTCACCCTGCTGACCCGCGACCGGGCCGACTATCTCGTCGACCGCTACAGCGAGCGGAAGGCCGACGGGCGCATCTCCGAGCATGTCGCCCTGGGCGCCGAAGCCATGCGCCACGAGGCCGTGGCGGCCGACTAGCCGTCGGTGGGCCAGGGACCGATCATGTCGACCACGCGGCCGGCCCCTTCGGCCCCGCCGAGGGCCTCGGTGAAGGCGCGGCTCTCGATGAACTGCAGGCCCATCTGGCCGTCGCCCTGCCAGACCATGCGGGTCAGGTGGACGAGCCGCCGGGCCGGGTCGACCAGATGCAGCGGGCCGGCCTGCGGCGACAGCTCCGGCCCGGCGATGCGGGCGCCGCCCTTGGCGATGTCGATCAGGCGACAGCGCAGCGGCTCGCCGCCCACCACGAGGTAGGCCTTGCGCGAGGCGGGGTAGCGTCGGTAGGCGCGCTTTTCCATTCCCTGGACTTCAATCTGGCTCATCGCGGCGATTCTACACCCGACTTGGTGAATACAGCTTTGCGATTGTACGAACCGCGTCTTCGGCCTCGGCGCGGTCCGGCGTCTCGTCGGCGACGCCGTAGCCGAACATCTCGCTCTCGCCCACCTGCTGCACGACGATCCCGTCCGGGCGCGGCAGCACCGAGACGTGACGGTAGTAGAGGCCGTAGCGGACCTCGGGCTGCGGCGCCAGCCAGGCGATCTGGCCGCGCACCGGCGTGACGCTCTCGTCCTTCCACAGCGCCCGCGCGCCATAGCCCGTGCAGTTGACGACCACCGCCTCCTTCAGGCGGGCCAGATCGGCCGGCGTGTCGAAGGTCATGGTCTCGATGCGCCCGCCTTCCAACAGGAAATCGGTGGTCAGCTGGTGGGCCAGGTCGGCGACGTTGAACTGCATCTGCACGCCCCGCCGCGCGCGGGCGACCGGGAACGGGTGCGCGCCCGGCGGCAGGTCGCGCATGCTGGGCACCAGGCCCGCCAGCCGCTCGTTGTAGGCGGCGAAACGCACCGGCGGCGCCAGGTTGACGGGGCCGGGACCGCGCGGCGGCGGCAAGGCGTCGAACAGGGTGTAGCGGTCGCTCCACGCCACCGGCTCGCCGGGCAGGCCCAGCAGGGTCTGGTAGGCGGCGTAGGAGGTGCGGGCCATCCGCTCCCACAGCGCCGGGAAGTCGGCGGCGACCTTGTCGGCGTCGGCGATGCGGCTGTCGGGCGACCAGGTGCCGGTGGCCCGGGCCGAGCGGGTGTAGGGCGCGCGCTCCTTGGCGTAGATCGTCACCTTCGCCCCGGCTCGCTGCAGGGTGAGCGCCGTGGTCAGGCCGATGGCGCCGCAGCCGATGACGGCGACCTCGCGCGTCCCGCCCTCCAGCGCCTTGCCAGCCGCGATCTCGGCCGAGCCCCACGACAGCGACCAGCCGCTGCCGCCGTGGCCGTAGTTGTGCACCACGCGCTTTCCGGCGACGGTCTCGACGTCGAGACGCGGCCCCATGGCGCGGAACGGACGCAGGCAGACGGTGATCTTGGTGATCCGGTCGACCTCCATCCGCAGCGGGGCCAGCGGCGTGGCGAGAAAGCCGGACGCGACAAGACCTGGGCCGGGCGCGACCCGCCCGGTCGAGGCGCAGGCCGACAGTCCCATCGTCCCCAGTCCCGCCAGCACCGCCCGCCGACTGTTCGTCGCGATCATTGCCCCGCCCCATCGCCAACCTGAGCGCGAGCCTAGAGGCGCGGGGAAAGCCAGGGCAAGGCGCGAGGGCGGATGGTCCCCAGGAAGATGGCTCAGCGCCGAAACTTCACGCGACGGCGTCCCGAAACGATCCTGAACTCCTTTTCTCCCGTCATTCCCGCCCTTGTGGCGGGAAACCCTGGTTCCGCTCGCGAGGGCAGCGCAAGCGGCGTGCTGAGCACGCCGCCCCATCCGCACCTGCGGCTGACAGAGGGGTTCCCGCCACAAGGGCGGGAATGACGGGAGTTAAGATGCAGCCGCCAGCTTCGAGTGCTTGCGCGAGTAGCCGAAGTACATGACGCAGGCCGCCGCCGCCCACAGGCCGAACAGCAGGTAAGTGTCCCACGGCAGGCCGATGATCAGGTAGAGGCAGAAGGCCACGCTCAGCACCGGCAGCACCGGATAGAGCGGCACCTTGTAGCCGCGCGGCAGGTCGGGCCGGGTGCGGCGCAGGATGATCACCCCGGCCGAAACGATGGCGAAGGCGATCAGCGTGCCCATGCTGGTCAGGTTGACCAGCACGTCCAGCGGCACGAAGGCGGCCAGGAAGGCGATGAAGGCCGCCACGATCACCGTGTTCCAGACCGGCGTGCGGGTGCGCGGGTCGGTCTTCTGGAAGAGGCGCGGCAAGAGGCCGTCACGGCTCATGGCGAACAGGATGCGGGTCTGGCCGTACATGACGACCAGGGTCACGCTGAAGATCGAGATGATCGCGCCCAGGCACAGGATCAGCGAGGTCCAGCCCGCGCCGGTCAGGTTGCGCAGGATCACCGCCAGCCCCGCCTCCTGGCCGGCGAAGGCCGTCCAGGGCTGGGCGCCGACGGCGGCCACGGCCACCAGCACATAGACGGCGGTGACGATCAGCAGGCTCAGCACCACGCCCAGCGGCAGGTTGCGGCGCGGGTTCTCGACCTCGTCGCCGGCGGTCGAGACCGCGTCGATGCCGATGTAGGAGAAGAAGATCGACGAGGCCGCCGCCCCGATCCCGGCCACGCCCATCGGCGCGAACGGCGTCAGGTTTTCCGACCGGAAGCCGGTGAAGGCGATCACGACGAAGAACAGCAGCACCAGCAGCTTGGCCACCACCAGCACGGCGTTGACCGTGGTCGATTCCTTGGCCCCGCGCAGCAGCAGCACCATGCACGAGCCCACCAGCACCACCGCCGGCAGGTTGAACACCCCGCCCGCTCCGGGCGGCGCGGCCAGGGCCTCGGGCAGGCGCCACTGAAAGAGGTCGAAGAACAGCTCGTTCAGGTACTGGCCCCAGCCCACGGCGATGGCCGAGGCCGAGACGGCGTATTCCAGCAGCAGGCACGCCCCGACCAGGAAGGCGACGAACTCGCCCAGCGTGGCGTAGGCGTAGGAGTAGGACGACCCCGAGACCGGGATGGTCGAGCCGAGCTCGGCGTAGCACAGGGCCGTCAGGGCCGCGGTGACGCCGGCGATGACGAACGAGACGATGACCGCCGGCCCCGCCAGCGGCACGGCCGTGGTCAGGGCCACGAAGATGCCGGTGCCGATCGTGGCCCCGACGCCCAGCATGGTCAGCTGGAACAGGCCGATCGAGCGGTGCAGTTCGCCGGACAGGTCGTTGGGATTGTCGTCCCCCTCGGCCGCGATCGCGCCTACGGGCTTGCAGCGGAAAAGATCGGCGAGACGCAGGCCGGCCATGGGCGCTCCGGAAATTCCTCAGGGGCGGCGGGCGCTTAAGCCAGACCGCGAGCGGCGACCCCATAGAGCGCCCAGGCCCGTCAGGAAAGCGGATTCCATCAATGGAACTCCCGGCGCGCGAACGCCCTTGCAGGAAGGGCATGAATGCCCATTCTAGGCGGCGTTAACCGTGCGGGGGCGCAATGACTTTGCAGAAGCGGATCTGGGACCTCATCGTCCTGGCGATCTTCGTGTTCGCCGCCGCCTACGCCACGGCGCCCTGGTTCGCGTTCCGCGCCCTGAAGGCGGCCGCCCAGTACGAGGACGTGCAGGCGATCGGCGAGCTGGTCGACTTTCCCTCGGTGCGCCGCAGCCTGACCGGCCAGTTGGACGAGCAGGCTCCGGCCGCCAAGCCCGAGGCCCCGTCGATCTGGAGCAACCCGCTGGGCGTCTTCAAGCGCGCCATCGAGCCGATCGCCCCGCCCGAGCCCAAGGTCGACCGCTATCTCACCGTCCCGGGCCTGCAGGCCCTGACCCGCGGCTACGCCCCCGGCGCGGCCCCGCTGTCGCCGCCGCGTCCAGAAACGGTGCTGGCCCGCATGCAAGCCGTCGTGCGCGGCCCCTACCCGACCATCGCCTACTGGGACCCCAACCGCGTCCGCATCGCCGTGCGCCGGCCAGGCGCCAAGGACAAGGCGACGATCTTCACCTTCCAGCGCCGGGCGCTGTTCGAGTGGAAGCTGGTCCACATCCGCCTGCCCGGCGACGAGCGGTAGGCGGAACCAACCTCCATCTGCTTGCGACCCCAAATCCGTCCTTCCCCGCGAAGGCGGGGATCCAAGCAGACGTTCAAGAGGCGGCCCGGCCGTGGGTCACCTGCGGACTCGGCTTGGGTCCCCGCCTTCGCGGGGATGCTCGGTGAAAAATCGGCTGTAGTTCCTGAATATCGATCCGACCTAGGCGCCCCTCAGGCCACGTAGGCCTTCTGGAACTGCTGGGCGAGCTTGATGGCCGCGCCCTTCGACGCCTCCGGTCCGGCGTTGGTCGCGGCGATGATCGCCGCGCCGCGGCCGGGCGCGATCAGCACCACTTCGTGCCACAGGGTGTTGGAGCCCTCGTGGGCCAGGATCGGGCCGCGGCTCCAGGGCTTTTCCGGCACGATCCCCCAGCCCAGCGCATAGGTCGCGCCCGGCGCCGGCGTCGTCAGGCGACGGATGCTTTCGGCCGACAGGATCGCGTTGTCCTTCAGGAACAGCCGGGCGAAGCGGGCGTGGTCCTGGATCGTCATGTGCACCGTGCCGGCAGGACCGAGCGCCGGCGGATTGTCGGCCGGACCCGCCGGGTCGACCGGCGTCAGCCCGCCGCCCGGCGCGGACACGTGCCCCCAGGGGACGTCGCCCTTCGGCGCGCCGAAACCGGCGCTTTCGATCCCCAGCGGCTGGAACAGGCGCGTGCGGATCGCCTCCTCCCAGGCGACGCCGGTGATCGCCTCGATCGCCGCGCCCGCCAGCACGTAGTTGAAGTTGGCGTATTCGAACGTCCCCGGCTTGCCGGTCGGCGGCGCGGACAGCACCTGCACCGCGACCTCGGCCCGCTGGACGGGCAGCGGCCGCTTGTCGAGGTTGGCGCGGACCAGCCATGCGCCGGCCATCACCGGTCCGTCGCGAAGGCCCGCGCTGTGGCTCATCAGCTGCTCGATCGTGGTCTCGCGCCAGGCCGGGTCGAGCTTCACGCTAGGAAACAGCGCGCCCAGGGGCGCGCCCCATTTCGCCTGGCCGGCCTCGACCAGCCGGGCGTAGAGCGCCGCCGTCATCGCCTTGGTGTTGGAGCCGATGTGCCAGGGGTCGCGCGCCTCGACCGGGTCGGGCGCCCCGATCCGGCGCACCCCGCCGACGGCGGCCAGGACCGTCCGCTCGGCGCCGGAGACCAGGCCCGCAACGGCCGGCGCGCCGGTCTCCGCCAGCACCGCCGCCGGATCGACGGGACCAGCCGGCAGGTCCGAAACCTGGCGCGCCACCGCCAGGGACGGCGACGCCCCCGCCACGGCGGCCAGGGCGAGCAGTCGGCGGCGGTCGAGCATCGGTTCGCGTCCTTGCGAGGAGGAGACCCGTTGAAACTCAACCAAAAGGCGGTGGCAAATGAAGGATCGGTAAGCCGTCCGGACCTAGCTCTATCTTCCCTCCTCATTGAAGCGGGTACGGTCGCAGCGACGCTTTTTGACCCCGGCGCGGGACGGGTGGTATCAGCGACCCCGCGTTTTCCGCCGAGGCCCTCGCGCATGACCCTGTTCCCGCCCGCCAAGGCGCATCCGGCGTGATCGCCCTGACGCTGGAGGTCCTGGCGCGGGCCCTGCCGTTCTTCATGCTGGTCGGGGCCGGCGTGGTGCTGGCGCGGCTGCGGCTGTTCGACGGCCGCATGGCCCAGGGCCTTTCCGCCTACGTCTACTGGATCGGCTTCCCGGCCCTGCTGGTGCATTCCCTGTCGCGCATGGGCCGTCCGGGCCACGACCTGACCCTGGGTCTCGCCGCCTACGCCGGCTGCCTGGCGGCGATCATGGGCCTGCTGGTGCTGGCGGGCCTGACCTTGCGCTGGACCCGCGAGGAGCGGGCCGGCACGGCCATGGCCGCCGGCGTCGGCAACAGCGCGTTCCTGGGCCTGCCGGTGGCGGCGGCCGTGTTCGGCCCCGAGATCGCCCGCCTGGGCGCGGGCCTCGTGGCCGTGGACTTCGTGCTGGCCACCGCTCTTGGGGTCGCCTTGCTCGGCTGGGCCGGCGGGCGCTCGGTCTGGCGCTCGACCATGCAGGCGTTCCGCAACCCGATCGTCGCCGCCGCCCTGTTCGGCGCGGCCCTGGCCCTGATCGGCCTGCAACTGCCCGGCGTGCTCGACCGCGCGGTCGGCGCGGCCGCCGTCTCGGGCAGCCCCGTCGCCCTGGTGGCGCTCGGCGTGGTGCTGGGCCTGCCGGTCGAGGCCGACGTTCCCGCCCCGCGCTGGAGCCCGGTAATCGCCGCCGCCCTCGCCAAGCTGCTGGTCCTGCCGCTGCTGGTCTGGACCGTGGTCGGCCTGACCCCGGCTCCGGCCGCCTTCCGCCTGGCCGCCACCCTGCTGGCGGCGACCCCGACGGCGGTGAACGTCTTCATCCAGACCCGCGCCTACAACGTCTTCGCCCGCGGCGGCGCGAGGGTCGTGGCCCTGACCACGGTGGTCGCCTGCGTGACCCTGTCGGCCGTGGCGGTGTGGTTGAAGAGCTAGGGCCGCACACAACCAAGAGAAACACCCCCGCAATTACACGACTCTTGATTGACTAAAAAACAACCTTGAGTAACCATTGCCGTACACAATCCTGGGGGGGATTTGGTATGGTCAGCAAGATCAAGCGCACTTTCGACGCGCTGCCCGACACCATCGATTTCCGCGACACGATGTACGTCCCGAGCCTGGTCGAGGTCCGGCCGACATCGGACCTTCAGGCCTACCGCAATCTCGGATTGCCGGTTCTGGACCAGGGCAATGAAGGCGCCTGCACAGGGTATGGGCTCGCGACCGTGGCCAACTATCTTCTGACGAAGGTCGACCCGGCCGCGCCGCATGCCGGGGTGAGCGCCCGCATGCTCTACGTCATGGCCAAGCGCTATGACGAGTGGCCCGGTGAAGACTATACCGGCTCCAGCGCGCGCGGCGCCATGAAGGGCTGGCACAAGCACGGCGTCTGCGCCGAGACCGAGTGGCCAAGCTCCAACCTCAAGGCGAACCTCAACGTCGCCCGAGCCGACAATGCCTTCCTCCGCCCGCTGGGCGCCTATTTTCGGGTGAACCATGCTGATCTCGTGGCCATGCACTCGGCCATCAGCGAAGTCGGCGTCCTCTACGCCAGCGCGCTGACTCATCAAGGCTGGCTCAACGTAAAGCCGGGCGACACCGACATCACGTGGCAGGAAGGAGTCTTGGGCGGTCATGCCTTCGCCATCGTCGGTTACGACCAGACAGGCTTTTGGATCCAGAACAGCTGGGGCCCGACCTGGGGCTCCGGGGGCCTGGTCCGGCTGAGCTATGACGATTGGCTTTCCAACGGAACCGATGTCTGGGTGGCCCGACTGGGCGCTCCGGTGCAGTTCTCCGGATCCAGCAACGCGGCCAACATCAATTCGGCCGCGCCGCGCAGCTATGAAACCTATGTCTATGCCGACCTGCGTCCTCATATCGTGACGGCGGGAAATGACGGCGTGCTGCGTGAGAAGGGCGACTACGGGCTGACCGAGAAGGCCTTGGAGGAAATCGTCCGTACGACCCTCAAAGACAAGACGGCGAACTGGCCCAAGAAACGGGTTCTGATCTACGCGCACGGCGGCCTGCACCCCGAAAGCTCGGCGATCCAGTACGCGGCCAACCGTCTTTCCCCCGCCCTGGCCCACGAGGTCTACCCCATCTCGATCGTCTGGCGATCAGACGCCTGGACGACCCTCGGCAACATCCTCCGCGAGGCCGTCAGCCGGCGCCGAAACGAAGGCCCGCTCGACGCCGCGAAGGACTTCATGCTCGACCGGATCGACGACACGCTCGAACCGCTGGCCGGCCTGCTCGGCGGCAAGGCGCTTTGGGACGAGATGAAGGAGAACGCCAAGGGCTGCACAACCCAAAAGAAGGGGGCGGCGCGGTTGCTGGCCAAGCATCTGAAGACTGCGCTGCAGGCGGGAGAAATAGACGAGATCCATCTGGCGGGGCACAGCGCCGGCGCGGTTCTGCACGCCTACCTGGCCCAGCATCTGGCCGAAGAGGGCGTGCCCGTCACGAGCGTTTCACTGTGGGCCCCGGCTTGCACGATCGAGCTGTTCGACAAGATCTATCAGCCTCTGATCAAAGACAAATCGATCGCCGCCTTCGACCTCTACACGCTGGACGACGCCACGGAGCGCGACGACGACTGCGCCCACATCTATAATAAGTCGCTGCTGTATCTGGTCAGCGCGGCCTTCGAACGCAGGCGCCGCATCCCGCTCCTGAGGCCGATTGGGGAGCCTCTGCTGGGGCTGGAACGCGACGTTCGAGCGAATATTCCATCGAATTTCTGGACCGGCGGCGCGCGGAATTGGTTCATTGCGCCAAGCGCCCCCCAATCCGAGGCCCGGCATCACGGGGACTTCGACAACGATCCCGCGACGCTGGCATCGACCCTGTCTCGAATTATCGGCGGCAAGGCGCCGGTCAACCTCGCTCCGCCCTCGGCCGTTCCGCCTTCGCCAGCCAACCGCGTGGGACTGCGTCAGCGCCTGAACCGCCGGCTGGATAATGGGTGACTGCCCGCTCTAGGTCTAACGCTTCTTCCTCCCCAGCCGCGCCAGCCAGGGCTGGGTCGGGTAGGCGATGGCGCCGGCGACGCTGAGGGTGATGGTGGTGCCCTTGCCGGCGGCGCTCTCGATGGCCAGTTGGGCGCCCATCTTGCTGGCCCGCTCGTGCATGCCGATCAGGCCGTAATGGCCCTCGCGGCTGGCCCAGGCCATGCGGTTGGCGCCGATGCCCACGCCGTCGTCGCGGATGGTCACCTGCAGCTGCCGCACACCGTACGAGACGCGCACCTGCACCTGGCCGGCGCGGGCGTGGCGGGCGGCGTTGAACAGCGCCTCGCCGCCGATGCGGACGATCTCCTCCTGCACCAACGGCTGGATGGCGCGGGCCACGCCCTCGACCACCAGCTCGACCTTCACGCCGGGCTCGAACGGCTGCTCGGCCATCAGCTCGCGCAGCTGGATGTCGAGACGACGCGTCTCGCGGCCGCGCAGGTCGCGCACCCGGTCGCGGCCCTCGACCAGCATCTGGTCGGCGCGGTCCAGCGCCTGGTTGATGACGTCCTTGGCCGGCAGGTCGTCGGGGATCTGATAGGCCACCGACTGGAAGCGCATGATCAGGCCCTGCACGCTTTGCAACAGGGTGTCGTGCAGCTCGCGGGCGATGCGCTCGCGTTCGGCGGCGCGCTCCTCCAGCCGGTCCTTGATCTGGGCCGACACCCGCCGCAGCCGCAGGGCGTAGACGCCCCACAGCGCCAGGCCGACGGCCGCCATGCACAGCAGGCGGAACCACCAGGTCTCGGCCAGGGTCGGCGGGATGGTGACGACCACCTGCGCGCCCTGCTCGTTCCAGACGCCGTCGTTGTTGGCCGCCTTGACCCGGAAGCGGAAGGTCCCGGGATGCAGGTTGTTGTAGAGCACCTCGCGCCGGCCGCCGGCGTCCACCCAGTCGCGGTCGACGCCCTCCAGCCGGTACTGGAAGCGCACCCGGCCGGGCACGGCGAAGCTGAGGGCCGTGTACTGGATGCGCAGGCTGGTGGTGCCGGCCGCCAGGCGCACGGCCGAGGGGTCGGCGAAGCGTCGCTCGCCCGCCACCACCGCGCGAATCGCCACCGGCGGCGCCACGGTGTTGAGCGCCAGGCGGGCCGGATCGACGACCAGCACGTTGCGCCGGGTCAGGATCCAGATGCGCCCGTCGCCGCCGGCGGCGATCTGGGCGCCGGGCGACTTCTGCACGAAGCTGTTGAGGCCGTCGCGGAAGTCGAACACCTGCCGGGCCAGCGGCGCGCCGGGCTTGTCGAGGGCGCGGTCGAGATCGGCCGAGCGCATCCGCACCACGCCGGCGTCGCCGATCGTCCAGGTGTCGCCGGCCGGGGTCTGGACCAGGCCGTTGACCGAGGCCAGCCACGGATAGCGCTCGGCGTCGAGGGTCGCGGCCTTGCCGTCGCGCAGGCGGGCCAGGCCCTGGCCGCCGCTGAGATAGAGCGCCGCCGCGCCGGGCAGCACGCCCTCGATCTCGCCGATCGAAAAGCGCTCCTTGTATAGCGGCTCGAACGGCGGCCGGCCTTGCAGCGGCGGCAGGGTGCGGAACAGGATCGCCACCCGGCCGTCGGGCTGGACGGCGGCGTTGGAGGCCACGCCCAGGGTCGGCGACAGGCCCGGCCAGCGATTCCAGGTCCCGCCCTCGCGCCAGTAGAGGCCCTTGTCCAGCGCGGCCATCCATAGCCGCCCCTCGGCGTCCTGCGCGCAGCCGAAAGCGCTGGCCTCGGCGGGCTTGGGATAGGTCTCGACCTTGCCGGCGCGCACCTTCAGCACGGTGTCGCGCAGGGTGACCCAGACGCCGTCGTTCTCGTCGGCGCACAAGGCGCCGGCCGACCAGCTGGTCCGCGCCACCGGCCTGGGCGCCTTGCCGGGAGCGATGGCGTAGACGGTGTGGGCGTCGGCGACCCAGACCGTACCGTCGCGGGTGGCGGTCATGCGATAGCCGCGCGCGGAGTTGGGCGGGATCGCCTGCTCCACGACCACGCTGGCCGGCCGCATCATGTCGAGACCCAGCTCCGTGCCGAACCAGACATTGCCCTCGCGGTCCTCGAACACCGCATGGGTCTGGTCGGAGGTCAGGCCGTGCACGGCCTTGTAGGCCTGGATGCGCAGGCCCGCCGCGTCGGCGCTGCGGGCCGCCACGCCAGGCGCTGGAATGTGCACGACGCCGTCGGTCCAGGTCGCGCCCCACAGGTCGCCCTTGTGGTCGAACAGGATCTTCGAGCCGCCCACCTCGTCCTGGCGCGGATAGGCCCGGGTCAGCGACGAGGCGGCCGGGGCCTCGCCCGCCAGCAGCCGCACGCCCTTGGTGTCGGACACCCAGAGGCGCCCCAGGGCGTCCTGCGCCAGGCTGGCCCGGCGGGCGACCTTGACGCCGGTCGGCGAAAACCGGGCCTGGCCCGGCGCGCGGCGCAGCACCGTGTCGCCCAGCACCAGCCACTGGACGCCGTCGCGGCTGAAGAAGACCTGCCAGACCTCCTGCTCGGGCACGCCGACCTCGGCCCCGAACTCCTGCCAGCGGCCGTCATGCCAGCGGGCCAGGGTGTTTCGCTTGCGGCCACCGCGGGCGACCCAGATCCCGCCCTCGCGGTCTTCGGCCAGGCTCGTGACCTCGCGCGAGGGATTGGGCATGCGGGCGTCGATCAGCTGGCCGTCGCGATAGACCGCCACCCCGCCGCTGCGGCCCAGCCCCACCCACAGCGCGCCCGACTTCGCGCCCAGCACCTGCGAGACGTTCAGCCGCCCGGGCTTTGGCCCGCCGCGCTGAATCTGCTCGAAGGCCACGCCGTCGAAGCGGAACAGGCCGTCGACGCTGCCGATCCACAGATAGCCGTCCTTCGACTGGCCGATGCTGTTGACCCGGCTGGGGGCGCCGCCCTCCAGCGACCAGCTGACGCGCTTGTACTCGGCCAGGGGTTCGAGACCCGGCGTTGCCTGCGCGGAGACCGCGAGGCTGAGGGCGAGCGCGACGCCCGCCAGTCCGGTCCGGAAGCCCCCCGCCCGGCTCAAAGGTCGATGATGCCGCGCTTGGCGGCCACGGTCACCGCGTGGGTCCGGTCGTTGACGTAGAGCTTGGCGAAGATGCTCTTGATGTTCGACTTGATGGTGTCTTCCGAGAGGTTCAGCTCACGGGCGATGTGCTTGTTGGAATTGCCGTTGGCGATCAGCTGCAGGACGGTGATCTCGCGGGCGTTCAGCGTCTCGTCGATGGCGTGGATGGCGATCCGTTCGGCCACCTCGGCCTGAAGATGGCGGCGGCCGGCGTGGACGCCGCGGATGGCGTCCAGCAGATCGCGGCGCAGGCTGCTCTTCAGCAGATACCCCGCCGCGCCGGCGCGCAGGGCGTGCAGGGCCTGGGCGTCGCCGGTGAAGGTGGTCAGCACGATGATCCGCGCCTCGGGATGGGCCCGGCGGATGGTCTCGATCGCCACCACGCCGTGGCCGGGCATCTGCAGGTCCATCAGGGTGATGTCGGGACGCAGCGCCTCCCAGCTGGCGACCGCCTCGTCGCCGGTGGCGGCCTCGCCGACCACGACCATGTCGGCCTGCGTCTCCAGCACCGAGATCACCCCTTCGCGCAGCATCGGGTGGTCGTCGGCGATCAGCACGCGGATGCGCTCGTCGCTGGCAGGGGACGCGCCGCTGGCGGGGTACTCGTTCATTTCGGCGGCGTCCGGGGACCGGTCCTTGCGCATGGGGCTCGTACAGGTGACGTGTTTGGCGAACCGCGACCATACACGAAAGCGGCGCAGCATTACCCTTTCGGGGGTTGACGCGGAACCGGCCCGATCAAGCCTGCGCGGGAATGGGACGCCCATTGGCGCCGCCGGCCGCTTCCAGCGGACGGGCATGGGCAAGAGCCCAGTCGAGGGCGAAGTCGGCGACGTCCTCCCAGCCCGGCTCGTTGCACAGCCAGTGCGAGCGGCCCGAGAAGCATTGCAGGTCGGTGCGCGAGGCCGCGCGACGCTGCTGGCGGGCGCTGGCGGCGACCATGGCCACCGGCGCGACCCGGTCCTCGTCGCCGGCGATCAGCAGCAACGGCGGCCGGCGACAGCCCGTTCCCTTGCGACGCCTCCAGGGGCCGAGCAGGGCCTGGCGCACCACCCTGGCCGGCGCGGACACGATCTGCTCGGCATAGGCCGCGCGGCGGTCGGCCTCGGGCAGGGTCTGGGCGAACAGGGCGGCAAAGCGCTCGGGGCTCAGCGGCGCGGCGCCGTCCCAGTCGCGCCAGCGGGCCAGGATCCGCCGCAGGGCCCAGGCCGCGCGCGGCCGCTCCAGCAGGCCGAACGGCGGGGTCGAGGCGATGGCCACCCCGCAGGCGCCGCAGCCGCGATCCAGCAGAAGCTGCACCACGAGACCGCCGAAGCCGTGGCCGATCAGGATCGGCGGCTCCGAAAGCGTGGCGGCGCGAGCTGCGTAGCTTTCGACCACCTCCTCCAGGCTCAGCCGGCCGAAGGCGCGGGGCGGCGAGCGGCGCAGGGCCTCGACCGGCGCGTCCAGCAGCGGCCAGGCCGGCGCCAGCACGCTCAGGCCGCGCGCGGCGTAGCGGTCCTGGAAGCGATCCCAGTGCCTGGGCGTCAGCCAGGCGCCGTGGATCAGCAGGACGGTGGCGGTCACGACGGATCCTCGATCATTCCGCCGCGATCAGCGGCCAGGCCGCCTCGCGCTCGCCGCCGCGCAGGCGACGCCAGACGCTGGGCGACTGGCCCTCGAAGCGGCGGAACATCCGGCAGAAGTGGGCCTGGTCCGACAGGCCGCAGGCCAGGGCGATGGCGGCCAGGCTGTCGCCGGTCGACAGCATCATGTCCTTGGACCGGGCGATCCGGCGGCGGTTGACATAGGTCTTGGGCGCGTCGCCGAAACTCGCCCGGAAAGCCCGCGAAAAGTGGCTGGGGCTGAGGCGGGCGGCGGCGGCCAGCTCGGCGCTGGTCACCCGGTCGGCCAGCCGAGCCTCCACCAGCGCCTTGACCCGCAGCACCTGCCAGGGCGCGAGGCCTCCGCGTTGCAGGGCCGGCGAGGCGGCAGGCGCGCCCGCCGTCTGGGGGGCGAAGCTGCGGGAGGCGGCCGCGTCGATCTGCGGCAGCAGCCGCACCGCCACGGCGATGCAGCGTTCGGCGTCGGCGGGGTCGGTCGCCAGGACGTGGCGGGCCTGCTGCAACAGCTGGCGGATCTGGTCGTGGGCCGGTTCGGGGGCGGGTTCGGCGCCTGTGTCGGGCGCGCGGGTCATGACGGTCTGGGCTTGCATCGTCGCTCTCTTGGGAAGGTGGTCAGTCCAGGACGCCGCCGACCACTTGCCGGCGCAGGAGCAAACTCAACCAAGGCGCGCCGCAGCGCCATTCCCGCACGGGTGAAGCGCACTCACCCAGGCGGGTGAAGAATCCCGCCCCCGGATGGGACCGCTATCTCCTCACCCCGCCTTCACCGCCACGCCCCGCGCCTCGTCCGAGAACAGCGACAGCAGGCCCAGCGCCGCCGACGGCCAGAAGGCCGCGGGCCCCAGCAGGGCGAAGGCCAGAGCGCCCAGGCCGCAGCCGGCCGCGAACAGGCCGACGGCGACCGACAGCTTCCGGATTCGAGCGATCGAGGCCCCCCGATCGGGTCCCCGGCGGATCAGTTCGGCGACGTCGAGCATGATCTGGGTGGTCGAGCCGGTCATCAGGGTGGTGGGCGGCGCGGTCGGGATGTGCACCCGGTGGGCGGCGTTCTGGATGGCCATGGCGCAGACGAAGACCGCCGCCACCAGGATCAGCTGCCAGCTGTCGCCCTTGGCGAACGGCGCCAGGGTCACGGCCAGGGCCGAGCCGGCGACCAGCAGCACGGTCTTGACCCCCAGCATGATCCGCAGCACCGGCAGGCCCTCGGCCTCCAGCCGGAAGGTGACCAGCCGGCTGATCACCACCGCCGCGCAGAAGATCGGCAGCACCAGCAGCTTGGCCACCGCCCCGTCGGCCCCATGGATCATCGCCGCGCCGAAGGTGACGAAGTTGCCGGTGACATGGGCGACGAACAGCCCCTGCAAGGCCAGGAACCCGACCGTGTCGAGATAGCCGCCGTTGAAGCTCATCACCTTGGAGAGGCTGGGAAAACGCATGGTCACCATCCGTACTTGAGCTCGACGCCGAGATAGTCGCTGTCGTCCCGGCCGGCGGCGCGCAGGGCGCTTCCGGCCTCGAAATGGACGGCTTCGACCGTGCCCGTCAGGCTCCGATTGAAAGCATAGTCGGCCCGCAGGTGGCCGTAGGCGCCGGTCCAGCGGCCGCCCTGCCCGGCCGTGCCGGCATAGGCCACGAAAGGCTGGCCGTAGATCGCGTCCGCGCTCGTGCGCCGCCACTGGCCGGCCAGGGCCGCCATGACGGTCAGCTTGCCGGTCGGCGACACCGTCACCGACGGCTTCAGGTGCGCGATGTTGGCGTAGCCGGTGTAGCCGGCGCGGGTGAAATAGGCGGCGTTGGGATAGAGCGGGTTGAAGGTCCCCAGCCGCCCATCCCCCTTCCGGGTGTCGCCGCTGGCGAGATCGCCTTGCAGGCCAAGGCGCGGCGACCAGGGGACGCCCGCGAACGTCCAGCCGCCCCGCGCCCCGGCCGCCCAGGCGCGGACGTCGGTCGAGCCGACCTCGCCGCGCTGGGCCATGGCTTCGAGGTCCCAGTCCAGGCTCTTGGCCTTGCCGGCGTAGCGCAGGTCGTAGACCTGCCGATCCTCCTGCCCGACCGCGTCGCCGTAGCGGGCGGTCGAACGGGCCAGACGACCGGCATAGGCCGACACAGCGCCGCCGAAGGCCTTGCGTTCCACCCGCGCGAAGTCGAGCCGCACATGGCCGCTGGACGTATCGTCGAAGGCCTCGTCATCGGCATATTGCACGGGCTGGCTGACGACGCCGGCCAGGGTCCACGGGCCCCGGCTCCAGTCGACCCACACCGCGTCGAACGACTGGCGCACGCCCGGACCGTCACGGGCCGACAGGAAGCGCTGCTGGTCGATCGGGAAGTCCTGGCGGCCGACCCGCACCGTCGCCTTGCCGCCGGCCAGTTGGCCCACGCGGTCGACGAAGGCCAGGCGCAGGTCCAGCCGGTCGGCGTCGGCCCCGCCGACATGCCGACGGCCGAAGGCGCGCACGTCCTCCAGCATGACGAACGCCCGCCAGGCGCCGGTCCGGGCGTCGGCATGGAGCTGAAGGCGCTGCGACAGGCTGGTGTCGTGCGCCTCCTCGCCGAAGGTCGGGGCGTCGCCCAGCTCCAGCCGCTCGCGCAGGGTCAGGCCCAGCGACAGGAAGGCGTCGTCGCCGAGCGGGACGTATTTCAGGCCGTCGAGAGGCTCGGTCCGCTTGGCCGGATCGGCCAGGACCGACCAGTCCTCCTGCCAGCGGTTGACCTTGATCGCGGGACGCTCGGCCGCCAGGGCGGGACCGGTAGCCGCGAGCACCAGGGCCGCGGCCGCCAGCGTCCTCATGACCCCTCTCCCGAGGCCTGGCTCCGCGTATCGAGATCGTGCCAGGCGACCAGCAGGAAGCCGCCCACTAGGCCCAGGTGCTCGAAGAAGCTGTTGGTCGCGCCGAAGCGTTCGGGCGGCGCTATCTGCCAGAAGCGGTTGGCCATGAAGGTCGCGCCCAGGGTGAAGGCCGCCAGGGCCAGCGCTCCCAGCCAGCGCAGCCGGCCGCTGAGGATCATCGCCGAGGCGGCCAGCTCCAGCGCGATCACCGCCACGGCGAAGGGCGCGGCCGGCGACAGGCCGAAGTGGGCCATCTCGCCGACGGCTCCGGGAAAGTCGAAGGCCTTGGTCAATCCGCCCTGGATATAGGCGGCGCACAGGCCCAGCAGCGCGATCCAGCGCACCGCCGGCGAGGTGAGGACGGCCCGCATCAGACCGCCCAGCAGGCGCAGCCCAGCGCACCCCAGAACGACTTCAGGTCGCTGATCGGCAGGCTCTTGGTCCAGGCGGTGGCGTGGTCGTGGCCGTGCACCCCGCAGCCGCTGGCGCAGGCGCACGACGCGGCCGCCTGGCGACGCAGGGCGGCGTCCTTCTCCGGCTCGGCCCAGGCGGCATAGCCGCCGAACACCCGCACCGGCGACCAGTCGGGCATGGCCGGCGGCACCTCGTTCTCGTCCAGCTTGGCGAAGTCGCCAGCGCCATAGACGATCTTGCCGCCGACCATGGTCAGGTCCGAGGTCATGTCGGCGATCTCGTCCTCGGGCACGCCGAAGAAGTCGCGGTCGGGCACGATCAGGTCGGCCAGCTGGCCTTCCACGATGCGGCCCTTCTTGCCCTCCTCGTTGGAGAACCAAGTCACGTTCTCGGTCCACATGCGCAGCGCGCCCTCGCGGTCCAGGCAGTTGCGCTGCGGATAGATCCGGGTTCCGCCCACCGTCTTGCCGGTGATCATCCAGGCCAGCGAGACCCAGGGATTGTACGAGGCCACCCGCGTCGCGTCGGTGCCGGCCGAGACCTTGAGCCCCTTCTCCAGCATCTTGGCGATCGGCGGCGTCGCCTCGGCGGCGGCCGCGCCATAGCGCTCGAGGAAGTATTCGCCCTGGTAGGCCATGCGGTGCTGCACGGCCACGCCCCCGCCCAGGGCGGCGATGCGGTCGATCGACTTTTCCGAGATCGTCTCGGCGTGGTCGAAGAACCAGTTCAGGCCTTCCAGCGGGACGTCCTTGTTGACCTTCTCGAACACGTCCAGCGCCCGGTCGATGGTCTCGTCATAGGTGGCGTGCATCCGCCAGGGCCAGCGGTTCTGGGCCAGGATGGTGACCACCTCCTCCAGCTCGCCCTCCATCTGCGGCGGCATGTCGGGACGCGGCTGGCGGAAGTCCTCGAAGTCGGCGGCCGAGAACACCAGCATCTCGCCCGCGCCGTTGTGGCGGAAATAGTCGTCGCCCTGCTTGTAGGTCGAGGTCTTGGTCCAGTTGAGGAAGTCGTCCTTCTCGCCCTTGGGCTTCTGGGTGAAGAGGTTGTAGGCGAGGCGAATGGTCAGCTGGTTCTCGTCGGCCAGCTTCTGGATGACCGCGTAGTCGTCCGGATAGTTCTGGAAACCGCCGCCGGCGTCGATCGCCCCGGTCACGCCCAGCCGGTTCAGCTCGCGCATGAAGTGGCGGGTCGAGTTGACCTGGTAGTCGAAGGGCAGCTTCGGGCCCTTGGCCAGGGTGGCGTAGAGGATCTGGGCGTTGGGCTTGGCCAGCAGCAGGCCGGTCGGATTGCCCTGGCTGTCGCGGATGATCTGGCCGCCGGGCGGTTCGGGCGTGTCGCGGTCGTAGCCGATCACCCGCAGCGCCGCCGCGTTCAGCAGGGCGCGGTCATAGAGGTGCAGGATAAACACCGGCGTGTCAGGCGCCACGGCGTTCAGCTCCTCGATGGTCGGCAGGCGCTTCTCGGCGAACTGGTGCTCTGTGAAGCCGCCCACCACCCGCACCCACTGCGGCGGCGGAGTGATCGCCACCTGGCGCTTGAGCATGCCCATGGCGTCGGCCAGCGAGCGCACGCCGTCCCAGCGCAGCTCCATGTTGAAGTTCAACCCGCCCCGGATGATGTGCAGGTGGTTGTCGATCAGGCCCGGCAGCACCCGGCGGCCTTTCAGGTCGACCACCCGGGTCGCCGGCCCGGCCAGGGCCATGACCTCGGTCTCGGTCCCGACGGCGGAAAAGCGTCCGCCGGTCACGGCGACGGCCTGGGCGTTGGGATTGCTCCGGTCGAGGGTCGTGAAGCGGCCGTTGCGCAGGATCAGGTCGGGCGAGGTCATGCGGATACTCCGGGGGAACTGGGGCCGAGGGAATTGGGCCAAGGCAACTGGAGACGTCAGGCTTGGGGATGGGGCGGCTCGGCGCGCGCCTGTTCGGGGGGCTTCACGGCCCCCGGCAGGCTGCCGAACATGTGCGGCCCGACCTGATGGCGCAGCCACGAGACGGCGGCCGGCTGGCGGGCGGCCAGGCTCTTGACCAGCGGCGGGATCTGCTCGCCGACCAGTATGCCGAACAGGCCGATCAGGGCCACGACCGGCGGCGCCGGCGAGCGCACCTGCACCAGGGCGTAGAACACCCCGACGGCCAGGCCCGCGGCGAGCGACAGGAGATAGATCTTCATCTTGGGACGCCTTGTTGAAAGGCGGTCCGCGCCGACCTGGAAGGTCGGCCGGCGCGGGCCGGTTCGTCAGCCCTCGTGGGCGTTGAACATGGTCTTGGCGTAGATGATGCCCAGGCCGTAGCCGCCGCCGAACTTCTTGGCGATGCCGGTGGTCAGGTCGTAGGTCTCGCCGCGCGCCCAGTCGCGCTGCAGCTCCAGCAGATACTGCAGGGCCGTCATCGGCCGCGCGCCGGCCTGGATCATCCGCTGCACGGCCCGCTCGTGGGCCTCGTCGGAGATGTCGCCGCAGGCGTCGGTGATCACATAGACCTCATAGCCCTGCTGCAGGGCCGACAGCGCCGGGCCGACGATGCAGACGCTGGTCCACAGGCCGGCCAGCACGATGCGGCCCTTGCCGATCTTGTTGACCTCGTCGATCACGCCGGCGTCTTCCCAGCTGTTCATCGAGGTGCGGTCGACCAGGGCCTTGCCCGGGAACGGCTCGGTGACCTCGGTGAACATCGGGCCCGAGAAGCTCTTCTCGGCCACGGTCGTCAGGATGGTCGAGACGCCGAAGCCGGCCGCGCCGCTGGCCACCAGGGCGGCGTTGTTGCGCAGGGAGACCGGGTCGATCGACTTGGTCGCGAACGCCATCTGCGACTGGAAGTCGATCATGATCAGGGTGTGGTCGGTCGGGGTGATCAGTTGATCGCCAGGGGTCGGGGTGGCCGTGATCGGCATCGACGGTGTCCTTGGAAAACGGAGTGGATAGAACGCCGCCGATACTGTCGGCGGAGGGCCGCTGGGTCTTGTTTAGGTCGGCCTCGATTTGGCCGCGCGGGCTGTTCGGACGTCGCCCCCGGGGTCGTCGCAACCCGGGCCAAGTCGAGCCTTTCCGATACCGGCGGTATGTTCGCTCTCAACCTGCGGCGCTGAAAAAGCCAAGCAAATCCTCACGTTGCCGCGATTGGCCAGATCGACGCTTTCAGCCCATTTCTAATACGACATATCGTATCCTACTCGACATTTCCGGAGCGAGGCGGTTATCATCCCGACTATCGGGATAAGTTCCCACAATATGAAAACCGTCGATCTCGGCGTCGCGCCCTCCCCCGGGTCGCCTCCGAGCCACGTCAGGCACAGGAGGAAACGATGAAGTCGTCGACCAGCGCGCAACTGTGGGCGGGTGTTTCGAGCGTCGCGGTGGCCGCCGCCGTGTTCGCCGCCCCGGCCATGGCCCTCGCCCAGACCGCGCCCGCCGCTCCGGCCGGCCAAACCGTCGAGCCCGACGCGGTCGAGGAAGTCGTCGTCACCGGCATCCGCGCCTCGCTGCGCAGCGCCATGGACACCAAGCGCAACTCGCTGCAGGTGGTCGACTCGATCTCGGCCGAGGATATCGGCCAGTTCCCCGACAAGAACCTCTCCGAAGCCCTGCAACGGGTGACCGGCGTGCAGATCAGCCGCCAGGACGGCGAAGGTCGCGGCGTCAGCATCCGCGGCGCCGATCCCAGCCTCAACCGCGTCGAGATCAACGGCTCGTCGGCCCTGTCGCTCACCGTCGGCGGCAGCGACCGCGCCGTGGACTTCCGCGACATCCCCGTCGAGTTCGTCTCGCGCCTGGACGTGGTCAAGTCGCCGACCGCCGACATGGCCGAAGGCGGCATCGGCGGCACGGTGCGGGTGATCACCCGCCGGCCGTTCGACAGCAAGGATCCCTATGTCGCCGGCTCAATCCAGGGCGTCTATTCGAACCTGGCCAAGGAATACGACCCCAAGGTCGCCCTGATCGGCAGCCGCACCTTCTTCGACGACAAGCTGGGCGTCCTGCTGTCGGGCACCTGGGAAAACCGCCACCTCAACAGCAACAACGCCCGCACCACCGGCTGGATTCGCCGGGCGGCCACGGCCACCGGCACGGGCGCGACGCCCGGGCGCAGCACCGACGTCAACAATGACGGCACGCTGGACTGGATCCCCGAGATCCCGCGCCTGATCATCGACCGCCGCGAGACCGAGCGCAAAGCCCTGAGCAGCGTCGTCGAATGGCGGCCGACCGACAACTTCAAGGCCTATTTCGACGCCACCTACGCCACCGCCAGCGAGAAGGTGAACAGCTCGTTCCTGCAGCTGGGCGCCTCGGGCGGCCTGATCGACTACAGCAAGACCACGCTGGGCGCCGACAACACGGTCAACCACATCGAGCTGACCAGCGACGCCAACTTCCCGATGGACCTGGCCTACCGCAACATCCTCGGCGGGCTGAAGCGCACCCAGTACACGACCGCCGTCGGCGGCGAGTGGAAGCTCGACCACTGGGTGTTCGACGCCCGCTTCGACTATTCGAACGCCGAGGTCCAGAACAACGAGATCAACTCCACCGCCACGGTGTTCGGCGTGCCGCGCGCCGTCGTCGACTACACCGGCGGCCAGGGCGCGCCGAACTTCTCGTTCCCGGGCCTGGACGTCACCACCGGCCAGGGCGTCAAGCGGATCGACGCCCTGTTCAACCCGCGCAACAACACCTCCGAAGAGACCGCCCAGCAGTTCAACGTCACCTACAAGCCGGAAAGCTCGTGGCTGACCTCGATCAAGGCCGGCGTCCAGGCGCGGCAGTTCGAGACCGACCAGATCCTCTACCAGCGCACGACGCGCCTGAATTGCCGCAACGACGCCAGCAGCGGCGCCGTGGTCGCGGTGGCGACCTCGTGCGCGACGCTCGAGAACATCGTCAACATCAACTCGATCGTGAACAGCATCCCGTTCTTCGAGACCGGCGACCTGGGCTATTCCGGCGGCATCCGCCAATGGAACGACAACACCATGGGCACCTACGCCGCCACCCTGGCGACGGCGGGCCTGATCAACGACGTCTACGGCGTCAATCCCAACGCCAACACCGCCGAGACCTATGGCGGCCGCGGCACCTTCCAGGCCTTCCTCGACACCTGGTCGGTGGAGGAGAAGACCCGCAGCGCCTACGTCCAGGCCGCCTTCGACTTCCGTGAACTGCCCGTGGGCATCAGCGGCACGCTGGGTGTCCGCGTGGTCGACACCGAGACCGTCTCCACCGGCTACAACCGCGTGCAGACCGGCACGACCTCGGCCCCGATCGTCAACTTCGTCAAGGGCGAGCAGGACGGCGGCTACACCAAGACCCTGCCGTCGCTGAACCTGCGGTTCGAGTTCATCCCCGGCAAGCTGATCGGGCGCGCCGCCGCCAGCAAGGTGATGGCCCGCGCCGCCCCCAGCCAGTTGGCCCTGCGTCGCAGCATCGACCAGATCGGCTTCACCGGCTCGCGCGGCAATCCGGACCTGCAGCCCTTCGAGGCCACGGCCTACGACGCGGGCCTGGAGTGGTACTTCGCCAAGGACAGCTTCGTCTCGGCGACCTACTTCCGGAAGGACATCTCGTCCTTCATCATCAACCAGACCACCTCGGAGGTCATCGACGGCCAGACCTACGCCATCTCGCGCCCGGTCAACGGCACCGACGAGGTGTCGATCAACGGCCTGGAAGTGGGCGGCCAGTACGCCTTCGACTTCCTGCCCGCGCCGTTCGACGGCTTCGGGGTCCTGGCCAACTTCACCTACCAGAAGGACAAGGGCTTCAAGGGGGTCAACCTGCTGACCAACGAGATTCTGCCGTTCCCGGGCCTGTCACGTAAGAGCTACAACGTCTCGCTCTACTACGAGAACGACAAGTTCAGCGCCCGCGCCTCGTACAACTGGCGCGACGACTGGCTGATCACGGCCGCCGGCCGCGGCAACCTGCCGGAGTTCAACAAGGCCTTCGGCTCGCTGGACGCCTCGGCCAGCTACAACGTCAACGACAAGATCACCGTCTTCGTCGAGGGCGTGAACCTGACCGACGAGGTGCGCATCGAATACAACAGCGCCGCTCGCCGGATCGGCAACGAGACCTTCGGCTCGCGCTACTTCTTCGGCGTCCGCGCGAAGTTCTAAGGAAGCCTGGATCCAGACGACAGGGGCGCTCTTTCCGAGAGGGAGGAGCGCCCTTTTTCGTTCACCCCCTCGCCCGTCATCCCGGGCGGAGGGCCGCGAAGCGGACCGCAGACCCGGGACCCAGGGGACTGGGCCCGGCGCACGGGTTCGCCATCCGCGGGCGGCCGACACACTGCGGCGGCCCCTGGGTCCCGGCTCTACGCGCTGCGCGCTTCGGCCGGGATGACGATGGATTTGAGCTGACGAAAACCGCCCCTCAGGGCGCGACCTCCACCGCCTCGCTGCCCTTCAGCTGCAGCCAGTCGGTGAACGGCAGGTGGTAGTAGAGGTCGAAGACCTCGGCCTGCAGCTTGAAGGGCAGGCTGCTCTCGCTGTTCCACAGCATGACGACGCCGGTCTTGGTCGCCGGGTCGAACATCATGGTCGAGCGGTAGCCGTCGACGGCGCCGCTGTGGCCGGCCAGGCGGTGGCCCTGGTAGCCGAAGCTGCGCATGCCCAGGCCGTAGGCCGGTTTGTCGAGCGAGCGGCCCAGCGGCGAGTTGCCGTAGGGCCGGTTGGTGAGCACGCGCGGACGCTGGATCTCCTCCAGCACCCTGGCCGGCAGCACGGCGGGCGCCAGGCCCATCTGGGCCTGCATCCAGCGCGCCAGGTCGACGATGTTGGAGTTCACACCGGCGGCGGCCGGCACCCGGTAATAGGCCTCGGCCAGGATCGACTCGCGACCGTAGCGGGTGGGCCGCGCCCAGTGCCGCTCGCCACGGATCTCCTCCATGCCGATGGTCGTGCTGCCCATGCCCAGCGGCAGGAACAGCTTCTGGCGCGCCTCCTCGGCGTAGGGCCGGTGGGTGGAGGCCTCGATGACCTCGCGGATCGTGTCGTAGGCGAGGTTCTGATAGGTGTGGCAGGTGGCCGGCGGGCACTGCGGCGGCACCGCGCCCAGGGCTTGCCGGATCGTCTTCGGATCACGGCCGCCTTCCAGCCAGCCGTCATAGGCGTTGCGCGGCAGGCCGGTGCGCTGCGACAGCAGCTGCTCGACCGTCAGGGTCTGCTCGGCCCCGCCCGGCAGGCGCAGGCTGACGCCGAACCTGGCCAGCGGGTCCTGCAGCGAGAACGCTCCCTCCCCGGCCAGCCGCGCGCTGAGGGTCGAGGCCACGGTCTTGGACAGCGAGGCCCAGCGGAACACGGTGTCGGCGTTCACCGCCTCGCCGTCGTTCGGCGTGGTCTGGCCATAGCCCTTCACGAACGACAGCCGGCCGTCCTCGACCACGGCGACGGCCAGGCCCGTCATGCTGCGGTCGGCCATCATCGTGCGGATGCGGGCGTCCAGCGCGCGGTAGTCGATCTTGCCGCGCCAGTCCTTGGCCTCCAGCGGCAGGACGACGGGGGTCGCGGCCGCGGCGACCTGGCGCTCGGCCTTTGTGCCAGGCTCGGACGGCCGCGTGCAGCGCGAGACGGTCAGGCCGACGCCGCCGCCGATCACCGCCACCACGGCGGCGAGGCCCAGCCAGACCCGCCAGGCGCGACGCTCGGCGGGATCGGGCATGATGTTGTGGATCTTACGCAGGCGCTGGTCCGCCGATACTGACTTGAGAACGAAGTCGGCCCGCTTCGGCGAGGAAGCGGGCCGATCTAAGGCGATCAGCCGGCCAGAACGGCCTTGATGGCGGCCAGGCCGTCGTCGGCCTTGGTCGCGTCCGGGGCGCCGCCCTGGGCGAAGTCGGGCTTGCCGCCCGCGCCCTGGCCGCCCATGGCGATCACGGCGGCCTTGGCCAGTTCGGCGGCGCTGAACTTGCCGACCAGGTCGGCGGTCACCGCCACGGTGACGGCGGCCTTGCCGTCGGTCGTGCCCACCAGGGCCACGACGCCGCTGGTCAGCTGCTTCTTGAACTCCTCGGCGACGCCGCGCAGTTCCTTGCCGCCGACGCCGTCGAGGACGCGGGCGATCAGGGCGGTGCCACTGACGTCTTCCGGACCGGAGGCCGCGCCGCCGCCGCCCAGGGCCAGCTGCTTCTTGGCCTCGGCCAGTTCCTTCTCCAGCTTCTTGCGCTCGGCCACCAGGGCGTCGACGCGAGCCAGGACCTCGGCGACCGGGGTCTTGAACTGGTCGGCCAGGGCCTTGGCGACGCCGGCCTGGTCGAGCAGGAAGCGGCGGGCCGCCTCGCCGGTCAGGGCCTCGATGCGGCGCACGCCGGCGGCCACGCCCTGCTCGGAGACGATCTTGAACAAGGCGATGTCGCCGGTGCGGGCCACGTGGGTGCCGCCGCACAGCTCGACCGAATAGGCCTTGCCGGCTTCGCTCAGCGAGTCACCGAGGGTCAGCACGCGCACGCTGTCGCCGTACTTTTCGCCGAACAGCGCCACGGCGCCGGCCTCGATGGCCTCCTGCGGGGCCATTTCCTTGGTCTGGGCCGCCACGTTCTGACGGATGACCGCGTTGACCTCGGCCTCGATGCGCTCGATCTCGTCGGGCGACAGCGGGCCGCCGTGGCTGAAGTCGAAGCGCATGCGCTCGCCGTCGACCATCTGGCCCTTCTGGGCGACGTGCGGGCCGAGCACATGGTGCAGGGCCGCGTGCACCAGGTGGGCGGCGGAGTGGTTGGAGCGGGTGGTGTGGCGGCGCTCGGCGTCGACCGAAGCCACAACCTGGTCGCCGACCTTCAGCGGACCGGCCAATTCGACGCGGTGCACGTGCAGTTCGCCGGCCTGCTTCTGGGTGTCGAGCACGCGGCTCTCGGCGCCATTGGCCTCGATCACGCCGGTGTCGCCGGCCTGACCGCCGCTCTCGGCGTAGAAGCTGGTGCGGTCGAGCAGCACGTCGACGGTCTGGCCGGCCTCAGCGGACTCGAGCTCGGCGCCGTCGGCGACGATGGCCTTCACCACGCCGGTGGTCTCGGTGGTCTCGTAGCCGACGAAGTCGGTGGCGCCGGCCTTTTCCTTGATCGAGAACCAGGCGGCGGCCGCGCCCTGCTGGCCCGAACCGGCCCAGTTGGCGCGGGCCATCTGGCGCTGACGGTCCATGGCCACGTCGAAGCCGTCGGTGTCGACCGTGATGCCCTTGGCGCGCACGGCGTCCTGGGTCAGGTCGAGCGGGAAGCCGTAGGTGTCGTAGAGCTTGAAGGCGGTCTCGCCGTCCAGCACGCCGCCGCTTTCGAGCCCGGCGGTAGCTTCGTCAAGAAGCCCCATGCCGCGACCCAGGGTGACGCGGAAGCGCTCTTCCTCCTGGCGCAGAGTCTCGACGATCGAGGCCTCGGCGCGGCGCAGTTCCGGATAGGCCTGGCCCATCTCGGCCACCAGGGTCGGGGCCAGACGGTGCATCAGGGGCTCATTGGCGCCCAGCAGATAGGCGTGGCGCATGGCCCGGCGCATGATCCGGCGCAGCACGTAGCCGCGGCCTTCGTTCGACGGGGTGACGCCGTCGGCCAGCAGGAACGACGACGAACGCAGGTGGTCGGCGATCACGCGGTGCGACGGGGCCTGGTCGCCCTCGGCCTTGACGCCGGTCAGCTCGACCGAGGCGGCGATCAGGGCCTTGAACAGGTCGATGTCGTAGTTGTCGTGCTGGCCTTGCAGGACGGCGGCGATGCGCTCCAGGCCCATGCCGGTGTCGATCGAGGGCTTGGGCAGCGACAGGCGCTCGCCGCCGGCCAGCTGCTCGAACTGCATGAACACCAGGTTCCAGATCTCGATGAAGCGGTCGCCGTCTTCATCCGGGCTGCCCGGAGGGCCGCCGAAGATGCCTTCGCCGTGGTCGTAGAAGATTTCCGAGCACGGGCCGCAGGGGCCGGTGTCGCCCATGGACCAGAAGTTGTCGCTGGTCGGGATGCGGATGATCTTGTCGTCGGACAGGCCGGCGATCTTCTTCCACAGATCGGCCGCCTCGTCGTCGGTGTGGTAGACCGTGACCAGCAGCTTGTCCTTGGGCAGGGCGAACTCGCCGGTCAACAGGGTCCAGGCGTGGGTGATCGCCTGTTCCTTGAAGTAGTCGCCGAACGAGAAGTTGCCGAGCATCTCGAAGAAGGTGTGGTGGCGGGCGGTGTAGCCGACGTTGTCCAGGTCGTTGTGCTTGCCGCCGGCGCGGACGCACTTCTGCGAGCTGGCCGCGCGCGGATGCGCGGGGGTCTCGGCGCCGGTGAAGACGTTCTTGAACGGCACCATGCCCGCATTGACGAACAGCAGGGTCGGATCGTTCTGCGGCACCAGCGGCGCCGACGGCGTGACGGCGTGGTCGGCCTTGCCGAAGTAGTCGAGGAAGGTGCTGCGGATCTCGTTGAGGCTAGGCATCGTCGTCTCGGGAATCTCGAAAGGTCCGGTGTCGGCCGGAAGTCGGCGCTGCATAGCGCGGTTTCAAGATTTGTGGAAATCGAATGGAAGAACCTCACCCCGTGGGAGAGGCGATCGCCTGGCGATCGGTGGGGGGCGTATGTTGGCGGACGGCCAACGCGGCGGACGCTGAAAACGTCCCCCCTCCGGCCCTCCGGGCCACCTCCCCCTGAGGGGGAGGATCTTGGTTGGCGCAGCGCCAGGAAGTCCACCGGGAGCGCTGTCGCCCCCTTGGCTTGACAGGCCTCCCGCTCCTACTATCGCCCTACGGGAGGAACGCCATGACCGACGCCGGGATCGCGGGACGAGCAGCCGCCGTGCGGGTCGATGGACGCGCCAGGCGCGGCGGCTGGATCTTCTGGGCGGCGATCGCCATCGCCCTCGCCGCGCCGCTGATCGGCTTCGTCGTGGTCAAGCAGCGCGAGGCCGCCGGCGCCGCCGAGGCCTATTGGAGCCTGGTGGGAACGCCCTGCCCGGCCCTGGATCAGGCCGCCTTCGAGGCCCGGCAGCGCAAGCCGATGACCTTCGCCTTTGACAGCCTCAGCGTGGCGCGGGGCGCCGGCCACATGGAATGCACCCACCGGACCTACGCCCAGGCCAGCGGCAAACGCGAGGCGCCGGTCTGCGACTTCAGCGGCCCGATCGCCCTGGCGGTCAGCATCGGCGGGCGGCGGGCGTTCTATGCGCCGACGGGATCGGCGCGGGTGGCCGTGATCGACGGCGCTCCGGTGTGCGTGCAGCGGCCGTGGACGAAGATCGGGAACTGAGGGGCTGGGGCTTCTCGCCTACCCTGTCGCGGGGGAAACCGGCCGATATTTCGGAAGCTGAAAACGGCCCCCCTCCGGCGCTTCGCGCCACCTCCCCCAGAGGGGGAGGATCTTTTGGTCGGAGCCGCGCCAGGAAGGTGCCCCCCTTGGGGGAGCTCTCGCGGAGCGACTGAGGGGGAAGGCCGGCCCTCTGCGGCGGTCGCCCCCTCCGTCACGACGCGTTTCGCGCCGCGCCACCACCCCCGCTTTGCGGGGGAGGATAAACGAAATCGGACGCCTGGCATGGGGTCCAGGCGTCCGGGGATCGCGGCCGTCGTGGCGGTGTAGATCCGCCGCGGGCGTATGGCGGGGTCGCCCTCGGCGGGCGGCGGCCGCGAAACTCGGAGCAGGCGCGCCCCGAGCTGTCTCTTATTCTTCCTCGCCGTCCTCGGGACCGCCGACCAGCAGCTCTTCCTCGATCTTCTGCGAGGCCTTGCGCACGGCCATCTCGATCTCGTTGGCCAGGTCCTTGTTGTTCTTGAGGAACTCGCGGACGTTGTCGCGGCCCTGGCCGATGCGCTGGCTGTTGTAGGAGAACCAGGAGCCGGCCTTGTCGATGATGCCGCCCTTGACGCCCAGGTCGATGATCTCGCCCAGCTTCGAGATGCCCTCGCCGTACATGATGTCGAACTCGACCTCGCGGAACGGCGGGGCCACCTTGTTCTTCACCACCTTAACGCGGACGTTGTTGCCGATGATCTCGTCGCGGTTCTTGACCGAGCCGGTGCGACGGATGTCCAGGCGCACCGAGGCGTAGAACTTCAGCGCGTTGCCGCCCGTGGTCGTTTCCGGGCTGCCGTACATCACCCCGATCTTGTGACGGATCTGGTTGATGAAGATGACGATTGTGTTGGCCTTGTTGATCGAGCCGGTCAGCTTGCGCAGCGCCTGGCTCATCAGACGAGCTTGAAGACCGGGCAGGCTGTCGCCCATCTCGCCTTCGATTTCGGCCTTCGGGGTCAGGGCGGCCACGGAGTCGACCACGACGATGTCGACGGCGCCCGAGCGCACCAGGGTGTCGGTGATCTCCAGGGCCTGCTCGCCGTTGTCCGGCTGCGAGACCAGCAGATTGTCGAGATTGACGCCCAGCTTGAAGGCGTAACCCGGATCCAGCGCGTGCTCGGCGTCGACGAAGGCGGCGGTGCCGCCGGCCTTCTGGACCTCGGCGACGACGTGCAGGGCCAGGGTGGTCTTGCCCGAGCTTTCAGGGCCGTAGATCTCGATCACCCGGCCCTTGGGCAGGCCGCCGATGCCCAGCGCGATGTCCAGGCCGAGCGAGCCGGTGGAGACCGACTCCATCTCGACCTTGCCCTTTTCGCCCAGCTTCATCACCGAGCCCTTGCCGAAGGCCCGATCGATCTGCGCCAGGGCCGCTTCTAGCGCCCGCGCCTTGTCGCCTTCTTCCTTGCCCACGAGTTTCAAAGCCGCCTGACTGGTCATTGGATGATCCGCCTTATTCCATGATTCCGACCGTCCGGCCGGAAGTTCGAGCGCCTCGGCGCCCACCGCCTGTGGAATGATTAATGCGTACACATTTTGTTCTATGTTCGCAAGATGTTCTTTTTCGTTCCGGCGCGCCCGCCGGACCTGCCTGCGACGGGCGGTCGCAGCCCCATCGGCGACCCGCCCCCGTGCACGGGTCTTTAAGCTAAGGCGCGCAAGCTGCCCCACCTCTGGGGAGCTCTGCCTTGTCGATCGATCCGCGCCGCCTGCTGGGACTGGCCTTCGCCAGCGCCGACCTATTGCTGGAACTCGAGGGCGACCGGGTCAGCCTCGCCCTGGGCGCGGCGCAAAAGATCATGGGCAAGCCTGAAACCTCCTTGATCGGCCGCGTCTGGCGCGACCTGTTCACCGCCGCGGACCGCCCGCTGATGGACGCCGCGCTCTATGCTCTCGACGAGGGCCAGCGCCGGGGTCCGGTCACCGTCCGCGTCGCCGGGGAGCCGGAGCGCTTCGTTGGAGTCACTCTGCGCGCCCTCCCCGACAATTTCGGTCGTACCTCCATCGCGGTCACCGCCGCCCGCGCGCCCGCGGGAGGCCTCGACGCCGCCGGCCTGCGCCCGCGCGAGAACTTCGAGGAGATCGCCAAGGGCCTGTTTGAAGCCGCGCGGGTCACCGGGCTCGAGCTGGAACTGGCCATGGTCGAGTTCGCCGGCCTGTCGGCCCTGCGCGAGGGCCTGAACGCGCCCGACGCCCTGGCGCTGGACCTGAAGATCGCCGGCGCGGTGCGGGCCGAGTCCCACGCCGGCGCCATGGCCACCCAGGTCTCGCCCGAGCGCTACGCCCTGCTGCGCGCCAAGGACGACCGCCCCGAGGCCCTGGCCGCCCGCCTGACCAAGATCGCCGCCCTCGACGCCAGCGCCCACGTGGTGCCGCTGGACGGCGGGACCTCGTCGCGCGGCCTGCGCGCCCTGCGCTACGCCCTCGACGACTTCCTGCGCGAGGGCCTCAAGGACACCCCGCCGCTGACCCTGTCCGAAGCGATGAACCGCTCGGTCAAGCGCACCCTGGCCCGCGCCGGCGCCCTGGGCGCGGCCGTCAGCCAGCGCCGCTTCACCCTGGCCTACCAGCCCGTGGTCGACCTCGCCTCTGGCCAGGCCCACCACCACGAGGCGCTGGTGCGCTTCGAGGACGGCGCCAGCCCCTTCGCCCTGATCCGCATGGCCGAGGAGTTCGACATCATCGAGGAGCTGGACCACGCCATCGCCGAGCAGGCGGTGCGCCGGATCGCCTCGGACCGCAGCGGCGCGGTGAAGCTGGCCGTCAACGTCTCGGGCCGCACCATCGTCAGCGAGACCTTCGTCGATCACATCAACCGCCTGCTGACCCAGACTCCGGCCGCCAGGGGCAAGCTAATCTTCGAGGTCACCGAAACCAGCGCCATCGACGACCTGCCCCGCGCCAACCGCCACATCCAGGCCCTGCGCGGCCTCGGCTCGCTGGTCTGCCTGGACGACTTCGGGGCCGGCGCGGCCTCGTTCGCCTACCTCCAGGAACTGACCCTCGACATCGTCAAGATCGACGGCCGCTACGTGCGCGAACTGGCCGGCAACAGCCGCGACGGCGCCATGGTGCGCCGCCTGGTCGAGCTGTGCCGCGACCTCGACGTCCGCACCGTCGCCGAGATGGTCGAGACCGCCGAGGTCGAGGACGTGGTCCGCAAGGCCGGCGTCGACTTCGCCCAGGGCTGGCTCTACGGCAAGCCGGCCGACCAGCCGCAGCCCTCGCAGAAGCCCTTGGCCGTCACCCCGATGGCCCGCCGCGCCGGCGTGTCGGAAGGCTGGGGCTGAAAAACTTTACCCTGATCGCGTGGAACCGTTGATCGCGCCAAGCGTCTTAAGCCTCTAGTCGATAGGCGCGTCGGCTATCCGACGCCGCCGGTGATTGAGGGGGGCCTCAAGTTTCGCATGGACGCCGCCGATCCGGCGGAGCGTGAGGCCGATCGCCTCGCGGCGCTCCGCCGTTACGACATTCTGGACACCCCGCGCGAGGCGGCCTTCGACGAGATCGTCGCCCTGGCGGCCGAGATCTGCGGCGCGCCCATCGCCGTCGTCAACCTGATCGACGAGCACCGTCAGTTCTTCAAGGCCGAGGTCGGCCTGGGCGTGCGCGAGACGCCGCTGGAGACCTCGTTCTGCGCCAAGGCGATCCTGGAAGACGACTTCCTGCTGGTGCCCGACGCCACGCGCGACCACCGCTTCGACGGCAATCCCCTGGTCACCGGCGAGCCGCACCTGCGGTTCTACGCCGGCGCTTTGCTGAAGACCGCCGAGGGCCTGCCGATCGGCACGCTGTGCGTGCTCGACACCGCGCCCAAGGAGCTGTCGCCCCTGCAGCAGCGCACCCTGCAGGTGCTGGCCCGGCAGGTGATGAGCCAGCTCGACCTGCGGCTTTCGCTGCAGCATCGGGCCCAGAGCGAGCAGCTCTACCGCACCCTCTTCGACTCGATGGACGAGGGCTTCTGCATCATCGAATTCTTCGACGGCCCGCACGGGCCGCTAAGCGACTATGTCCACGTCGACGCCAACGCCGCCTACGCCCGCCACGCCGGCATCCCCGAGGTGGTCGGCCAGAAGCTGCGCGAGATGGTGGGCGACGAGGCCGACGCCTGGGTGGCGCGCTACGGCCAGGTGCTGCGAACCGGCCAGCCGATCCGCTTCGAGCAGGAACTGGTGGCCACCGGCCGTTACCTTTCGCTGTCGGCCTTCCGCATCGAGCCGCCCGAGCGCAGGCAGGTGGCGGTGCTGTTCCAGGACGTCACCGAGCGCCGCCGGGCCGAGTTGGCCCTGCGCCAGCTGAACGAGACCCTGGAGCAGCGGGTGGCCTCGGCCCTGGCCGAGCGCCGGGTGCTGGCCGACGTGGTCGAGGGCACCGCCGCCCTCGTCCAGGTGATCGACAACGACTTCCGCTGGCTGGCCGTCAACGGCGCGGCGGTGCGCGAGTTCGAGCGGGTGTTCGGGGTGACCCCGCGGGTCGGCGACAGCATGCTCGACCTGCTGGCCGACCATCCCGACAACCGCGAGCAGGTGCGCGCGGTCTGGTCACGCGCCCTGGCCGGCGAGGAGTTCGTCGCGGTCGAGGCCTATGGCGATCCCGCCGGCTACCGCCGCGACTACGAGATGCGGTTCGGCGTGCTGCGCGACGAGGCCGGCGTCCAGGCCGGCGCCTATCAGTTCGTCTACGACGTCACCGAGCGCCTGGCCGAGCAGGACCGCCTGCGCGAGGCCGAGGACGCCCTGCGCCAGGCCCAGAAGATGGAGGCCGTCGGCCAGCTGACCGGGGGTCTCGCCCACGACTTCAACAACCTGCTGTCGGGCATCTCCGGCTCGTTCGAGATGATCGGCACGCGGCTGTCGCAGGGCCGCATGGTCGATGTCGACCGCTACGTGACCGCCGGCCAGGGCGCGGCGCGGCGGGCCGCCGCCCTCACCCACCGCCTGCTGGCCTTCTCGCGCCGCCAGACCCTGTCGCCCAAGCCGATCGTCATCAACCGGCTGATGGCCGAGTTCGTCGAGCTGGTGCGCCGCACCGTGGGACCGGCGATCAAGGTCGAGACCGTCGCGGCCGGCGGCCTGTGGCCTACCCTGGTCGACGCCAACCAGCTGGAGAACGCCCTCCTCAACCTCTGCATCAACGCCCGCGACGCCATGCCCGACGGCGGCCGCATCACCATCGAGACCGGCAACAAGTGGCTCGACCGCCGCTCGGCCGATGAGCGCGGCATGGAGCCGGGCCAATATGTCTGCATCTGCGTCAGCGACACGGGCGTGGGCATGGACAAGGCTGTCCAGGAGCGGGTGTTCGACCCGTTCTTCACCACCAAGCCGATCGGCGAGGGCACGGGCCTTGGCCTTTCCATGGTCTACGGCTTCGCCCGCCAGTCGCACGGCCACGTGCGGATCTATTCCGAACTGGGCCAGGGCACGATGGTCTGCATCTACCTGCCGCGTCACTTCGGCAAGGAGGAGAGCGACGAGAGCGACGTCGCCGCCGCCCTGCCCGCGCCCGCCGCCGCCGGCGAAACCGTGCTGGTGGTCGATGACGAGCCGACCGTGCGGATGCTGATCGTCGATGCGCTGCAGGAGCTGGGCTACGCCTGCATCGAGGCCGCCGATGGTCCGGCCGGCCTGCGCCTGCTGCAGACCGACGCCCGCATCGACCTTCTGATCACCGACGTCGGCCTGCCCGGCGGGCTGAATGGCCGCCAGGTGGCCGACGCCGCCCGCGCCCTGCGGTCCGACCTGAAGGTGATGTTCATTACCGGCTACGCCGAGAACGCGGTCCTCAACCACGGCCATATCCAGCCCGGCATGGAGGTGCTGACCAAGCCCTTCGCCGTCGCCGACCTGGCCGGGCGGGTGGATCGTATGCTGAGGAGTTGAGGGTCAGGAATGTGGCGAAATCCGGCTTGAACTCGACCATCCGGTTAGGCATGATTCAATGGCGGGATAAGCGATATCTGAAGTCCATAAAGGCGTACCTACGTGTCGAAAGCACGTCGGCGCGAATACGCGCGCGTGCACGTTCTGAAGTCCTAGTCCGATCTCCCTGACGCCTTGGGCGACGGCTCTTATGCGATGTGGCGGCGCGCTGCGTCGGTCGAAGGCGTCGCCATTGTCGCCGGCCGTCCAGACGAGCCCCCAGAAGGAGGCGGCATGGCGGTTTTGGTCGATCTGGGTCCGAACATTCAGGGCGCATCACGCGCCTCCGCTCGACAATGCGCCGTCAGCCTGCGCGGAGGTTTCCGCGAACGGGTCCTCATGCCCGGAGGGCCGCCGCGATGGGCCTGAGCATCACGTCCGCCGACCTCGTCATTCTGGCCAGGATCGGACTGTTCACAACCATAGCCGGCGCCGCGGCGGGCTGCCTGGCCTCTATCGCCAAGCACTTCTTCGCCTATCGCACCAAGTGCTCCGACAACGAGGTCGCGAAACTGGTGATCCAAACCGACCTGCAAGACCGAGACAACGAACGCGATCACCAAATCAAGGAGATAGTCCTGGCCCAATCCTCCAAGCAGGCGATCACCGAGACCCTCCGCGGCGTTCTGGGACTGCGTGAGCGGCCGCTCACGTCTCCGCCTTCCAAGCCACGCAGGTCGCGCAAGCCTCGAAAAGCAAGCAGCGACAGCGCTATGAAGGAGCGGCCGGCCAACGACGAGGGCGGTCCGCGACGCACCCGCCTGCATTGACGGACGCCGCGGGTCGTGGCTGGCTCGCCGCCTCCGTTCGGGCGACGCCCGTCCGCTTAAGTGAAGGACTCCCATGGCCAGGCTGATCTTGAGCGTCGTCGGCAGCGACCGGCCAGGCCTCACCCAGGCGCTGGCCCAGGCGGTGCTGTCGGCAGGCGGCAACTGGCTGGAGAGCCATCTCAGCCGGCTGGGCGGACTCTATGTCGGCTCGGTGCTGGTCGAGCTCGACGAAGGCAAGGTCGAGGCCCTGCGCGCGGCCGTCGCCGCCGTGGACGCCCAGGGCCTGGAGGTGCGGATCGCGCCTGCCGTAGATGCGCCCGAGACCGCCGGCGAAGCGATCCAGCTGGCCCTGGTCGGCCAGGACCGGCCGGGCATCGTGCACCAGGTGACGGGCGTGCTCAGCGGCCTTTCGGCCAATATCGAGACCTTCGGCACGCGCCTCAGCGTCGAACCGCATTCGGGCGCGCCGCTGTTCCACATGGAGGCCCGGCTGCGCCTGCCCGCCGGCCTGTCGGTGGCGACCGTGCAGGCGGCGCTGGAGGACATCTCGGGCGAGATCATGGTCGACATCGCCCTGGCGCCCGCCGAGGCAAACTAGCTCCCGCCTTCGCCTTTCCCATCGGGCGGCTTGCGCAGCACCACCATCACCTCCACCCCGCCCGGCCGCCGGGCCAGGGCGTCGCGCAGCATGGCCAGCAAGGTCTCTTCGGAGACGTGCAGGTCGACGATCCGCGCCGTCTCCTCATAGACCATGTGGAAGTGCGGCTCGGGCTGGGTGTCGAACACCGGCTCGGGGCCGGTGGTCGGCAGGCGCGAGACCAGGCCGTGGTCGGCGAAGGCCTCCATCTGGCGGGCCAGTTCGCCAAGCGGGATCGACAGGCCGGCCTCGGCGGCCAGGTCGGCGACCTCCGGCAGGGTCAGGTGGGTCTCCTCGGAGGCGCGCAGCAGCGCCAGGAGTCGGGGCGCCGGGCCGCGGCTCGGCAGTCCCGCCCGGCGCAGCGCGTCCTGCAGGACGGCGTCCACGGCGTGAGGCATCGAAGGCGTCCTCCCGGGGCGGAAGGACGGTCGCGCTCTTTGACGGCGTCGCGACCTGTCCCGCGCCCGAATTCCGGCGCCGCCCGAAGGCGCCACCGCGAAAGACCTTCACGCAAACTCAGATTGAATAGAAGCGCCAAGATCCAATGGTTGCGATAGGCTTCCCCTATCGGGAGGAACCATGAACCTGCGAGACCTGCGCTACCTGCTGGCCGTGGCCGAGCACGAGCATTTCGGCCGCGCCGCCCGCGCCTGCGGCGTCAGTCAGCCCACCCTGTCGGTGCAGATCCGCAAGCTGGAGGAACTGCTGGGCGTCACGCTGTTCGAGCGCACCAGCAAGACCGCCGCCCCGACCGCCGCCTGCCGCGAACTGCTCGACCACGCCCGGGCGGCTGTGACGGCGGGCGAGGCGGTGCTGGCCACGGCCCGGAACCTGCGCGACCCGCTGGCCGGCCGCTTCCGCCTTGGGATCATCCCGACCCTGGCCCCCTACCTGCTGCCGCTGATCTTCGCTCCGCTGCGCGAGGCCCTGCCCCATCTCGAGATCGAGCCCTGGGAGGACCAGACCGCCGCCCTGCTGGAGCGTCTGCGCGCCCACGAGCTGGACGCCGTCCTGCTGGCCACCGACGAGGCCGCGCCCGATCTCGACGGCCGCGCCCTGTTCGCCGAACCGTTCCTGGCCGCCCTGCCGCCGGACCATCCGCTGGCCGGCCAAAAGGTCATCGCCGAGACCGACCTGGCGCGCGACATCCTCGTCCTGGCCGACGGCCACTGCCTGCGCGACCAGGCGCTGGAGGCCTGCGGCAAGTCCAGCACGGCGCTGAGCACGGCCCTGCGCGCCTCCAGCCTCTCGACCCTGCTGAACATGGTCGCCGCCGGCTACGGAACCACCCTGATCCCGGGCCTGGCCTCGGGCGCGGCGCAGGACGCCGGCATCGTGCTGCGGCCGCTGTCGGCGCTGACCAGCCGCACCGTCCGCATCGTCTGGCGCACCCACTTCCCCCAGCGCCCCGCCGCCGAGGCCGTGGGCGAGATCATCGCGGCGCGGCTGAAGGGCTATGCCGAGGGCGCGGCGGCGGGGGCGGTTTAGGAAAACCCTCTCTCTTAGAGAGAGGGAGGGGCCCATGGCGAAGCCATGGGAGGGTGAGTGGTTACGAGGTTTGACGGCGTGCCGGCACGCCGGCCGGCGGCGTACCCCCTCACCCCAGCCCTCTCCCCATGGGAGAGGGAGCTACAGCTTCACCACCCAATTCTTGCGGTACATCACCCAGCCCAGCAGCCAGCACACCAGCATGTAGGCCACCGCGCACAGCAGCGAGCCCACAGGCCCCGGCGCGACCGCCTGGAACACGTGCACGCCCACCCACTCGTAGGGACCCACGCCCCCGATCGCGAACTGGTTCAGCGTCACCACGAACAGCTCCGAGAACAGGTAGATCACCAGCGGATTGAGGCCGAACACCTGGAAGAAGCGGGTGGCGGCGTTGGGCTCGCGGCCTTCCAGCACGGCCGTCAGGGCGGCCAGCAGCAGGAGGTCGACACCGACCGTCAGCAGCACGAAGGGGCCGGTCCACAGCTTCTTGGCGATCGGGAACCAGGGGTTCCAGGCCAGGGCCGCCAGGATCAGCACGCCGCCGATACCGGCCATGCGGACCAAGGTCTTGCGGGTGTCGGTCGCCTGGCGCAGGGCGCGGGCGGCGAGATAGCCGGCCAGCACGTTGACCGCCGACGGCAGGGTGCCCAGCAGCCCCTCCGGATCGAAGCCGCCGTCCTTGCGATAGAGGTGGTCGCGGCCCACCACCAGCAGGTCGAGCTTGGTGCCGGCGTTGCCGAGCTTGGAATAGGGATCGCCGTCGCCGAAGCCCAGCAGGATCGCCCAGTAGCCCAGCAGCAGGCCCGCGCACAGCGCCAGGATCCAGCGTGGCGACAGGAACCGCGCGGCGAAGGCGGCGATCAGGTAGCACAGGGCGATCCGCTGCATCACGCCCATCACCCGGGTCTGGGAGAACGGCGCCAGCGCCCAGTGCCCGTCCACGTGATGCACGAACGGGAACCAGTACATCAGGAACCCGAGCAGGAAGATCAGCGCCGTGCGCTTAGCTACCTTGGCGGTGAAGTCCGGCAGCGGGATCGGCCGCGAGAACGCGAACGCCATCGAGCAGCCGACGGCGAACAGGAACGAGGGAAACACCGCGTCGGCGGCCGTGAAGCCGAACCACTTGGCGTGCACCAGCTGGGTGAAGGCCTTGGCGCCGGGACCGGCGGTATTGACCACGATCATCAGGCAGACCGTCAGGCCGCGGAACACGTCCAGCGACAGGAAGCGGGGGGCGGGCTTGGTGCTCATGGTCTGATCCTCGAGCCATTCGACATTCCGGAGCTCGCCTCCCCGCACCGTGTCTCCCCGCGAAGGCGGGGATCCAAGCTGAGCAGGCGGGCCTGCCCGGGAACGCGCGTAATCCTGAAAGTCAGCTTGGGTCCCCGCCTTCGCGGGGATTGAACGGTTGAATGTGGACGTCGAAAGCTAAAGTGGTTCGGCTCGCTAGGCCCGGTCGATACGCGCGATCAGCGCCCTGACCCCGGCGACCGGGTCGGCCGGCGCCTGGCGGCGATAGGCGACGTCGGCGGCCAGCCAGGTCTTTTCCCAGGCGATCCCGTCCTTGACCACGGCGGCCTCGTCGAAGGACCCGGTCCCGGCCGCCTTCAGGGCGTCGAGGAAACGGCCCCAGCGCGGCAGGTAGAAGTCGGCATAGAGCCCCTGCCAGGCCTTGGAGGCGTAGTCGTTGAGGTTGCCCTCCCCGCCCCACACCGTCACCTGGGCCTTGGCGTTGCTCACATAGGTCGCCTTGTCGGCGGGCGTGTCGCCATAGGCGCGGGCGTCGTCGATCCAGGTGGCCAGGGTCTCGGGCTGCACGCCCAGCAGGGCGTCGATGGCCAAGGCCAGGTCCTGAACCTTGCGGCGGGCGGCGTCGCCGGCAACCGCGTCGCCCTTGCGATAGGCGGTGACGGCGGCCTGCAGCTGGACGTCGATCTCCAGGCTGGCCAGCTGCCGGGCGGCGTCGACCAGGTCGAGCACGAACAGCTTTTCCTTGGCGTAGCCCGGCGCCAGGGCGCTCAGCGCCCGCACGGCCGCATCCAGCTTGGCGCGGTCGCCCGGATGGCCCGGGAACTCGCCGATGGTCGCCGTCGGCCGCTTGAAGAAGAGATAGGCGCCCGCCTTGCTCTTCCACCAGCGCGAGGACCAGTAGCGGGTCGAATAGGCGCCCTGGACCAGCAGGCCCATGGCCGCGTCCAGCTGCGGCGAGGTCTTGCCGTAGCGGGCCTTCGAACGGCTCGACAGCCAGGCGGCCGTCGAGGCCCCGCCGCCGTTCCAGGCCAGGTCGTAGACCGCCTCGTAGACGATCGAGTTGTTGTGCAGGCCCTCGGGGAACATGCCGAAGCCCGACAGCTTGCCGGTCTCGGAACTGGCCGCCACCGCGGCGATGTCGCGGCGGTAGTAGTCGAGATCGCCATAGACCGGGTTGCTGCCGCCGTAGTTATGGACGTAGCCATAGATCCACGGCTTGCCGCCGAAGGCCTTGGCGTTCTTCCAGACGTCGGGATAGCGGTCGTTGCCGATGTCGAGGATCATCAGCTTCTCGTCCGGCACGCGGCTGAGATAGGCGCTGATCGCGGCCGGATCCCAGAAGTGGCTGTCGGCGCCGAACAGCCAGCCCTGCATCACCCACACCGCGTCCGGCCGGGCCTGGCGGATGGAGTCGTAGATCGCCTTGCCATAGGCGGCCAGGCGCTCGGCCTTCAGGGCCGGATCGACCTCGACCTTGGTCTTGGTCGCCGCCGTGTTGGCCGTGCCGTCGCCATAGGCCGCGTCGCGCGCATCGGCGCCGTCGGCGTTGATCGGCGGCAGCATCTCGTTGAAGGAGTCGGCGAGGTAGTAGGTCCCCGCGCCATAGGTCTGGGTGTAGAGCGCCAGGAACCGGCCGGCGATCCTGGCGAACAGCGGGTCGGCCGGGTCGAGCCAGTAGGTCTCGTGGAAGCCTTCCCATGGCCGCATGCGGTAGATCTTGGCCTTGGGGTTCTTCTTGGCGAAGGCCTTGGGCACGTAGCCGCCGAAGGCCGGCAGGATCGGCGTCATGCCAAGCCCGCGCATACGCGACAGGATCTTGACCTGCAGATCCTTCTTCTTGTCGATCCACGCGGTCGGCAGCGGGGCGGCATAGCCCTCGATATTGCCCATCCGGTGCCAGGGCGTGAACGCCGCGCCGGAGAAGTAGTCGGCCAGCTCGGCCTCGCTCAGCCCGAACTCGCGCCACAGGGCCCGCCAGACATATTCCTGGCCTTCCATGGCCAGCGGCATGTCGACGCCATGCACCGCCATCCAGTCGATCTCGCGGGTCCAGCGGTCCCAGCCCCACCAGGGCGTGGTGTAGCCGTAGGTGCAGGTATTGAGGTAGGCGCGGTGGGCGAAGGGGCTTTCGACCCGGCCGGTGTCGGCGTCGGGCAAGCGGGCCGGCAGGGCGACGCGGTCGCCTTCCCAGCTCACCGAAGCCGCGCCGTTGTCCTTCAGATAGGCGTAGGCGCCGCGAGCCAGGGCCACCGGCGTGTCGCCGCTGATCGCCGCCTTGCCGCCGGCCGCCTTCACCACGTAGCCGGGCTTGCCGCCCTTGGAGGCCGTCAGGGCCAGCTGGATTCCAGCGGCCTTGGGTCCGAACCGCCGCGCCAGCACCGCCCGCGCCGCCGCCACGCCGCCCGGCTCTCCAGCCGCCTTGCCCGCCGTCTTACCCGCCGCCTGGGCCAGGGAAGGCGCGGTGGAGACGGCCATCAGGGCCAGGGCCTGCTTCAGGGTCTGGCGACGCGAGGGGATGGACGGCATCGTTGGCTCTTGCTCCAAAACGAAAATCTGGTCGCCGCCCAGGAGTCAGGCGGCGACCAGCAGTTGCGCCGCACGGAACGGCGTCTCCGGGGAGGAGATACGGGGTTACATCTTGTACTGGAACGACAGGTAGTAGCTGGGGCCGGTGACCGAGGTCATCTGCCAGCGGCTCTCGTTGCCGAGATAGGCCTTCTCCTGGGCGTTGTTGATGTTCATCGCCGCGAACGACAGGCTGAGCTTCTCGTTGATGTTGTAGCCCAGGTTCAGGTCGAACTGGGTGCGGGCGTCAACGGTGTGGCCCAGGGGACCCGAGAAGAAGCTCTCGACCGAGGTCTGGTCGTAGGCGCTGCGATAGTTGGCCGACAGGCGCGCGCTGAACGTCTGGTTTTCCCAGTAGATCGTGCCGTTGGCGGTGTGCTCCGACAGGTTGGCCAGCTTGAAGCCGGTCACCGAGGTCGCCGGATTGACGTGGGTGTAGTTGGCGATCAGGCCGAAGCCCGCGATCGGCAGCCAGGCGTCGAGCGACTGTTGCCAGTTCAGCTCGTAGCCGTGGATGTCGACGGTGCGCGCGTCGTTGAAGCTCTGGGTGATGGTGTAGGTGTCGCCGGCGGCCGAGACGCAGACGCCGCTGCTGTCGGTCGACAGCGAGGTGCCTTCGTACGCGGTCGGGCACATGGTCGAGGTGTAGACGCCGTTCTTGACCTTCTTCGAGAAGAAGCCCGCCGACAGGCCGTTGCCCGAACCGTAGTACCACTCCAGGCTGACATCCAGCTGGTTGGCGGTCATCGGGTCCAGCGAACCCTGGCCGATCGAGATCGTGTAGACCTTGTGGCCGGTGGTGTCGGTGGTGCTGGTCATGGTGGTGGCCAGCTGGTTGTTGGAGTCGATGATCGGACGCACCAGCACCTTGGCCGCGGCGACGCGCAGCAGCAGGTTGTCGGTGATGTCGAAGCTGAAGTTCGCCGACGGCAGGACGTTGTCGTACGACTTCTTGGTCGTGTAGGTGCCGGCCACCAGCTTGACTTCGGTGTTCTGCGGGTTAGCCGCGCCGCCGACATAGCCGTTGACGGTCTGGTCGGTGCTTTCGCGACGCACGCCGATGTTGCCGCGGAAGGTGCGCGACAGCACTTCGCCCTTCAGGTTGGCCATGGCGTAGAGCGAACCGAGGTCACGCTCGACGCGGAACGAACCGGCCGGGTCGAAGGCTTCGTAGACGGTCACGCCCTGGGCCTTGAGGGCCGCGCGATAGGCGTCGAGGTTCGGCGACACCCAGCTGCCCGGCAGCGTCATGTCGCCGTCCAGGAAGTTGGTCACCAGGATGCCCGAGCCGGCCATGGTCGGCGAATAGGAGGCCGGGATGGTGTTCTGGCCGTCGCGGCGCACGACGTAGCGCTTGAGCACTTCCTGGCGGATCTTGCCGCCAAACTGCACGGAGTCGAGGATGCTGAAGTTCACGTAGCGCTTGGCGTCGAACTGGCCGGCGTTCTCGTAGGAGTCGATCGTCCGGTAGGCGCCGTTCGGGTAGGTGTTCCGGATCAGCGTCGAGGTGTTGTACTGGGCGGTGTCGTCCAGCGCCGTCGCCGTCGAGAACACGATGTTCTTGGGGTTGCTGATGTCGAGCGTGGCGCTCGAGATGTTGACCCCGAGGATCGCCGCCTCTTCGTTGAACAGGGCGTGGCCGCGCGAATAGTGGCCGACGCCGCTGAAGTCCCAGTTCTCGATGCCGGTCCAGCGCACCTTGGTGGTGAAGGCGCCGGTCGACTGCGGACGGTCCTCGTGCTGGTGGTTGTTCTCGAGGCGGAAGTTGTTGATCTGCACCTTGGTGGCGGTGTTGTTCGCCGTCGCCAGGGTCACCACGTTCGAGGCCGAGGGGGTGGTGAACAGGAAGACCTGCTGGTGCAGTTCCTGCGTCGTCTCGTCCTTGGCGTAGGTGGCGATGGCGTCGATCTGCAGGTCGTCGGTCGGCTTGAACTGGATCGCGCCGTTGACCATGCTGCGCTTGGTCTCGCGGTCGATGCGGCGATAGCGCAGGCGGGCCGGGGTGTAGACGCCGTTGCTCACGGTCCAGCGGTCCATCCACAGATAGTCGCCGCGGTCCTTCAGCTCCTGGTAGCCGGCGCCGAGGAAGACGCCCAGCTTGCCGTCGAGGAAGTGGTCGACATAGGTCGCGCCGAACTTGGCGGTCGGGTCGCCGCCGATCAGTTCCTGCTGCTGCAGCTTGCCGGCGAAGATCAACTGGCGGCCCTTCACGTTGAAGGGGTGCACGGTGTCGATGTTGACGGTGCCGGCCAGGCCGCCGGCGTCCATGTCGGCGGTCGGCGACTTGTAGACCTGGATGCCCGAGGCCAGCTCGGTCTGGATGACGTCGTAGCGGAAGCCGTCGGTGAAGTTCGAGCTCTTGAAGGCCTGGCCGTTGACCGTGGTCAGGGCGTACTGCGGACCCAGGCCCCGGATGCTGATCGTCGAGCCGCGGCCGTTGATGTTGGAGATCTGCACGCCCGGAATGCGCTGGATGGCTTCAGCGATGTTTTCCGACGGGAACTTGCCGATGTCCTCGGCCGAGATGCCGTCCGAGACGCGCACGTCGTTGCGCTTGGTGTCGAGCGCCGTGGCCAGGCTCTTGCGGAAGGCGGTGACCACCACCTCGTCGACGGCCTCGCTGGGCGCGGCCTCTTGCGCGGCGGCGACGCCGGCGAAGCTGACGCCCGCCAGCAGGGCCAGGGCGAAGGCCTTGCGCTGGGCGGCGGGCCTGAAACTCGTAAGCTTGTGACCGATCATCCTGTTATCCCCTCAAGCTGGCGCGGCGCGCGCGCCCTGTGAACGCCGCTCCCCCGCGGCGTTGTTTTTGAGCAGACCATTTAAAGACCTTTTTTCGCTGCTCACCGGCAACCTAGGGGCCGACGCGATACCCGTCAAAGCCGACAACCCGTTCTATTGCTTGTATTTCGGCAGAGATTGCCGGTTAGGCGCCCAATTTGTCGGGCTAAGCCGCGCCGCATATCGGCGATCGGCAACAAATACGAATAAAGTCAGTCGATTAGTGAAATTTTGTCCTTATTGGACAGGGCCAGGCATAATACCAATTTAATGCCTTTTTTGCGACCATTCGCGCCCAACACCCCGGGTGCACGCAAGCTCCGCGCGCAATCCACCGACCTCCGCGCGCGCAACTTGCGCCCGGCGCCCACGAAAAGGCGCCCGCGCCCCGCGAGCGCGGCCCCGCATGACGCGAGTCGCTGATTGATGTCAGGCGGCAAACCTCGGCGCCGCCCCCTCCCCCGTAAAACCCCCGCGAAAGCGGGGGCCCAGGTGTTTTATCGTCGAGCGCCGTGGGTGGCGGAAAAAGCCTGGGTCCCCGCTTTCGCGGGGATCTTACGGAAGGGGTGAGCGCTCTAGACGGCCACCGCCTCTTGCAGCGCCTTGGCCACGGCCTCGGCCTTGGGTCCAAGCACCAGGTGCACCACCGGCCCATCAAGCCGCACGAGCGCGCGGACGCCGGCGGCCTTCAGCGCCGCCTCGTCCAGCTTGGACGGATCGGCCAGTTCGAGCCGCAGACGGCTGGAGCAGGCGCTGACGGCCAGCAGGTTGGCCGCGCCACCGAGACCCGGCAGCAGGGCCTGGGCGGTCTTTGGATCGGCCGCCTGGACCGGCGCAGCGGCCACGACGGCCGGAGCCTGTACCCCCGCGCCCGCCGCCTGGCGGATCTCGCCGGCGACGGTGTCGGCGATGGGGCCCAGCACCACCTGCAGGGCCTTGTCGGAGGGACGCACGACGCCGCGCGCGCCCAGGGCCTTGAGGCGGGCTTCGTCGACCGCCTTCTGGTCGGCGACGATCAGGCGCAGGCGCGTGGTGCAGGCGTCGACGCTGACGAGGTTGGAAGGTCCGCCCAGGGCGATGACGAAGTCGGCGCCGCGGCCGCCGGCGCTGGGGGCCGGGGCGGCGTTGAGGAGCGCGGCTTCCTCCTCCGGCTCGCGGCCGGGGGTCTTCAGGTCGAAGCGGACGATGAAGAACCGGAAGAGACCGTAATAGACGGCGAAATAGACCGCCCCGATCGGCAGCAGGAAGAGCGGGTGCGTGGCCTTGCCGAAGTTGAGGACGTAGTCGAAGAGGCCCGCCGAGAAGGTGAAGCCCAGCTTCACGTCCAGCAGGTTCATCAGCGCCATCGAGACGCCGGTCAGGATGGCGTGCACGGCGTAGAGCGCCGGGGCCAGGAACATGAAGGAA